>JAGWRI010000318.1 GCA_028876525.1 Gemmatimonadota bacterium | reverse complement strand
GGCTTCGTGGTGAAGAACGGCTCGAAGATGCGCTGGAGCGTGTCGGCGTCCATGCCCGACCCGGTATCGCTGACCGCAAGGGCCACGTGGGGCCCCGGCGAGAGGCCAGGCATCCGGCCTGCCTGGTCGGGCCCGATCATCACGCTCCGCCCCTCGACCGTGATGTGCCCGCCCGGCGGCGTGGCATCCACGGCGTTGATCACGAGGTTCATCAGCACCTGCTCGAGCTGCGTCTGGTCCATGTGAACCGTGCCGAGCGGCTCGTCGAGCCGCAGGCGCAGCGTGTGGGTGCGGGACGCGACGCGCTGCAGCATCGGCTCCACCTCGACGACGGCCTCGCCGATGGGCAGCGCGCGCGGTATGACGGTCTGCTTGCGACTCATGCCGACCATCTGCCGGGCAAGCGCCGCCGCGCGCTCGCCCGCCTGGCGCACCTCGCCGATCTCCTCGCGCCCCGGCGCCCCCTCCGGCATCTCGAGCAGCGCCAGATCGCAGTAGCTCCGGATCACCGTGAGCAGGTTGTTGAAGTCGTGGGCGATTCCGGCGGCGAGCCGGCCCACGGCCTCCAGCTTCTGCGCGTGGTGGAACTGCTCCTGCAGCTCGCGCTGGTCGGTCATGTCCACGGCGGCGATGGCCAGGCCCAGCGTCTCGCCGGCGTCGGTGCGCACGGGATGGAGGTTCAGCAAGAGGTGCCGGCGGCGCCCGGCGGGCCCAACCCGCCGCATCATCTCGAAGTTTCGCAGCGGCTCGCCGGTGGCGAGCACGCTGAGCATTGCCCGTTCCAGTTCGGGATCGAGCGTCGGATTGATCTGGCGCATCGGAACGCCGGCGTGCTGGGCCGCCGGCACGCCGGTGATTGCCGCCGTGGCATTGTTGACGAACAGGTAGTTGAGCTCGGCGTCGACAATCGACATGGCCACCGGGGAATTCATCATCGCCGCTTCGAGCTCCCCCGTCGCCCGCTGTCGCGCGCGCGCTTCGGCCGCGAAGTTGTCCAGCGCGCGCTTCTCGGCCACCACCGCCTCGGCCAGCTCGGTGTTGGCCACCTCCAGCTCCTGCACCTGCTGCTCCAGCTCCACCGCCTGCTCCTCGAGCTGGGCCTGCTGGTCGTCGATCTGCTCGGCCTGCCCCGCGAAGCGGCGGCCCGACAGCACGATGATGGCGGCCAGGAGCGCGCTCGGCAGCAGCAGCGCGACCATGGCCAGCCAGCCGATGAGATCGGATCGGCCGCGCCGGTCGGCGTATATCACGTCCTCCGCGGTGAGAAACGCGGTCAGCGCCGATCGCACGTCGCCGGAAAGACGGGCCTCGGCTTCGGCGGCGGCCACCGGCGTGAGCCCGCCGCCAAGCGCGGGAACCACGAAGCCGGCGCGCCAGGCCGCGACGGCGGCCGCGATCCGGCGGGCGCGCCGTTGCTGGTCGGGGTTGTCGGCCGTCTGCGCCACCAGCGAATCGAGCGTCGAGTCCAGGGCCGCCGACGTGGCGTCGGTGTACGGCGTGTGAAATCCGCCCGGCACGAGCAGCGCGAGGTTCACCGCCGACTGCCGCACGAGCAGGGTGGCGTACGCCGTCTGCGCGAGGCGGGCCACTTCGCGGCTGTGATCGGCCCAGCCGGTCTCCCAGCGCTGGAAGGCGAACAGCCCCAACTCGCCCAGCCCAAACGCCACGAGCGCGACGGCGAACAGCCAGGTGAACTGCCTGAGCCCCGCGATGCCGCCCGCGGCGCGATTCCTTCTGGTTGGTCCTGCCGGTGCCGCCATCGGCCTGGATTCCCTTGAGTTAGCGCCAGGATTTATGCGGGACATTACGCTCCGCCGCAGGCGCCGCAAGGGCGCGGGTCACGGGCGGGCCGGATTAGAGGATTAGAGATTGCGCCCCGACCGGCGAACGAGGAACTTTTCCCGCCGGGCGACGCTACTAGCCGTCAGGACACCGTCCGCCCCGCCCGTCCCTTCGCCCGCCCACCGGACCCATGCGCCCTTCCTATCGCCCGCACCCCACGCGGACCGTCGCCGCGCTGTCCCTGCTCGCCGCCGCGGCGGTTTCCGCATGCAGCAGCGGCGGCAGCCCGTCGCCCACCACGCCGACCACGCCGCCGTCCGGTTCGTTCACGCTCAATCCGTGCTCGGTGGCCGACACGCTGCGGCTCACCGCGGCGCAGGTCTCGCGGGTGGATTGCTCCAACGGCGGCACGACCGTGACGCTGGCCGGGAACGGGGCCAGCTACCTGGTGCTGGCGGAGTTCCCGACCGATCAGGCCGGCAGCACCGCGATCTCGTACCAACTGGCGGCGGTGACGGCGGCGGCGAAATCCGTGGCGCCCGCCGCCTCGCTCGCGGCGCCGATCGACTTCGGCACGGGCACCCTGCCGCCCATTCGTCCCAATCGCCGGCAGATGGCGTTCGATGCCGCGCTGCGGGCGACGGGAGCGCGGATGGCCGCCGCCGGCGACTTCGCCCGAACGTCGGCGCGCGCGGCCGCGCTCCGCAACGTCGCCGCCTCCACGACGCCGGCCGTGGGAAGCGTCCGCACCTTCCACGTGCGCTCGACCTTCTCGGCCAGCAACCCGACATGGAAGGCCGTGGGCGCCAAGCTGCGCTACGCGGGCGCGAACGTCCTGCTCTACATCGACACGATGGCCCCCGCGCCGCCGGACGGCTTCACCGACACCCAGGTGCAGCAGTTCGCGTCGTACTTCGATCAGACGCTCTACCCGATCGACACCGCCGCCTTCGGCCAGCCCTCGGACGTGGACCAGAACGGGCACGTCATCATGCTCATGTCGCCCGTGGTCAACGCCGACACGCCCAAGCAGCAGTGCCAGACGCAGGGGTACGTGCTCGGGTTCTTCGATCCGGTGGACTTCGACGGCCCGAGCGACCCCAATTCGAACCAGGGCGAGATCTTCTACTCGATCGTGCCCGACTCGCTGGCCACGGTGAGCTGCAGCCACCCCGCCGGCGACGTGATGTTCGCCGCCCCGGGCACCTTCCTCCACGAGCTGCAGCACCTGATCGATTTCTCGCAGCACGTGATCGTCCGCGGGGGCAACCCGCAGCCGGGCTGGCTGGACGAGGGACTGAGCATCGCGGCGGAAGAGCTGGGCTCGCTGTACTACGAGCGGAAGTGCCCGCCGCCGTCGTGCCGCACGAGCGCCGGCCAGATCTTCCCCGATTCGTCGCAGGGGTTCATCCAGGGCTTCCTCTACGACTCGTACCAGTACGCCCTCAAGCCGGATACGGCGAGCCTGACCACGCACAGCGACGCCGACGGCGGCTTCTCGTGGCGCGGCGGCGACTGGGCGCTGGTGCGCTGGCTGGGCGATCAGTTCGGCGACACGGTGTTCCGCCGGATGGAGCAGACGCCGGCCACCGGCGTGGCGAGCATCGAGAGCGCCACGGGTCAGAGCTTCCCGTCGCTGTTCTCGGACTTCGGGCTCGCGCTGTACACCGACAGCCTGCCCGGCCTGCCGCGCAACACGGCCCCCGCCGCCGACCGGTTCGCGACGCGCAACCTGGAGCAGCTGTGGGCGCGCCTCTACGCGACCTCCGGGCCGTCGTCGGACATTCCGCTGGCCACGCCGCTCCGGCTCACCGCGATCACGAGCGACACGACGCCGGCCCGCCTGTATCCGGGGACGCCGGCGTTCTACCGGCTGGACACGCCGCAGAACGCGGCGGGCGTGACGCTGCTCTTCGCGGCGCCGGGTGCCAGGCCGCTGAGCAGCGCGCTGCATCCGCAGCTCGCGATCTTCCGCCTGCCGCCGGGCCAGTAGCCCGCCGGCGGGCGCGCCCGGGGCGGGCGGCCGGTCAGCCGCCCGCCCCCTTCTCCGCCTCCGTGATCACGCCCTGCACCTGCTGCTTCGTGTCGGCGTGCATGATCAGGGGCGCCGCCTGCCTCAGACGGCCCAGGATCTCGGCGCGTCCGGGGCCGCGCAGGGCCAGCGCGAAGCCGCCCACCACGTAGCGCCGCACGCCCGAGCGATCGTCGTCGATGTGGCGAAGCAGCGCCTGGAGCGCGGTCGAGTCGCCGCGCGTGGCGAGCACGCCCAGCACCTGCGCCGGCTCGGCGTCGAGGGCGATGAGCCCCTCGACGTCCTTCGTGCGCGCGGTGTCCTGCAGCCGCGCCACGCCTTCCAGCGCCGCGTGGCGGATCACCTCCCGGTACGACGGCGTCATGAGGGCGCGGGCCAGCACGCCGTCGGCGTGCGCCGTGTCGGCCTGCACGAGCGCCGAGACCGCGGCCGCGCGCACGTCGTAGCTGGGGTCGTGGGCGAACGCCTCGCGGAGGCGGGTCACCGCGTCCGTGCCGCCGAGCCGGCCGAGCGCGGTCACCGCGGCCGACCGGACGGCCGACGCCGTGTCGCGAAGGGCCGCCGTCACGGCGGCCATCGCCGACGCCGGCGGGAAGGCGCCCAGCGCCTCGACCGCCTGACGGCGCGTCAGGAAGTAGTCGGCGCGGTCCGCGGCCGCGCCGAGCGCGGCGGCCGCCGCCGGCTCGTCGGTGCGCCTGGCGAGCTGGCCGATTGCCCACTCGCGGTTCCACAGGTTCGGGTCCTTGGCGAGCTGCGTGACCAGCCACGCGGTGGGCTGGTCGAAGGTCAGCCCCTTCACGATGTGGTTGCCGTCGTCGAACACCACCATCGTGGGCGCCGTCCTGACGCCGGAGACGGCAATCGTCTGGTCGCGCGCGTCGAGCCAGGCGTGCTGCACGACGTCGCCGTCGGCGGTGCCGACGCGGATCGTGACCGGCATCCTGAACGCCGTGTCCACCTGGAACCGGACGCCGTTGCGGTCCGGCTTGAGCGTATCCTGCTGGGTCTGGGCGACGTGCAGCGTGAGCGTGCGCGCCGCCGTGTCGTAGGCCGCCGTGACGGTGAACTTCGGGTAGCCCGCGCCGTACACCCACTCGCTCCAGAACCAGTCGAGGTTTTCGCCGGTGGTGGCGAGGACCGCCTGGCGGAGGTCGTCGGTGGTGCCGTTGCCGAACGCGTGCCGGGTGAGGTAGGTGTGGAGCGAGGCCCAGAAGCGCGTGGGTCCGAGATAATCCTGCAGCATCTGCAGGACGAGGGCGCCCTTGGGATAGATATTATTGGAGTGATATGACGCCAGCGCCATCGGCGCCCGCGCGTCGGTGGCCACGTACTGGTGGTACTCGTCCAAATAGTAGTCCTCGGCCGCGTGCTCCCCGAGCTTCTCCCCCCAGTACTGGCCGGGCATGAACTCGGCGAATCCCTCGTTGAGCCAGAGGTTGGCCCAGTCCTC
>JAGWRI010000030.1 GCA_028876525.1 Gemmatimonadota bacterium | reverse complement strand
GGCGCGCAGCTCGCCGGCGGGGCGCGTGAGCGCGAACGGCGCGAACGCGCGCGCGCGCGCGTCGTCGTAGAGGAAGAGCTCGCTCACGGCTGGTCCCGCACGTCGGCGGGCAGCCGCGCCAGCAGCGCCTTGAGCGCGTGCGAGCGCTCGACCGTGGTCACCACCGTCAGGCCGTCGCGCGTCACGACCACCAGGTCGTCCACGCCGTACAGCACCACCGTGCCCTGATCGGCGTGCACCACGTTGTCGTGCGCGTCCACCGCGAACGCGCGCCCGGCGAGCGCGTTGCCCTGCGCGTCGCGCGCCCGGACGCGGAGCAGGGCGCCCCACACGCCGATGTCGTCCCACCCGAAGTCGCCGGGAATCACCAGCACGCGCGCGCTCCGCTCCATCACGCCCACGTCCACCGAGATCGGCGTCGCCACCGCGCCGAAGAACGCCGCGAGATCGTCCGGGTGCGCCCGCAGCGCCGGTGCCACCTCCGGCGTGTGCGCGTCCAGCTCGGCCAGGTAGTCGCCCACCCGCCACACGAAGATTCCCGAATTCCAGAGGTAGCCCTCGGCGCACATCGCCGCCGCGCGCTCGGCGTCGGGCTTTTCCACGAACCGGGCCACGCGGCGCACCCCGGGGCCGACGGGCGCGCCGGGCTGGATGTACCCGAACCCCGGGTCCGGCCGCGACGGCACGACGCCCACCGTGACCAGGCTCGCGTGCGCGTCGGCCGCGTCGGCCGCCGCCGACAGCGCGCGCCGGAACCCGTCCGCGTCCGCCACCGCCCAGTCGGCGTGAACCGAGAGCATCGTGGCGCCGGGACCGTCGGCCGCCGCGATGCGGTGGGCCGCCCAGGCGAGCGCGGCGGCGGTGCCCGCCGGCTGCGGCTCGGCCATCAGATTCGCGCGCGGAATCTCGGGCGCCGCCGCGGCGATTGCCGGAACGAGCGACGCGTTGGTGAGTATCAGGGTGTGGGCGGGGTCGGCCAGCGGCCGCACGCGGTCGAGCGTGTCCCGCAGCAGCGGCCGGTCGCCCACCAGCGGGAGCAGCTGCTTGGGCCGCTGGGGCGTGCTCAGCGGCCAGAACCGCGATCCGATCCCGCCCGCCAGCACCACCACCCACCGGCTCATGCGATGTCCGCTCCCAGGTCCTCAGGCGCCAGTCCCACCAGCTCCGCGGCCCGCGCGTACAGGCGCTTCGGGCTGAACGGCTTGGTCAGGAAGTCGCTCGCGCCCATCGCCCGCGCCCGCCGCTGGTACTCCGCCTCGCCCGCCGCGGTGAGCATGATGCAGGGCAGGTCGCGCCACCGCGGATCCGCCCGCATGGCCTCCAGCACGTCCAGGCCGCTCTGGTGCGGCATCATCACGTCGAGCAGCACGAGCCCGATGTCGGGCGATTGCTCCAGCACCGCCAGCGCCTCGCGGCCGTCGTACGCCAGCGAAACCCGGAACGGGCCCTGCTCGAGCTTCATCTTGATGATGCGGCCGATGTGGGGCTCGTCGTCGGCGACGAGCACGTGGCAGGTGGCGCTGGGGGACGACACGGGTCAGACGAGCGCGGCGATGTTTTCCCGGTTGCGGCGCAGCTCGTACAGCAGCTGCCCCACGTTCGCGCCCGGCGCGAGGAGCACGAACAGCACCGCCTCGCTGGTCAGCGCGGCCACCAGGGCCAGCCCCTCGCGGTGCTCCAGCACCGCCGTCACCAGCTCGCCGCGCCCGCTGGCTGCGCCGAGGTCGTCCGCCGCGGCGATGATCGGAGGAATGCGGGCCGCCAGATCGTCGGGGTCGAGCCCCGCCACCACCTGGCTGTCGATCAGCAGTCCATCGCGGCCGAGGACGACCGCGGCTTCCACGCCGTCGCGCTGCCGGATGGCGGCGACGAGATCGCGAATGCTCGCCATTCCCGCTCCTTGGAAAGTGTTGGCGAAGCTAGAGATCGCCGCGAGCGAAGTCAAGCGACGGCAATCGCTTGAAGTCCCTCGTCCGTTCCGGTATCCTTCGCCCTTACGCTCCCACTCGGCCGACCCGCGCGGCCCCAGATGATGCCACGATACCCGACCATTTCCGGCGCCGCACTCGCCCTGCTTTGCGCCGGCTGCGGCGCCCTCAGCGCCCCCAAGGCGCAGTTCCCGAACACGGCGACCGACTTCACCGTGTACGCGCTGAACGGCGCCCCGGCGTCCACGCCGGCGGGGATCGACTTCCTGACCGGCTCGCCGGTCGCCGTGGACAACAATCTCCAGTTCAACGTCGCGCTGGACATCGATTCGGCCGGCCGCATCGTTGTTTATCCGGCCCGCAAGGTGGCCAACGGCCTCTCGGCCGTGATTCGCATCGGGCTCCAGAAGATCGACACGCCCTACGACAACTACACCATCGCCACGAAGAGCGGGTACACGCCCGACTCGACGCTCGTCGTGCCCGTCGGCGCCACGGTGGCCGTCAACGTCTACGACACCTCCACCTGCACGGCGTACTCCCTCGGCACGTCGTACTACGGCAAGTTCGTCGTGGACAGCGTCAACCCGTCGCTGCGCGCGATGTACGTCCGCCTCGTGGCGGACCCCAACTGCGGCTACGTGTCGCTGATGCCCGGCATTCCGACCAAGTGAGCCATGCACGACCCCCGCATGCTGCGCGACCAGATGCCCCTGCTGCGCGACGCGGTCGCGCGGCGCGGGGCGGGCGAGGTTCTGCTGCCGGTGCTGGAGCAGGCCGAGGCGCTGGATCGCGACCGGCGCGGGCTCATCACCTCGGTTGAGGAGAAGAAGGCCGAGCGCAACGCGAGCTCGCAGGAAGTCGCGCGCCGGCGGAAGGCCGGGGAGGACGCCGCCGGGCTGATCGAGCGCGGCCGCGCCGTCGGCGCCGCGATCGCCGCCGAGGAGGCGCGACTGGCCGAGGTCGAGGCCGCCCTCCAGAAGCTGCTCCTCGAGATTCCGAACGTGCCGCTGCCCGACGTGCCGGCCGGCGGGGAGGAGCGCAACGTCATCGTCAGGACGTGGGGCGTGCCGCGCGACGGCGGCGTCCGGCCGCACTGGGAGGTCATGGCGGCGCTGGGCATGATGGACCCCGAGCGCGCCGCGAAGATCAGCGGCTCCGGGTTCGTCGTGTACCGCGGTCGCGGGTCGCGCCTCGTGCGCGCGCTGCTCGCGCTGTTCATGGATACGCACACCGCGGAGCACGGATACGAGGAGGTGTGGCCGCCGCAGCTCGTCACCCGCCAGACCATGACGGGCACCGGCCAGCTCCCCAAGTTCGAGGACGACGCCTACGCCACGAGGGACGACGTCTTCCTGATTCCGACGGCCGAAGTCCCGGTCACCAACCTCTATCGCGACGAGATCCTCGACGCCGCCCAGCTGCCGATGGCGTTCGTGGCCTACTCCCGCTGCTTCCGGCGCGAAGCCGGCTCCGCCGGGAAGGACACGCGCGGCATCCTCCGCACCCACGAGTTCGACAAGGTCGAGCTGGTGCGCTACGCGGCCCAGGACGACTCCGAGCGCCAGCTCGAGGTCCTTACCCGGCACGCCGAGACCCTGCTCGAACGCCTCGAGATCCCGTACCGGCGCAAGCTGCTCGCCGCGGGCGACACGGGATTCTCGTCGGCCAAGACCTATGACCTCGAAGCCTGGGCGCCGGGCGTCGGCGCCTGGCTCGAAGTGTCGTCGTGCAGCACGTTCACCGACTTCCAGGCGCGCCGGGCCAACATCCGCTACCGGCCGGCGGCGGGTGAGAAGCCCAGGTTCGTGCACACCCTCAACGGGTCGGGACTCGCGTTCCCGCGCACCATCGCCTGCCTGCTCGAGCATCACCAGCGGCCCGACGGCTCGGTGAAGGTGCCCGCGGTCCTGCAGCCGTACCTGGGGACGGACCGGCTCGCGTGATCCGCATGCGTCGGCACGCGCCGGAAGTGCTCGTCGCCACGCTCATCGTCCTGCTGCTCGGATCGTACGTGTACTACACGCAGCGCGTGGTGCGCTCGCTGCGGGCCGCCGCTGCGCGGTCCAGCGCCATGTACTCGCGCGTCTACCGCGCCCTTGGCGACACCACCGAGGGGGCCGGGCTCCAGGCCCTGCTCGACATCTCGCGCGACGTGCGCGAACAGGGCGTGCCGCTCATCGTCACCGACAGCGCCGGGCGTCCCATCGCCCACGCCAATCTGCCCTTCGATCCGCGCGACACGGTGGCCGACGCCGACCCGCGGGTGCGCGCCTACGTCGCGGTGCTCGACCGCCAGAACCCGCCCGTCGTGGACGCGGTGCTCGCCGTGCACTACGGCGAGACCCCGCTCGTCTACTGGCTCGGCATCATCCCGCCGCTCCAGGCCGTCACGGCGCTCCTCCTCCTGCTCGCCGGGTTCTTCATCATCCGCACGCGCAGCGACGCCGCCCGCGAGCACCTCTGGGCCGGAATGGCCCGCGAGTCGGCGCACCAGCTCGGCACGCCCCTGTCCAGCATCGGCGGCTGGATCGAGCTGCTCGAGGAGCGGGGCGAGCGCGACCCGCAGGCGCAGGCCATGGCCCGCCACATGCGCGCCGACGTCGACCGTCTGGACCGCGTGGCCCACCGCTTCGAACGCATCGGGCGCGAGCCGCGGCGCGACCCGGTGGATCTCGGCGCCATGGTGGACCGCGTCGCCAACTACTTCCGCGCCCGCGTGCCCACCCTCGCCCACGCCATCCGGATCGACGTCGAGCACGCCGACGGCGCCCTCACGGTGACCGGCGACTCCGTCCTGCTCGAGTGGGCGCTGGAGGTGCTGGTCAAGAACGCCCTTGACGCCATGGCGGGGCGCGGCGGCCGCATCGCCATCTCCACGGCGCTGCTCGCCGAGCACGGGTGCCGCATCCGCGTCGCCGACGACGGTCCCGGCATCCCGCGCGAGCTCCGCGACCGGATTTTCGAGCCCGGCTTCTCCACCAAGCAGGCGGGGTGGGGCATCGGCCTCTCGCTTGCCCGCCGCATCGTGTCCGAGAACCATGGCGGCCGGCTCGTGCTCGTTCCCACCGACCGGGGCGCGACGTTCGACGTTATACTTCGGTGATGTCGCGCGCCGCTCCGGATGCGCTGCTCGATGGCCTCAATGCCGCGCAGCGCGAAGCCGTTCTCCATCACGAAGGCCCCCTCCTCGTCCTCGCCGGCGCCGGTTCCGGGAAGACGCGCGTGCTCACGCGGCGCGTCGCCCGGCTCATCCAGGCCCACGGCGTCCGGCCCGAGCAGATCCTCGCCGTCACGTTCACCAACAAGGCGGCCGGCGAGATGCGCGAGCGCATCGCCGCCCTCCTCGAGCACGAGCCCGCCGGCATGTGGGCCGGCACCTTCCACAGCATCGGCGCCCGGCTGCTCCGCCGCGCCGCCCCCCTCGTGGGCCGCACCGCGTCGTACACGATCTACGACGAGGACGACGCCGAGGCGGCGATCCGGCGCCTCATGGAGCGGCTCGACGCGGATCCCAAGCAGTTCGCCCTCCGCGCCGTGCGCGGCGCGATCTCCGACGCCAAGAACGCCCTCGTCTCGCCCGAGGAATACGCCGCGCTGGCCCGCGATCCGTTTGCCCGCGCGGTGGCCGGCGTGTACGCCGAGTACGAACCGGCCCTGCGCCGCGCCAACGCCGTCGACTTCGACGACCTCCTCCTGCTCCCCGTTCGCCTCCTGGAACGGCACCCCGACGAGCTCGAGCGCCTGCGCCGCCGGTTCCGCTACCTGCTCGTGGACGAGTACCAGGACACGAACCGCGCCCAGTACCGGCTCGTCCAGCTCCTCGCCCAGGGCCACGGCAACGTCTGCGTCGTCGGTGACGACGACCAGTCCATCTACGGGTGGCGCGGCGCCGACATCCGCAACATCCTCGACTTCGAGAAGGACTTCCCCTCGGCGTTCGTCGTGCGCCTCGAGGAGAATTACCGCTCCACGCCGCAGATCCTCGAGCTGGCCAACGTCGTCATCGCGGCCAACGCCGATCGCATGGGCAAGACGCTCCGCGCCACGCACGCCCCCGGCGAGCGCGTGTCCGCCGTGCGCGCCCTCGACGAGCGCGACGAGGCCGACTGGATGGTCGACGAGCTGCGCCGCCAGCGGACCGCTGCCGGCTGGCAGCTGCGCGATTTCGCCGTCCTCTATCGCACCAACGCGCAGAGCCGGGCCCTCGAAGAGGCCCTGCGCCGCCACGCCATGCCCTACCGGCTGGTCGGCGCGGTCCGCTTCTACGACCGGCGCGAGATCCGCGACCTCCTGGGCTACCTCAAACTCATCGCCAATCCCGCCGACGACGAAGCCTTCCGCCGCGCCGTCGCCGTGCCCCGCCGGGGCATCGGCGACGCCTCGGTCGATCTGCTCGCCGAACGCGCCCGCGCCGCCGGGATCCCGCTGCTCGAAGCCGCCACCCGCGACGAGCTGCTGGACGGCATCCGTCCCGCCACGCGCACCGCCCTCGCCGGCTTCGCCGCGCTGATCGCGACGTTCCGCGACCGGGCCCGCGAGGCGGCGGTCGACGAGTTGCTCGGCGCGCTGGTGGCCGAGATCCGATACGCCGAGCACCTCGGCGCCGAAGGCGAAGCGCTGGCCCGCGACCGGCTCGACAACGTCCGCGAGCTCATTGCCGGCGCCTCCGAAACCGTCGAGGACGTCGAGGGCGAGGTCGGCCTCACCCCGCTCGATCTCTTCCTCCAGCGCGCCACCCTCGTCGCCGACGTGGACAAGCTGGCCGCCGACGCCGACGCGATCACCCTCATGACCCTGCACAACGCCAAGGGCCTCGAGTTCCCGGTGGTCTTCATCACCGGCCTCGAAGACGGCCTCTTTCCGCTGGCGCGCGCCTACGACGATCCGCCGATGCTGGAGGAGGAGCGGCGCCTGTTCTACGTGGGCATCACCCGCGCCGAGCGGCGTCTCTACCTGCTGCACGCGGAGTCGCGCCGGCGCAACGGCGAGTTCCTCCCCTCGCGCCCGTCGAGCTTCCTCGCCGCGATCCCCGACGGCCTGCTCGACCGCGTGGACACCATCCGCGTGCGGTCGAGCGGGCGGGGCATCATGGCGGGGCTCGGCGGACGCGGCGACCGCCCCCGGCCGGCGTGGCCCGGAGGCTCGTCGCTCGACGTCGACGACGATATCTTCCCCTCGCGCTCGCCGGCGGCCCGGCGGCCCGGGCGTCCGCTCGGCTCCATCGCTGTCGAGGACGAATCGCAGGACGCCGCGGTGATCGCCGTCGGCGCGCGGGTGCGGCACCGCAAGTTCGGCGGCGGCCTGATTGCCGAGGTCACCGGCAGCGGGCCGCAGACCAAGGTGCGGGTGGACTTCGACGACGAGACCGTGGGCCGCAAGACGCTCGTCGTCGCGCAGGCCAACCTCGAACGGGACGTGGACTAGTGGCGGTTTCTCTCGACGACGTACGGCACATCGCGGCGCTCGCCCGGCTCGGCCTCACCGACGCGCACGCCCGGGCCCTGACCGCGCAGATGAACGGCATCCTCGGCCACATGGAGGTGCTCTCGCGCGTCGACACCTCGAGCCTGCCGGCCGACGAGACCGTGCCCGGCATGCCGCTGCGCGCCGACGCCGGACCGCCCGACGGGCTGGCCCGCCGTCCCGACGGGTTCGCCCCCGCCACCCGCGACGGCTTCCTGCTCGTGCCCCGGCTGGCCACCCACGAAACCGGGGAGGAGTCGTGAGCGCCGCCGCCCGAGCCGCGGTTGCCGCCTCCGCGGCGCGTGCCGACGAGGTGAATGCCGGCGCCGACGGCCTCAACATCTTCGCCTGGCGCGACGACGCCGACGCCATCGCCCAGGCGGACGCCGCGCCCGACGGGCCGCTGGCCGGCCTGCCCGTGGCCGTCAAGGACAACATCGCCACGCGCACCCTGCCCACGACCTGCGGCTCGCGCATCCTCCGCGGCTACGTGAGCCCGTACGAGTCCACGGTGGTCGCGCGCCTGCGCGCCGCCGGCGGCGTCGTATTTGGAAAGACAAATATGGACGAGTTCGCCATGGGCTCGTCCACCGAGCACAGCGCGTACGGCCCGACCCGCAACCCGCTGGCGCCCGACCGCGTGCCCGGCGGCTCGTCGGGCGGCTCGGCCGCCGCCGTGGCCGCCGGCATCGTGCGCGTGGCCCTCGGCTCCGAGACCGGGGGCTCCGTGCGCCAGCCGGCCGCCCTCTGCGGCGTGGTCGGGGTCAAGCCCACCTACGGGCGCGTCAGCCGCTACGGGCTCGTCGCCTTCGCCTCGTCCCTCGACCAGGTGGGCGTCTTCGGCGCCACGGTGGACGACGCCGCGCTCGCCCTCGGCGCGATCGCCGGCCGCGACCCGCGCGACGCCACGAGCGTGGACGTCCCGGTGCCCGACTATCGCGCCGCCGCCGACCGGCCGCTCGCCGGCGTCGTGATCGGCAAGCCCCGCGAGTACTTTCCCAGCGACCTCGAGCCCCGCCTGCGCGAGCGCTGCGACCGCGCCCTGGATCTGTTCCGCGCCGCCGGCGCCGAGATCCGCGACGTCTCGCTCCCCCACACGGCGCTCGCCATTCCGGTGTACTACATCGTGGCGCCGGCCGAAGCGTCGTCCAACCTCGCCCGGTTCGACGGCGTGCGCTACGGCCTGCGGCTCGACGGCGACGGCCTGCGCGGCATGTACGAGGCCACCCGCTCGGGCGGGTTCGGCCCCGAGGTCACGCGCCGCATCATGCTCGGCACCTACGTGCTCTCGGCCGGCTACTACGACGCGTATTATCGGAAGGCCCAGCAGGTGCGGCGGCTCATCACGCAGGACTTCGACCGCGCGTTCACCAGCGGCGTGCACCTGCTGTTCACGCCCACCACGCCCACCCCCGCGTTCCCCATCGGCGCCACCACCGATCCGTACGAGATGTACCTGAACGACATCTTCACGGCCACCGCCAACCTGGCCGGCGTGCCCGCGATGTCGCAGCCCATCGGCCGCGTGGACGGGTTGCCCGTCGGCGGACAGCTCATCGCGCCGCATTTCGCCGAGGACCGCATGTTCGCCGCCGCCTTCGCCCTCGAACGCGCCCTCGGGCCGGAGGCCGCCCGATGACCGCCGCGACGTTGGCCGCCTTCGCCGAGCGGTTCGAGATGGTGGTCGGGCTCGAGGTCCACGTCCAGCTCAAGACCGCCACCAAGGCGTTCTGCGGCTGCTCCACCGCGTTCGGCGATCCGCCCAACACCAACGTCTGTCCGGTGTGCCTCGCGCTGCCGGGCGCGCTCCCGGTGCTCAACGGCCACGCCGTCGAGCTGGCCGCGCGCGCCGCGCTGGCCCTCGAATGCACCGTGCACCCGGTCTCGGTCTTCGCGCGCAAGAACTACTTCTATCCCGACCTGCCCAAGGGCTACCAGATCTCGCAGTTCGACCGTCCGCTGGCCACCCACGGCCGGCTCGCGGCCGGCCACCGCGTCGTGGGCATCACCCGCGTCCATATGGAAGAGGACGCCGGCAAGTCGGTCCACGACCGCTATCCTGGCGTGACGGCCATCGACCTCAACCGCTCGGGCGTGCCGCTCATCGAAATCGTGAGCGAACCCGACATGCGCTCGGCCGCTGACGCCGGCGCCTACCTCCGGGCGCTCAAGCAGGTGCTCGAGTACGTCGACGTGAGCGACGTGAGCATGGAGGAGGGCTCGCTCCGCGTGGACGCCAACATCAGCGTGCGCCCGCACGGCAGCGCGGCGCTCGGCACCAAGACCGAGGTCAAGAACATGAACTCGTTCTCGGGCGTCGAACGCGCCCTCGAGGGCGAGTTCGTGCGCCAGTGCGCCCTGATCGAGGCCGGCGGACGCGTCGAGCAGCAGACCATGCTGTGGGACGGCGCCGCCGGCCAGGTGCGCGTGGCGCGCAGCAAGGAAGGGAGCCACGACTATCGCTACTTCCCCGAGCCCGACCTGCCGCCCCTCGTGCTCGCGCCCGAGTACGTCGGGCGCATCCGCGGCACGCTCCCCGAGCTGCCCGCGGCGCGCCGTGCGCGCTACGCCGAGGCGTACGGGCTGGGCGCGTACGACGTCGAGGTGCTCACGGCGGGCCCCCGCGTGGCCGCGTACTTCGAGGCCACGGTGGCCGCGCACGGCGACGCCAAGGCGGCCGCCAACTGGGTCATGGGCGAGGTGCTCGGCGCGCTCAACACCGGCGGCGGCGACATCGCCGACTTCCCCATCGACCCGCCCCGCCTCGCCGCCCTTCTCGGCCTCGTCCGCGACGGCGTCGTGAGCCACACCGCGGCCAAGCAGATCTTCGGGATCATGCTCGCCTCGGGCGGCCAGCCGGCCGAGATCGCCGCGCGCGAGGGGCTGGTCCAGGTCTCCGACGAGACCGCCCTTGGCGCCTGGCTCGATGAGGTCATCGCCGCCATGCCCGCCGAAGCGGAGCGGTTCCGCCACGGCGAGAAGAAGCTGCAGGGCGTGCTCATCGGCGCGGTGATGAAGAAGTCGAAGGGGAGCGCCGACCCCAAGCGGGTCGCTCAGCTGCTCGCCGAGCGGCTGGGGTCGTAGACCGGCGCCGGGAGCGACCGGGCGTACTCGAGCGTGCAGTCGGGCATGCCGAAGTGCCGCACCGCCTCCTCGGCCACCGCCTCGTCCCCGCCGTCGCGCAGCGCCATCCGACGCACCCGCTTGGCGCGCCGCAGCCGCTCGTCCCCCGACGGGTCGTGGCGGTACGGCTCGGAGTGGTCCAGCCGCCGCATCAGGTCGACGATGAAGTCGAACGACCGCTCCATGTAGCCGCCGACCTCGCGGTCCTGCAGGTCCCACCGGCTGTTCTCGGCCATCAGCTGGAAGATCCGCTGCCACGACTCGGAGTCGGCCACGTGCACCATCCCGCGGAACAGCCGGCGGTTGGTGGCCGTGCTGAACAGCGTCGGGCTCAGGATGTCGTCGAGCAGCCGGTCGGATGACGAGTGGTCGAGCAGAATCAGGTCGCGGGCCCGCCGGCTGTACCGCTCGCCGAGATGCGTCTCGAAGCGGCTCTCCCAGTAGCTGTGCCCGATGGACGACGTGGACGACGTGACCGTGAGCTGCGTCGGCACGAAGTAGTTGTGGGCCACGACGTCGGCCGCGAGGTGGGCCAGGTAGCCCAGCGCGAACGCCCGCAGCGGTTCGTCGGCGGCCGCCTCGTGGATGTCGAATCCCACGTCCCACGAATGGCAGTGCCGTCCCACCGGGGCGTACTTCTTGGCGATGCTCGTGTCCGCCGCGATCGATCCATATAAAAAATCATATGGGAACGCGCGCAACAGGTCGGCGATCGTCTCCGGCAGCAGCTGCCACGACCGCAGCACCGCCTCGCCCAGGAAGACGTGCGTGCCCGGCGTCCACGCGTACGCGGCGTGGGGCAGGGCGGCCAGCAGAACGGCGGCGATGCCCAGCATCGCCGCCGCCCGGCCCAGGGTCATGAAACGTCGCGCCGGCGCCGGCGAAGCCGCGGGGCCCGCGGCCGCTCGGCCGCGCCGTCCTCCCCCGCGTCGTCCCCGTCGCGGTCGTCCCGCGCCTCCTCCAGCTCCGACCGGCGCGCCCGCCGGTTCCGGAAGCCGCGCAGCGCTCGCACCCCGGCCCGGATCCCCCGCGCCGTCGACGCCGTCGTGAGGAACAGGTCCTCCGCCTCCTCCTGGACCGCGCCCAGCAACGCGTCGAACTGCCGCACCCGCCGGCCCGTGATGTCCGCGACCTCGCGGAGCTGCGCCTCGAACCGCTCCACCGTCTCGCTCAGCCGCTCGACGTCGCCGCGCACCGTCACCGAGATCTCCTCGGCGTTCTGCATCACCCCGCGCGTCCGCTCGATCAGCGGCCCCAGGTCGTGCCGCAGCCCGTCCAGCGCCTCGGCCACCTGCCGGAACCCCCGGCGGACGTACCACGCCGCCGGAAACGCCAGCACCACCAGCAGCAGGAGCAGGATCATCAGGACCCCGCCCGCGACGTGCGCCAGCTGGTCGAACCAGCCGCGCTCCACCACCTGCCGCGTGTAGATGGTATCGGGCAGGGTGGCCGTGGCCTGCAGCATCCAGGCGCTCGCGCGCAGGGCGAAAAGCGGTAGCATGAGTGGTTGACATGAGGGTACCCAGCCGCCGACGCCGGTGTCAAGCGACCAAACACCTGCTTGACTCGCCCTCCGTGCTCCGGTCATTCTTCGCCGTGCGCACCTCGCCATCTACCGACCGCTTCGGGAGTTCCGCCCCGTCATGAGCGCCCTGCAGTTCATCGTCCACGGAGGGCACGCGCTCTCCGGCACCATTCGGCCCGCCGGCAACAAGAACGCCGCGCTCCCGATCATCGCCGCGACCCTGCTCTCCGAGCACCCGGTGACGCTCACCAACGTGCCCCGCATCCGCGACGTCGAGACGCTGGTCGAGCTCGTCCGCTCGGTGGGGGCCGAGGCCGAGTGGACGGCCCACAACACCCTCGCCGTGCACGCCCGCCACGTCCGCGCCGGCGCCCTCGACGGCGCGCTCTGCGCGCGCATCCGGGCGTCGATCCTGCTCGCCGCCCCCCTGCTCGTGCGCAGCGGGGCCGTCACCCTCCCGCCACCGGGGGGCGACGTCATCGGCCGCCGCCGCCTCGACACCCACTTCCACGTCCTCCGGGAGCTGGGCGCCGAGTTCGACGCGTCCGACAAGTACGAGCTGCGCGTCCGGGGGTTCGCCGGCGCCGACGTCTTCCTCGACGAGCCCAGCGTGACGGCCACGGAGAACGCGCTCATGGCCGCCGCCGCCGCGCGCGGCACCACGGTGCTGCGCAACGCCGCCAGCGAGCCGCACGTCCAGGACCTGGCGCACTTCCTCGTCGCCCTCGGCGCGAAGATCGACGGCATCGGCACCAA
This sequence comes from Gemmatimonadota bacterium, assembly GCA_028876525.1. GTDB lineage: Bacteria > Gemmatimonadota > Gemmatimonadetes > Gemmatimonadales > Gemmatimonadaceae > JAGWRI01. The sequence goes on along the minus strand of JAGWRI010000030.1, from coordinate 4,284 downwards.
CACGCTCACCATCGAGGGCGGCCGGACGTTCGGCGGCGCGGCCCACGCCATCGGCCCCGATCACATCGAGGTCGGCTCCTTCATCGGCCTCGCCGCGGTCACCAACTCCGCCCTCCGCATCGCCGGCGCCGGCGTCGCCCAGCTCCGCTCCACCCTCATGGGCTTCGAGCGGCTCGGCGTCCATTGCCGCGTCGAGGGCGACGACCTCGTCATCCCCGCAGACCAGCCGCGCGTCATCCAGTCGGACCTCGGCGGGCACGTGCCCAAGCTCGAGGACCAGCCCTGGCCGGCGTTCCCGGCGGATCTCATGTCCATCGCGATCGTCACCGCCACGCAGTGCCACGGCGTGATCCTCATGCACGAGAAGATGTTCGAATCGCGCATGTTCTTCGTGGACAAGCTGGTCAGCATGGGCGCGCGCATCGTGCTCTGCGATCCGCACCGCGCGCTGGTCATCGGACCGTCGCCCCTCCGCGCCGCCACCGTGGAGTCGCCCGACATCCGCGCCGGCATGGCGATGCTCCTCGCCGCCCTCGCCGCCCCCGGGCGCAGCACGATCCAGAACGTGCAGCAGATCGAGCGCGGCTACGAGCGCATCGACGAGCGGCTCAACGCGCTTGGCGCGCGCATCGAGCGCGTCGAAGTGCGGGGCGGGTGACCGCCCCGCCGCTCCCGCCGGACGTCGAGCCGGTTCCCGAACTCGCCGCCCTCGGCTTCCTGGCCTACACCACCACGCGCGCCTTCGGCAGCCTCGGCACCGCCACCGACCAGCCCGTCCGCGACGTGATGGCGCGCTGGCGGACGGTCACCGACCACCTCGGCTCGCTCGGGGTGGCCCGCCTCGCCACCGCCGCCCAGGTCCATGGCGCCCAGCTGCTCGTCCACCAGCCCGGCTGGACGGGGTGGCTCCGGGGCTCGGCGGCCGACGGCCACGTCTGCCGTGCGGGGCTCCGCACCGCGGCCGCCGTGACGGTAGCCGATTGCGTTCCCATATTTCTCGCCCATCCCTCGGGCGCGTGCGCGCTGCTCCATTCGGGGTGGCGGGGCACGGCCGGGCGCATCGTCCAGGCGGGCGTCGACGCCCTGGCGGCGCTCGGCTGCCCGGCCGGTGAACTCACCGTGCATCTCGGGCCGGCCATCTGCGGCGACTGCTACGAGGTGGGGCCGGAGGTGCATGCGCGCCTCACCGGGCGCGTCCCTCCCGGGCCGGCTCCGGTGGACCTGCGCGCCCTGATCGCCGAGCACGCGTCGGCCCGCGGGGTGGACCGGATCTCGGTATCCGCCGCCTGCACCCGCTGCGACAACGGCCGTTTCTTTTCGCACCGGGCCGGCGACCCCGGTCGTCAGATTTCTTTGATAGCTCCCGGTCCGGCGTTGCTCGCTTGACTCGCTAGGAACTACTCGGTAGGTTGCTTGGCACACGCGGCTGGAGCCGCGCGTTGATGTGGGGGATGCTCCCCACATTTTTTTGTCCCGTAAGGGAAGTTGCGAAGAAACGTGAACGAAGAGCTGGAACGCGTTGTCACTGAAGAACTTGGCCAGCTTGGGTTCGACCTCGTTGAACTCCGGCGCGGCGGCACCAAGGCTCGGCCTCTGGTGGAGGTTCGGATTGACCGGCGGGACGGCCAGAAGGTGACGGTGGACGACTGTGCGCGGGCGTCGCGGGCCATCGAGGCCCGGCTCGACACGAGCGCGCTGGTGTCGGACCGGTACGTGTTGCAGGTGTCCTCGCCGGGCGAGCGGCCGCTCAGGTCGGCGGCCGAGTGGCGGCGGTTCGTGGGCCGGTGGGCGAACGTGCTCAGCCCGGCGCACGGCGGGCGGTTCGAGGGCCGGATTGCCGCAATCGAGGGCGGGGACGGATCGGAAGTCGTGCAGTTCGAGTTGGAGTCGGGCGAGCGCCGCATGGTGCCCCTCGGCGAAGTGAAAGAAGCGCGCCTGGCGTTTCGCATGTAGGCCCGGCGAGCGCAGGGGCGCCGGCCCGGGGGCCGGCGCCGGACGACAATGAATGGCCGGCCACCGCGCCGGCCCATGATGGGGGCGTTCGGATGGTCAGCTCAGCAGAGATCTTGACGGCATTCCGCGAGGTGTCCAACACCAAGCAGCTCGATCGCGCGGAACTCTACGGGCTCCTCCAGGACGGCATCATGGCGGCGCTGGCGAAGAAGTACGGCCCCAACGTCCAGGCCGAGGTCACGATCGACGACGCCAAGGGCGACATCAGGATCGTGCTCCTCAAGACGGTGGTCGACGTGGTCGAGGATTCGAGCCACGAGATCACGGTGGACGATGCGCGGATGTACGACGAGGAGTTCGACGTCGGCGACGTGCTCGAGGAGCCGGTGGACTTCGCGCAGTTCGGCCGCGCCGCGGTGCAGGCCGCCAAGCAGCGCATCATCCAGCGCGTCCGCGAGGGCGAGCGCACCCGCATCCGCGACGAGTTCACCTCGCGCGTCGGCGAGCTGCTGTCCGGCGAGGTCCAGCAGATCGAGCGCGGCAAGCTGGTGATCATGCTCAACAAGTTCCGCGAGGCGGAGGCCATCGTGCCCTACCGCGAGCAGAACCACCGCGAGCATTTCCACCAGGGCGAGCCGGTTCGCGCCGTCCTCAAGAAGGTCGAGGAGACGCCCAAGGGGCCGCGCCTCATCCTGAGCCGCGCCGATTCGCTGTTCGTCAAGGCGCTGTTCAAGCTCGAGGTGCCGGAAATCCAGCAGGGCATCGTCGAGATCAAGGCGTCGGCGCGCGAGGTCGGCAGCCGCACCAAGATCGCCGTCTTCTCCCGCGACGACGCCATCGATCCGGTGGGCGCCTGCGTCGGGCTCAAGGGCTCGCGCGTCCAGGCCGTGGTCAACGAGCTGGGCGGCGAGCGCATCGACATCGTGCCCTGGTCGCCCGATCCCGAGCGGTTCGCCAAGCTGGCGCTGGCCCCGGCCCGCGTGGCCCGCGTGTTCAGCGACGCCGTCACCAAGACCATCCAGGCCGTGGTCGACGAGGACCAGCTGTCGCTCGCCATCGGGCGCAACGGCCAGAACGTGCGCCTCGCCTCCGAGCTCACCGGCTGGAAAATCGACCTCTACTCCAGCCGCGAGTGGCTGGAGCGCGGCGGCGAGGGTGCGATCTTCGCGCCGCTGCCCGAAGAGGAGGGCGACGCCGCCGACGTCAAGCTCACCGAAATCGAGGGGATGCCGCCGGCCACGGTCGCGATCCTCGAGGAGGCGGGCTATCGTACGCTCAACGACATCATCGATCTCGAGCGCGACGACTTCCTCCGCCTCCCTGGCATCACGCTCGACGACGCCGACCGCCTCATGGCGATCCTCGCCGAGCTGACCGAGGAGGGCTCGAACGAGGAGCCGCCGGCATCCGGCGGCGGCGCCGCGTCCGGCGACGAGGAGCCGCCCCCGGCCAACGGGGGTGGCGCCGCCGCTTGACGACCGATCAGGCGCGCCGGGTGCTCGGCCTCGTCGGCCTCGGCATCCGCGCGCGCACGGGCACGGTGGGCGCCGAGCAGGTGCGCGCCGCCGCCCAGAAGGGAACGCTGGTGCTCGCCCTGGTGGCGAGCGACGCATCACGGAACACGCTCGACAAGCTGGTCCCGCTCCTGCGGGCACGGCGGGTGCCGATCGTGGAAGGACTGGCGGCGCAGGCACTCGGCGCCGCCGCAGGACGCGCGCCCACGGCGGCGATCGGCATACTGGACCGGTCGCTGGCGCGGGGCATTCTTGAAGTGGTGGACTCGGGCGACTCTGGGCCCGCTTAGGAGGATGGTTTGAGCAAGCTTCGCGTACACGACATGGCGGGAGAGTTCGGGATCGGCGCTGACGAAGTGATCGGCCTGCTTCGTCAGATGGACGTGCCCGTGCGCAGCCATCTCAGTGTGCTCACCGACGACCAGGTCGCGCGGCTCCGCGCGCGCTGGGAGCGCGAAAAGCGCGCCCGCGCCGAGCAGGCCGCTGCCCCCGAGGCGGCGCCGTCGCGCCGCCGCCGCTCCTCCACGCCCGCCGCCAAGGCCCCCGCGGCCAAGGTCGCCAAGCCCAAGACTCCCCGCGCCAAGAAGGCCGCCAAGGCGGCCGAGGAAGTCGAGGCCGAGCCCGAGGAGACCCCCTCCGCGGCAAGTCCGGTCCGCCGCCGCCGCAAGGCCGCCGACGTCGCCGCCGCCGCCGAGGCCGCCCAGAAGGCCGAGGAGGAGAAGGCCGCCGCCGACGCCGCGGCCGCGGCCGAGGCCGCCCGCCGCGCCGAAGAAGAGAAAGCCGCTGCTGACGCCGCCGCTCACGCCGCGGCCGAAGC
>JAGWRI010000317.1 GCA_028876525.1 Gemmatimonadota bacterium | reverse complement strand
GCACCGCCAGGTGGACGTGAACTTCAACGCGCTCTACCACGTCACGCGGGCCCTGCTGCCGGGCATGGTCGAGCGGAAGCGCGGGCACGTGGTGATCGTCGGGTCCATCGCCGGGCGGAGCGCGTTCGCCGGCGGCGCCGCGTACACGGGCACAAAGCACGCGGTGATGGCGTTCGCCGAGTGTCTGCTGCTCGAGGTGCGCGACCATGGGGTGAAGGTGTCGGTGGTGAGTCCGGGCAGCGTGGCCACCGGGTTCGGCGGCGGCGACGCCACGGGCAAGGGCTGGGCGCTGACGCCGGAGGACGTGGCGGAGGCGGTGGCCGGGGTGCTGGCCACGCCGCCCAACGTGCTGGTGCACCGCCTGGAGGTCCGGGCGCTGTCGAAGCAGGGGTGAGTCGGCCGGGGGGGGGCGATAAACGCCCGTGTAAACATCCGTCTGGACCGCCCCCGGCCCCGCCCGTACATTCTGGCCGTGACCCGGGCTCCAGCGGCCTCCGGCGATACGCGCCTGCACACGCCCGCGGAGGGCGTGGATTTCGGACTGCGCGAGTTGATGGCGGTCCGCGAGATCGTGCACGCCTTCCTCACCGCCGACCGGCCCGAGGAGGTGTTCCAGTTCGCCCTCGACCGGGTGAGCCCGGTGGTCGGGGCGACGTTCGCCTGCGTCTACCTGATCGACGGGGCGTCGGAGCTGATGCGGCTGGCGGCGGCGTACAACTGGCCCGAGCGCTTCACCCCGTTTCTGGGCGAGATGCGGGTGCGGCTGGGGTTCGGCCCCAGCGGCGAAGCGGCCAGCGAGCGGCGCGCCATCGAAGTGCCCGACATCTTCTCCGACCCCTCGCTCGAGGACTGGCAGGAGGTGGCCAACGAGCTGGGGTTCCAGTCGCTGGTGGCGCTTCCGCTGCAGACGGGGGCCGGCGTGCTGGGCACGGTGACGTTCTACTTCGGCGCCGCCGGCGGGCTGAGCGTGGAGTCGCGGAGCCTGTTGCGGATGGTGGCCGACCAGATGGCGGCCACGGCGCAGAAGGCGCGGTTGATCGACGATCTGCGCCGGGCGAACTCGGCGCTGACCGACACCAACGCCGAGCTGGAGCGGCAGTATGCGGCGCTGCTCGAGGCGCGGCGGCTGCAGGACGAGTTCCTGGCCAACCTGTCCACCGACCTGCGCGCCCCGCTGGCCGAGCTCGTCGGTTACATTTCGCGCATCGAGTCCGGCGCGGCGGGGCCGGTCACCGAGGGCGAGCGCACGGCGCTGCTCGAGGTGAAGGCATCGGGCGAAGTGCTGCTCGACCGCATCGGCGACCTGATCGAGCTGTCGGAGCTGAAGCGGAACGAGGTCGAGCCGGCGGTGAGCGTGTTCGACGTGCGGGAGCCGATGCGCGAGGCGCTGGCCCTCGTCGTGGGGCGCCGCGAGGGGGTGGCGCTGCAGAGCGCCGAGCCGGAAGCCGGCGTGACCATGGCGAGCGATCGCCGGCGCGTGGTGCGGCTGCTGTCGCGGCTGCTCCGGAACGCCTACGCGTTCACGGAGCGGGGCGCGGTGCGCACGGCGGTGGAGGTGCACGACGATCGCGTGGTGTACCGCGTGGAGGACACGGGGGTCGGGATCCCGGTCGACGCGCAGCGCACCGTGTTCGAGGAGTTCCGCCGCGCCGGCGCACCGGCGCGGCCGCAGGAGGGGGGCCGGGTGGGGGCGGGGCTGGGGCTGCCGCTGGTCCGGCGCACGGCGCGCCTGCTGGGCGGCGACGTGCTGCTGGTGAGCGAGCCGGGCGAGGGCTCGAGCTTCCGCGTGGAGCTGCCGTTGGTGTACGAGGGGCCCGTCGAGCGGGCGCCGGGGGCGCGGACCACGCCGCCGGGAACCAGATCGCATCCGGAATGACCATCATGACGCCGTCGAAGATGACCTTGCAGGAATACTTCACGACGCTCCCGCCCGACGAAGTGCTGGCGCGGGCGCGGCAGTTCTTCGTGCAGCGGAATTCGCTCTACGCGGCCTTCCCCGACCGGTCGGGCGACCGGTGGGCGAGCTTCCGCGGCCAGGGCGGCGAGGAGGTGATCGTCGCCGCGGCGAGCGCCGAGGGCGGCACGCGCGTGACCGGCTCGTCGTACCTGTTCACGATGCAGCTCATGCGCTTCTTCACGACGCTGCCCGAGCTGGAGCGTCCGGCGGAGGTCGCATGAGCGCGCCCTTCACCACCCAGCTCCGCGCCCGGCGCGACACGATCCGGCTGGGCATGCACGACGTGCCGACGATCACGTTCCGGGTCGAGATGCCGGCGGTGTGGGACGTGGTGCGCGTCCAGGCGCCCCCCGCCGACACCGTGGAGACGATCAAGAAGCGGGCGCTGGAGGCCCTCTTTCCCCAGGCCCAGTACCATGAGGATTTCGTCATGAAGCTGGCCGGGTGGGAGATCCTCAACGAGCACGAGTCGCTGGCCGCGGCCGGCGTGAAGGACGGCGCGATCCTGCTCCTCATGCACCGCCAGCGCCGCCCGCTCCGCTGAGCGCGGCGCGGCGCCGCCGATGCCGCTGGGCTACCTCTCGCACGCCGACTGCGGCCGCCACGACACCGGGTGGGGGCACCCCGAGCACGTCGGGCGGCTGCGCGCCATGCCGCGCGCGCTGCGCGAGGACGTGGAGCTCTTCCACGCGCTCGAGCACCTCGAAGGACGGCACGCCAGCGCCGACGAGCTCGTCCTGGCGCACGATCCGGCGTACGTGGCGTTCGTGCGCGACCTCGCCGGCCGGGGGGGCGGGCGCCTCGACCCCGACACGGTGGCCAGCGGTGGATCGTGGGACGCCGCCACGGCCGCCGCCGGGTGCGTGCTGGACGGCGTGGACCTGGCGCTCGACGGCCGCGCCGCGCGCAGCTTCTGCGCCGTGCGCCCTCCCGGGCACCACGCCCTGCGCGACCGCGCCATGGGGTTCTGCCTGTTCGGCAACGTGGCCGTGGCCGCGCACTACGCGCGGCGCGTGCGCGGCGTGGACCGCGTGCTGATCGTGGACTGGGACGTCCACCACGGCAACGGGACGCAGGCGCTGGTCGAGGACGACCCCGCCATCCGGTTCGTCTCGATGCACCAGTGGCCGTGGTATCCCGGCACCGGGGCGGCCGACGACCGCGGGCCGCACGGTTCGGTCTGGAACGTGCCGATGGCGGCCGGGCTTCCCCCCGAGCGGTACGTGGACGCCTTCTTCGCCGCCGTGGACGCCGCGGCCTCGGGGTTCACCCCCGATCTCGTGCTCGTCTCGGCGGGCTTCGATTCGCTGGCCGGCGATCCCCTGGGCGGATTCACGCTGGAACTGGACCACGTGACGGCGCTCACCCGCGGCGTGGTGGAGCGCTCCGAGGCCTGGTGCGGCGGGCGGGTCGTGAGCGCGCTGGAAGGCGGGTACGCCCCCGAGCGGGTGGCGGCGGCCTGCCTGGCGCATCTCCGGGCGCTTCGCTGATGCATGGGGGGCGCGCCGGTGCTAAGTTCTTGACTCCTTCCCCCACGTTCCCCGCCGGCTGACCACGCGGAGCCCGCTGGATGTTCTGTCCTGAGTGCGGCACCTGGAATCGCGCCACCGCCGAGAGCTGCACCCGCTGCAACGCGGAGCTGCCGGAGCTGGAGCGCGCGCCCACGGAGAAGCCGAACGAGACGATCTCGGCGCTGCGGCAGGCCACGGGCAGCCGGTATCGCGTGCTGCAGCGGCTGGGCGGCGGGGGGATGGCCGACGTGTTCCTGGCCGACCACGCGCAGCTCGAGCGGCGGGTGGTGATCAAGGTCCTGCACGCCCACCTGGCGAAGGACGCCGAGATGATGGAGCGGTTCCGGCGCGAGGCGCAGGCGGCGGCCCAGCTCGTCCATCCGCACATCTGCCCCGTGATGGATGCGGGGAGCCACGGGAGCACGGTGTACACCGTGATGCCGTATCTCTCGGGCGGCTCGCTGGCCGACCGGATCAGCAAGCGGCGGGTGGTGGACCCGGTGGAGGCGGCGACGGCCATCGCGCAGGTCGCCACGGCGCTGGACTACGCGCACCGCCGCGGCATCGTGCACCGCGACATCAAGCCCGACAACGTGCTGTACGACGAGGACGGCAACGCGATCCTCACGGACTTCGGCATTGCCGAAGCGCGGCACCAGGGGCGGCTGACGGCGTCGGGGCGGGCGATGGGCACGCCGCACTACATGTCGCCCGAGCAGGCGATGGGCAAGCTCGTGGACGGCCGCAGCGACGTGTACGCGCTGGGGATCGTGCTGTACGAGACGGCGGTGGGGTTCCCGCCGTTCGACGGTCCCGATGCGTTCTCGGTGGGCTACAAGCAGGTGCACGAGCAGCCGGTGGCGCCCGAGCAGGTGGACTCGCGCGTGCCGTCGGGGCTGTCGGCGATCATCATGCAGTGCCTGGCCAAGTCGCCCGCCCAGCGGTACGCGCGGGCCAACGATCTGGCCGACGCGCTGATTTCGTTCGTGGAGAGCGTGCCGGGCACCGAGGACGCGCGGCGGGCGGCGTGGGCGGCGCGGCACGCCGCCGGAGCGCCGCCGGCGTGATGCGGCTCGCCTACGAGCGGATGGTCGTGCACACGGCCAACCCGTTCGTGATCGCGCGGGGGGGCGGCAGCGAGTACGCGCGCGTGCGCGTGACGCTCACCGACGGGGACGGCGTGCAGGGCATCGGCGAGGCGGCGCCGAGCGCATTCTACGGCGAGACGGCGGACACCGTGGTGGCCGCGCTGGAGACGCTGCGCCCGGTGATCGAGAACGGCGACGCGTGGGCGCTGGAGCTGCTCGAAGCGGCGCTGGCCCGCGCCCTGCGCGG
>JAGWRI010000316.1 GCA_028876525.1 Gemmatimonadota bacterium | reverse complement strand
GCCTGCAACAGTGGCCGCCGGGATTCCAGCGTCAGGTTGAGCAGCGTGTACCCGGGCACCCGCACGCTGTTGGCGTCGTCGGCCCAGTACCACCCCGAGTGCTCCACCCCGGCCTTGAGTCGCAGCGCGATCAGCCTGGGCAGCTCCACCCCCAGCTCCGCGTTGGCCGTCACGTCGGGAACCCCCATCACCTTGTGCCCACTGTAGTCCGCGGTCGCCCCCGGCGCCCCCAGATACGTCGAGTCCACGATGTAATCCAGATACCGGTTGTGCGACCAAGTCACCGCCGCCCCGCCGAACACCCCGGCCGGCCCCTGCGCCGACAGCCCCAGCTCGGCTCCGCTGCGGCGCGCCCGCGCCGCCGTGAGGTAGAATCGCCCCCCGTTGTACGGCACGATCTCGTTCGCCACCTCGATGTCGTACAGCGCCAGGTCATACGACATCCATACTGGCCCGGCGCCCCCCGCGGCCTGCTTGTACCCCAGCTCGTAGGTCGTCGAACGAATGGGATCGAGCAGCGGGTTGATCCCCGTGGGCGGCATGCCGGGGCCGGGATCGGTCTCGTTCCCCGCCGGCACCTCGATGCCACCGCCGATGTTGCCGTACACGCTCGACGTCGCCGACAGCCGCCAACTCGCCCCCAGCTTGGGCGTCAGCCGCGTGAACGCGCGGCTGTCGTTCAGCGACGGGTCCATGAAGCTGTGCGCGTAGTACGTCACGTCGTCGTAGCGACCCCCCGCCGACAGGGTCACCCGGCTGCCCAGCGCCAGCTCCCCCTCGGCGAAGAACCCGAGATTGTTCGCCCCCTCGCCCTTGTTGTCGCGCAGGTCGGGGCCCCGCTGCCCGTCCACCAGCGAGTAGAACAGAATCGCGCCGTCCTGGAACGCCTCGTCGGCCCCCGCGGTGAGCTGCGCCCGCACCCCCGGCGCCGGCGTCAGCCCGTGCCGCACCACGGCGTTGGCGCCCAGATGGTAGCGCGTGAAGTCGCGGAAGGTGCCCCGCTCCGAGCGCTGCAGGTACTTGGGGCTCGCGAACACCATCCCCGACAGCGTAGTGGCCGAGTCCAGCACGTGCTCCACCGTGGCCCCCAGCCGCGCGATGCGGTTGTACCGCCGCTCGTCGCGCGCCGCGTACGTCGCATTCGACTGCCGCGGGTCGGCCTGCACCTCGTCCCAGGTGAGCGGCCCCGGGATCCGGAACAGGTTGTTCACCCCGCTGGCGTAGAACCCCAGCCGCGTGGACGGACTCACCTGGCCCACGATCCCGCCCACGAACAGCGCGCGGCGCGCCGCCGAGTGGTCGCGCCATCCGTCGAACGAGGTGTTGGTGAAGTTGGCCCAGGCCATGCCGTGGGCCAGTGGCGCCGCGGTGCGCACCGCGTAGCGGGCCAGCCCGAAGTCGCCGAACATCGGCGTTACCGTGAACGGGGGCGCCCCCGCGCCCGGCACGGTGCGCACGCTCACCAGCCCGCCCGACGCGTTCCCCCAGTCGGCCGAGGCGTTGGAGCGGATCACCTCCACGCGGTCGGCCGCGGCCAGGTCCACCATGTCGAACGCCGTGCGCCCGTCGGGCTCCGTCTCGGGAAAGCCGTCCACCAGCACGCGCACGCCGCGCGAGGTGCCGGCGTTGGAGCGGTCGCCCGCGCCGCGCGCGCCGAAGCCGCGAATCACCAGCCGCACGTCGCTCGTGCCGTAGCGCGACTGCGCGATCACGCCCGGAACGAGCGTGAGCGCCTCGTCCAGCCCGAACCCGCGCGTGGCGTGGAGGTCCGGGGCGGCGATCTCGCTGATCGCCAGCGGCGTGGTGAGCACCGGCGACGGCGTGCGCGTGGCGGTGGTGGTCACGCCGGGCAGGGCGCGGGCGGTGTCGCGCGCCTCGGCGCGCTGGGCCCGGGCGGCGGGCACGGCGGCCGCGGCCGACGTCAATACGACGCCGATCGCCGCCAGCCGCAGGCTGACGTGTCGCATGAATGGATTCCTTGTTGGGGGACAAGGCCGAGCGGTACTGCGTTCGCTTCGGTAGTCTAATCAGCGGCGCGCGTGCGCGCGGTAGGCCCGCCCCTTCCACTCCACGCGCGACCCCCGCGCCAGCGCCAGCAGCACGATGTAGAGCAGCACGGCCAGCCCCACGGGGTACAGCAGGGCGTACCACGGGGGCAGCTCTTCCCAGGCGTAGTAGCCCGCCCAGAAGGTCAGCGCCACCAGCACGCCGGGCAGCGCCCACGCCACCGTCCACGGCGGAAGCGCGCCGAACGCCCCCAGCGCCAGCACCGCGGGCGGCAGCAGCAGGAACAGCGGCCCCGAGAGCAGGATCAGCGGATACACCGCGCGCCCCAGCCGCCCCCACGGCGCCGCCTCGCGCCCGCCCACCACCACGTTCTTGGTCCACCCGCGCACGATCTCGCCCAGCGAGGTGTACATCCGCGTCCGCAGCTGGTCGAGCCCCGTGACCACGGCAATGGCGCGCCCCTGCGCCACGAACCGCTGGGCCAGCGCCAGATCCTCGGCCACGTGCTCCCGCACCGCCTCGTGCCCCCCCGACGCGTCGTACGCCGCGCGCGTGACGAAGATGCACTGCCCGTTGGCAATCGCCTCGCGCGGATCTTTCGCGCGGCTTATGCGCTCGGTGCTGCCGTAGCGCGCCAGCAGCAGCGCGAACATCTGCGGCTGCACCACCCGCTCCCAGAAGTTCCCCATTTCCTGCCGCCCCACCACGGTCAGCAGCTCCGCCCCGCGCGCCCGCATCGCGTTCACCGCGCGGGCCACGAGGTCGGGCCCGTGCGCCGTGTCGGCGTCGGTGAACAACAGAATCTCCCCCCGCGCCGCGCGCGCGCCCGCCGCGCACGCCCACTGCTTGCCGAACCACCCCTCGGGCAGCGGCTCGGGCGCGATGACCCGCACCCGCGCGTCGCCCTGCGCCACGGCGCGCGCCAGATCGCCGGTGCCGTCGGTGGAATGGTCGTCCACCACGATCACCTCCACCGCCGGGTGCGCGGTGGCCAGCACCGACCGCAGGCACCGCTCGATGTTCCGCGCCTCGTTGCGGGCCGGGATCACCACCGACACGAGCGCCGCCGGGGGCGGCGCCGCGTCCGGCCACTCGTCCAGCGACCGCGAGTGGCGGGCCCGGATCAGGACCACCACGGGCGCCAGCACCCAGGGCAGGGCCAGCAGCAGGGCGGCGGCGAGCGTCACGGCCGGGCCGGCCGGGCGAGCGGGGAGATGGAACGCACGGTGGAAAGGTGGACCGGCGCCGGCGGGCGCGGGAGGGTCTCGCGGCGCGTTGACCCCGCCGGCCCCGCCGCCTACAATCCCGGCCATGGCCCGCACCGTCCGACGCGCCGCGTGAGAACGCCGCCCCCCCTGGGCCCCGGCGCGCGCGTGGCCCTGATCTGTCCCTCGGGCCCCCTGGCCGGCCCCGCGGACCTGGAGCGGGCGCGCGAAAACGCCCGGAGCTTCGGATGGGAGCCCGTGCCCGGGCAGTCGGTGCTGGCGCGCGAGGGCTACTTTGCCGGCACCGACCAGCAGCGGCTGGACGACCTGAACGCCGCGCTCCGCGACGACTCCATTGACGGCATCTGGTGCCTGCGCGGCGGCTACGGCGCGATGCGCCTGCTCGAGGGGCTGGAGTACAGCGCCCTGCGCCGCCGCCCCAAGACGCTGATGGGCTATTCCGACGTCACGGCGCTGCACTCGGCGGTGGCCACGCGCTGCGAGGTCGTGACCTACCACGCGCCCGTGGGGCGCGCCGAGCTGACCCCGTTCACCCGCGACTCGCTGGCGCGGGCGGTGGTGGCGGGCACCGATCCGTGCGGGCGGGCAGAGGCCGCGAAGACCCTGCGCGGGGGGCGGGCGCGGGGGCGCGTGGTGGGCGGCAACCTGGCCCTGCTGGCCGCCCTGGCCGGCACCGCCTTCGCGCCCAGCTACGACAACGCCATCGTCGTGCTCGAGGACATTAACGAGGATGTATATCGCATCGAGCGCATGCTGCTCACCCTGCGCCTGGGCGACGCCTTCTCGACCTGCACGGGCCTGGTGTTCGGACAGTTCACGAATACCCCCGAAGCGCGCCCCGACTCCGGCGGGGCGCGCACGCTTCAGGCGGTGCTGCAGGAGGTGGCCGACGCGCTGCGCGTGCCGTGCATCGCCGGGGCGCCGGTGGGGCACGTGGCCGATCAGTGGACGGTGCCCCTGGGGAGCGTGGCGGAGCTGGATGCGGATGACTGCCGATTGAGGGTAGCAGGGTAGGAGGGTAGGAGAACTGATGACTGCGTTCGGAGTTCGCCGTCCTCCCGGCGGGCGGAGTTACCTTTCACCAGCGCCGCCGTACGGTTACTTTGGAGCACCCCACCAGCACCCCCACCCCCGCATGAAGACCGGTCAGCAGCTTCTCGACGACGTGAAGTCGCGCATCACCGAGACCACGGTGGCGAGCGCGCTGGACAGTTTCCGGCGGCGCGAGCACATCGTGTTCCTGGACGTGCGCGACCCGAACGAAACGAGTCTGGGCCGGATTCCGGGGGCGCTGGCCATTTCCCGCGGCAACCTCGAGTCGAAGATCGAAGCCCTCGTGCCGCGCGACGCGATGCTCATCGTGTACTGCGCCAACGGCCAGCGCTCGGCGTTCGCCGCCGAGACGCTGGAATTGATGGGCTACCGGAACGTCACGTCGATGCGCGAGGGATTCCGCGGCTGGGTGGACGCCGGCGGCGACGTCGAGGATTGAGCGCCGGGGCGGGGTGGGCATGACGCCGCTGGACGACTTCCTGGAGCATCCCGACATCCTGCGGCTGGCCCGCGCCCTGGCGGCGCGTCCCGGGCGGACCGTGGAGCCCGACCGCCCGGTGCGCTACGCCGCCACGGCGGCCACCCTGCGCCCCGGAGTGTCGGGTCCCGAACTGCTGCTCATTCGCCGCGCCCAGGCCGACCGCGACCCGTGGAGCGGGCACGTGGCCTGGCCCGGGGGCCGGATGGAGCCCGGCGACGCCGACCTCGCGGCCACCGCCGTGCGCGAAACCTTTGAGGAAACCGGTATTGACCTGGCGCGCCGCGGGCGGCTGCTGGGCACCCTCGACGACATCCACCCCCGGACGCCGGCGCTGCCGCCCATCCTCGTGCGCCCGTTCGTGGCCGCGGTGGCCGCCGGCGCCGCGGTCACGCCCAGCCGCGAGGTGGCCGGCTTCGGCTGGGTGCCCATGGCCGCGCTGCTGGACGAGGCCAACTGGGGCACGGCGCCGGTCACCATCCGCACCGTGGGGGTCGAGGAGCGGCCCGTGTTCCGGTACGGCGAGTTCCAGGTGTGGGGAATGACCGAGCGGATGCTGCGCCAGCTCGTGGACCTGCTGCGCGACGCCGGCTGACCGCTAGCCGCGCGGAAGCACCGACATCAGCGCCATCGTATTGCCGTCGGGATCCCGGAAGAAGGTCATCCAGAGGTCGCCGTTGGGCATCGGCGCCACCACGTGGGGCTGGTCCACGAACTCCACCCCCCGCGCGCGGAGGGTGGTGTGCGCCTCGCGCACGTCGGGCACGTCGAAGTAGAGAATCGACCCCGGGTGGTCGAACCCGGGCTCGGCTGCCGCGTCGAGCATGAGCCGCGTGCCGCCGGCGTCGAAGAACGCCAGCCTGGGCGGCGCCGCGAACAGGAACTTCATGCCCAAACGGTCGCGGTAGAACGCCGTGGCGCGCTCGAGGTCGTGGACCACGACGGCAATCTGGCCGATGCGGGACAGGCCAAAGACGGGGGCGGGGGCTGGGTGGGACATGCGGGCTCCGGGTCGGTGGGGGGCGCCGACCCAACCTACCGGGTCCGGGGGGTTGCCAGGAAGTTAGGCTCGCCTAATAATTGAGTTAGCCGGTCCGTATCCTTTCTCCCCGCCCATGGGCCTTTCCCGCTTCCTGCGCTCGCCCGCCGATCCCGCCCCCCCGACGGGGGCCGAGCCCGCGCCCCAACCGGGCGGGGGCGCCGGGGGCAGGGCGGGAGGGGCGGGCGCCTGGCGGCGCGCCCG
>JAGWRI010000315.1 GCA_028876525.1 Gemmatimonadota bacterium | reverse complement strand
GCCTGAGCGCGCCCTGGTCGTCGTTCCGACCTACAACGAACGCGAAAACATCTCCCGGATCATCGACGCCGTGCTGGGGCAGGACCCCCGGCTCGAAATGCTGATCGTCGACGACGGATCCCCCGACGGCACCGCCGACATCGTGAAGGGGATCATGGCCGCCAACCCACGCGTCCACATCCTGGAGCGGCCCAGGAAGATGGGCCTCGGCACCGCCTACCTGGCGGGCTTCGCCTGGGCCCTCGAGCACCAGTACGACTATATGTTCGAGATGGACGCCGACTTCTCGCACGATCCCAAGCACCTCGTCGAGTTTCTCGCTGCCGTCCAGGACGCCGACCTCGTCCTGGGCTCGCGCTACCTCAAGGGGCGCGTGAGCGTGGTCAACTGGCCCATCTCGCGGCTCCTCCTCAGCTACTTCGCGAACGTCTACGCCAGGGCCATTACCGGGTTGCCGGTGTGGGACTCCACGGGCGGCTTCAAGTGCTTTCGCCGGTCGGTTCTGGAAGCCATTGACTTCGATAGAGTTCACTCGAACGGGTATGCCTTCCAGATCGAGATGAGCTTTCGCGCCTGGAAAAAGGGGTTCAGGATCAAGGAGATCCCGATCATCTTCGTGGACCGCACCGAGGGCACGAGCAAGATGTCCAAGGCCATCGTCCGGGAAGCCATCTGGATGGTCTGGTGGCTGCGGCTCAAGTCCATCTTCCACCGGCTGTGAGGCTCCCCGGGGCCGCCCGGCGAGCCGAGGGGTAGGGGGAGTCATGATCCCGGCAGGGCGCGAGTTCTACAAGATGAGCGGGTCGGGCAACGACTTCGTGTTCGTGGACGCCCGCCGCGAGCCGCCGGGCCGGCTCGACGACCCGGCGGTCATCCAGGCCGTCTGCGCCCGGGGGCCTGGAGTCGGGGCCGACGGCATCGTCTTCCTGGAGCCGAGCACCGCCGCCTCGGTCCGCCTGCGATACCTGAACAGCGACGGCTCCGTGGCCGCGCTGTGCGGCAACGCCACCCTCTGCACGGCCCGCCTGTTCGTGGAGCTGGGCGGGGCGGCCGTGGGGCAGCCCTTCGCCATCGAGACCGCCGCCGGGGTTCTTGGCGCGGTGATGCACGCCCACGGGCCCACGGTGGACATGCCCGCAGTCCAGGGATTGACCCCCGACACCGGGACCGCGCTCCAGGCCGGAGAGCGCCGAGCGGCGTTCGCCCAGGTCGGGATCCCGCACCTGGTCATCCTGTGCGACGACCTCGAGGCCGTGGACGTCGTCGGCCGCGGGCGCCCCCTCCGATTCGACCCGGCGTTCGCGGATGGCACCAACGTGGACTTCGTTGGACAGGACCAGGACGGCCGCTGGCACATGCGCACCTACGAGAGGGGGGTCGAGGGCGAGACGCTGGCCTGCGGCACCGGGGCAGTGGCCAGCGCCGTGGTCCTGGACCGGTGGGGGCTGGCGCCGGCCGGCGGGACGATCGTGACCAGGTCCGGCAAGGAGCTGGCCGTCGGGGTCCGGACCGAGGCCGGGCGCATTCTGCCGACGCTTACCGGCGAGGCGCGGGTGGTCTACCGGGGCTTCCTGGCCGAAATCTAGGTCGTCGGCGGCTGCGCAGGCTGCTGCTCGAAGCCCTCTCGGTTTGGCCGTTTATGGCGGCGACAAAGCCAAACATCAACCATCCTGGCAGGTGATTGCTCCTAAATCACTTTCTGCCAATGCCTTCGACAATCCATGGCAGGCCAGAACTTCACGCGGGTGCGGTCTTTTCAACAGTCATAGTTTACATAATACATCTTATACGAACTAGCCAGCCGACAGTCTGGCTAGGTACGGGCTCATTGATGGCGGCATGCCGACCACCCACATGGCTTGCCTCCCCCAGGCCTGCAGGGCCAAGAAAACGGCCGGCGCCTTCCCGAGAAGACGCCGGCCTCGAACCAGAACCCAATGGGTCGGGGGCCCGCGATCAGCTCTTGGTGGCCGCCTTCGCCTCGGCCTCGCCAAGCCGGACCCGGGCCTCGGCGCCGATCCCCTGGGCCTTCGGGTCGCTCGCCAGCTTCTTCCAGATGACCACCGCCGCCGCCGTGTTTCCGGACAGCGCCAGCGCCCGGGCTTGCTTGGACAGCTGGTAGGACTTGTCCAGGTCCGATCCGGAGGCGTCGACCGCCTGCTGGTACGATTTGGCGGCCGCCGCGAACTGGCCCCCCTGCATCTGGCCGTCGCCGATCAGGCTGTAAATGGACGCCAGCTGGAGCTTGGCGGCGCCGCTCCTGGTCAGCCCCTCGAGCAGCGTGACCCCCTCGGGCACCTTCTGGTCGTTGAAGTCCAGCTGGGCCATCAGCAGCCCGGCCTCGATGCCCGACTGGGTGTCGCCGTAGCGCGTGACGACCTTCTGAAGGTCGCTCGTGGCCAGCGCCTTGTTTCCCGACTGGACGGACTGGAGCGCCGTGTTCAGCGCCTGCTCCGCATTCTGGTTCTTGATGTCCACCGACCGGTTGTAGAACCAGTACGCGCCGGCGCCCGCGGCGATCACGACGACGGCGACGGCGACGCTGCGGGCGTTGCGCTGGAACCATTCGAGAACGGCTTCTTCGGCGCTGGGCTTGTGGCCTGCGGAGGGTGCGGTCATGTGGCGGCTGTAAGTGAGGTGCCCCTGGGGTGACTCGAACACCCGGCCAACAGTTTAGGAAACTGCTGCTCTATCCATCTGAGCTACAGGGGCAGGTGTTGAGGCCTAATTGTGTGGAACCCCCAAATTTACGCCCACCGCCCCCGATGGTAAAGCGCCCCGGTTCGGCTCCCTCCCGCCGCCCTAACCGTCCGCGTGCCGTCCCCGGGCATCGCATCAGGCGATGCGCAGGAGCCGGATCAGCACGAGGCTGGCGGCGATCAGCACCGCGAGCGAACTCGCCGCGGCCACGGTGACCCGCGTGCCCATGCAGGCAATGCTCCGGAGGTCCACCCCCAGCCCCATCCCGGCCATGGCCACCACCATGAGCGCCGTCGTCGCCCCCTGCACCGGCGCCTGCACGGCCGCCGGCACGCCCCCCATCGACGCCGCCACCGCCAGAACGACGAACCCGACGATGAACCACGGGACGAACTGGTGCAGGCGCAGCCGGGCCGCCTCGCCGCGCCCACGGTGCCCGATGGCCAGCACGAAGACCACCGGCCCGAGGAGGAGGACCCGCGACAGCTTGACCAGGGTCCCCACCTGCCCGGCCAGCGCGCTCACCGGAAAGGTCGCGGCCACCACCTGGGAGACGGCGTACACGCTGAGCCCGGCCACCACCCCGTACTGGTAGTGCGACCACCCGGCGGCGCGCCCGGCCACCGGGAGCGCCAGCACGAGCGCGATGCCCAGGAGGTTGGTGAACGCGATCGACGACGCGACGTCGCGCCCCTCGGCGCGGATCACCGGGGCCACGGCGGCGATCGCCGAGTTTCCGCAGATCGAGTTGCCGCAGGCCACGAGCAGGGCGTGGCGGTGCGTGAGCCCCAGGGCGCGGGATATTCCATAGCTGAATGCAATGGCAACGGCCACGGCGGCGACGATCCCGCCCAGCAGCCCCGGACCGGCGCGGAGTAGCGCGGGGAGGTTCACCGAGGCGCCGAGGCCGACGATGGCCAGCTCGAGGACGGGCTTCGCGGCGACGCGGATCCCGGGCTGCCAGCGGTCGCCCAGCGGCCGGGCGGCGCGGACCGCCATGCCGGCGAGGATGGCGAGCACCAGGGTCTCGACCAGCGCTCGGCCGAAGAGCAGTGCCTCGAGGTGCGCCCCGCCCCAGGCGGCGAGGCTCACGGCGAGGGCGAGGCTCAGGCCGGGGAGGGCGCGGGCAATCGGGCCGGGCGGCGCGGAGGCGGCGGCAGCGGGCGACGTGGGCATGGAGGCACGATCGGCGCCGCGCGCCCTTGCCGCCATTGCCGGGGCGCCATGATTGCCATAACATGCATCTATGAAACGACCGGACGTCCCCGCCGCCCCGGCGGCCACCCTCGACCTGCTCGTCGTGCTCGCCGTCATCGCCCGCGAGCGCTCGTTCACCCGGGCCGCCGGCGTGCTGGGCATCAGCCAGCCCTCCATCTCGGCGCGCGTCCGCCGGCTCGAGCAGCGGCTGGGCGAGCCCGTGTTCGAGCGGCTCGGCCGCGGCGTGCGGCTCGCCCCGACCGGCGAGGCGCTGCGCCCGGCCGCCGAGCGCGCGCTGGCGCTGGCCCAGGAGGCGGACCAGCTCTGGACCGGACTCGGGAGCCACCACCGGGGGTTCATCCGACTCGCCGCCAGCACCACCGTGGCGGCGTACGTCCTGCCGGCCGCGATCGCCCGCTTCCGGCGCGTGCACCCCGACGTGGATCTCGAAGTCCAGGTGGCCAACACGGCGGGGGTCGCGCAGCAGGTGCTGGCCGGCGAGCTGGCGTGGGGACTGGTCGAGGGGCCGGTGGATCCCGTGAGCCTCGTGGCCCGCACCTTCCTCGAGGACGAGATGACGCTGATCGTGCCGCCGCGCCACCCGTGGGCGCGACGGCGGGCGATCTCCCCGCCCGACCTCGAGGCGACCGAGGACTTCCTGGCGCGCGAGCCGGGCTCGGGCACGGCGGCCATCTCGGACGCGGCCCTGGCCGCGGCCGGCGTCCG
>JAGWRI010000314.1 GCA_028876525.1 Gemmatimonadota bacterium | reverse complement strand
GGCCCCCAGGCGCTCGACATGCTGGACCGCCTCCAGGGCCAGCAGATCGTGGAGTGGACCCGCCTCGAGGCCGGCTCGACCCTCGCGCGCCCGGCGGCGACCCTGGACGCGTTTCGCATCGACTGGACGTCGCTCGAGCGCCGGCGAAAGGCCGACCTCGACAAGCTGGAAACCATGCAGCGCTACGCCTACACCGAGCGTTGCCGCCGCGCGTTCGTGCTCCGATATTTCGGGGACCCTTCCGAACGGCCGGAATGCGGCGCGTGCGACAACTGCCTCGGCCGCTCGGAGCGTCGCACGGCCCGGCGGCCGCCGTCGGCCACCGCCGGCTCCAAGCACCGCTACATTGGCACCGACGACGTGCTCGTCGTGGTGCCCCCCGAACCCGAACCCCAACGTGCGCCCCGCCGCCGCCGCGACGCCGGTGCTCCCTGATCGACATGGACGACGCCCTCTACTTTTCCGAGCAGCACCTGGCCGTGCGCGAAATGGTGCGCGAGTTCGCGCGCGACGAGGTCGCGCCGGTCGCCGCCAGGCTCGACGCCGACGCGAAATTCCCGTGGGCCAACGTGAAGCGCATGGGCGAGCTCGGACTGCTCGGCGTGCCCTGGCCGGAGGAGCTGGGGGGCGCGGGCCTCGACCTCGTCAGCTACATGATCGTGATCGAGGAGCTGGCCAAGGTCGACGCGTCGCACGGCCTCACCGTGTCGGCGCACACCACGCTCGGCACCTCCCCCATCGTCCACTTCGGCAGCGACGAGCAGAAGCGGCGCTTCGTCCCGTTCCTCGCCTCCGGCCGGGTGATGGGCGGATTCGGGCTCACCGAGCCGGACGCCGGGAGCGACGCCGGCGGCACCCGCACCACCGCCGTGCGCCGGGGCGACCGCTACGTGCTCAACGGCTCCAAACGGTTCATCACCCACGGCTCGGTGGGCGAGATCTTCGTCGTCACCGCGGTCACCGCACCGGGGCAGGGCACCAGCGGGATCAGCTCCTTCATCCTCACCAAGCCCACCGGCGATCCCGACGGGGCGAAGGCGGTCGGCATCGGCCACGAGCCCTCGCTTCCCGCCATGCGCGGCTTCCGCGCCGGCAAGAAGGAGGACAAGCTCGGCTGGCGCGCCTCCGACACCGCCGAGCTGATCATGGAGGACGTCGAGGTCCCGGCCGAAAACCGGCTGGGCGAGGAGGGACGCGGCTTCAAGAACTTCATGCGCACCCTCGACGCGGGACGCATCGGCATCGGCGCGCTGTCGCTCGGCATCGCCGAGGGGGCGTTCGACGAGGCGCTCAAGTACACGGCCGTGCGCAAGCAGTTCGGGCAGCCCATTGCCAGGTTCCAGGGCGTGCACTTCCAGCTCTCCGACATGGCCACCGAAATCGAGGCGGGGCGGCACCTCGTGTTCCACGCCGCCTGGCTGGCCCAGAACGGCAAGCCGTTCGGCCGCGAGGCCGCCATGGCCAAGCTCTTCTGCTCCGAGCTGGCCATGCGCACCACCATAAAGTCGCTGCAGCTCCACGGCGGGTACGGCTACACCAAGGACTACCCCATTGAGCGCATGATGCGCGACGCCAAGATCTGCGAGATCGGCGAGGGCACCTCGGAAATCCAGCGCATCGTCATTGCCCGCTCGCTGCTCAAGGACCTGCTTGATTGAATCGGGAACCCGGGTATCGTTCGTGAAGTGAGCGGCCACGACCGGCCGCTCGTCATGTGCCCAACGCTGAGGGCCCCCCAATGAGAGTCACCTTCCGCGTCAACGGGAAATCCGCCACCGTCGACGTCCCCGGCGACACGCCGCTCCTCTGGGTGCTGCGCGACGTGCTCGACCTCAAAGGCACGAAGTACGGCTGCGGCATCGGCGAATGCTCCGCCTGCCTCGTCCACCTCGACGGCGATCCCGCCCACGCCTGCATGACCTCGATCTCCTCGGTCGAGGGATCCGACGTCGTCACCATCGAGGGGCTGTCGCCCGACGGCGACCACCCGCTGCAGCGCGCGTGGGAGGAGCTGGACGTCCCCCAATGCGGCTACTGCCAGGCCGGCCAGATCATGGCCGCCGCCGCGCTGCTCAAGGACCACCCGCACCCCACCGACGCCGACATCGACCATGCGATGGACGGCAACCTCTGCCGCTGCCTGACCTACGGGCGCATCCGCGAGGCAATCCATCGCGCCGCCGGGGCGGGAGGTGGCCAATGACGCCCCGCGACCCCGTGGGCCGCCGCGAATTCCTGCGCGTCTCGGCCATGGCCGGCGGCGGCGTGCTCATCGCCGCCTACCTCCCGTCGCTGGACCGCGTGACTCGACCCGCCTCCGCGCGCGCACCGGCCGGCGGTTACGAGCCCAATGCGTACGTGTCCATCGCGCGCGACGGCACGGTCACCATCACGGCCAAGAATCCGGAAATCGGGCAGGGCGTGAAGACCATGCTGCCGATGCTGATCGCCGACGAGCTGGACGTCGAGTGGGGCCGCGTGCGCGTCGAGCAGGCTTCGCTCGACACCGCGAAGTACCAGGAGCAGTGGGCCGGCGGCAGCACCGCCACGCCCATCAACTGGCTCCCCATGCGGCGCGTGGGCGCCGCCGCCCGCGCGATGCTCGTCGCCGCCGCGGCCCGCTCGTGGAACGTGAGCCCGGCGTCGTGCACCACGAAGGCCGGCGTCGTGTACCACGCCCCCAGCGGCCGCCAGCTCGCGTACGGCGACCTGACCGGCGCGGCCGCCGGCATCGCGGCGCCGGACCTCGCCACCGTCGCGCTCAAGGACCCCAGGGACTTCACGATCATCGGCAAACCGACGCGCGGCGTCGACACCCGCGCCATCGTCACCGGCCGGCCGCTGTACGGCATCGACGTCTCGGTGCCGGGCATGAAGTACGCGTCGTACGTGAAGTGCCCGGTGTTCGGCGGCAGGGTCGGCAGCGCCAACACCGACGACCTCAAGCGGCAGCCCGGCATCACCGACGCGTTCGTCGTGCACGGGCCCGCCGACGCTCCGCTCAGCGGCCTGCTCGACGGCGTGGCCATCGTGGGCGACGGCTGGTGGGCGGTGCAGACCGCGCGCGAGAAGCTGCGCGTCGCGTGGGACGAGGGAGACACGGCACAACAGAGCAGCGAGGGGTTCGCGCGCCAGGCCGCCCAGCTCTCCGCGCAGGCCCCGCAGCGCTCGCTCCGGAACGACGGCGACGCCCAGGCTGCCCTCGGCGGCGCCGCGCACGTGGTCGAGGCCGCATACTATTACCCCTTCATCTCGCACGCCACGCTCGAGCCGCAGAACTGCACCGCCAGCTACCGCGGCGGCAAGCTGGAGCTCTGGGCGCCCACGCAGACGCCGGCCAGCGGGCGCGCGCTCGTCGCGAAGACCCTGGGGATGAAGGAAGACGACATCGTCATCCACCTCACGCGGGGCGGCGGCGGATTCGGCCGGCGCCTCAACAACGACTATCTGGTGGAAGCCGCCGCGGTGGCCCGACAGGCCGGGGTCCCGGTCAAGCTGCTGTGGACCCGCGAAGACGACATGCAGCACGACTTCTACCGGCCTGCGGGGTTCCACTACTTCAAGGGCGGCGTGGACGCGGCCGGCAAGCTCGTCGCGTGGACCGATCACTTCGTCACGTTCGGGCAGGGCGACCGCTACGCGCCCAGCGCCAACATCTCGCCCGCGGAATTTCCCGCCCGCTTCATTCCCAACTTCTCGCTCGGCGCCTCCACGATTCCGCTCGGCGTGCCCACCGGCGCGCTCCGCGCGCCGGGCAGCAACGCCATCGCGTTCGTCATGCAGTCGTTCATCGACGAGCTGGCGCACGCGGCCGGACGCGATCCGGTGCAGTTCCGCCTCGACCTGCTGGCCGCGGTGCAGGAGGGGGCGGCGATGGACGCCCAGCGCATGCGCGGCGTGCTCCAGCTCGTGGCCGAGAAGTCCGGCTGGGGGCAGGGCACGCTCGCCCGCGGCACCGGGCGCGGCGTGGCCTTCCACTTCAGCCACCGTGGCTACTTCGCGGAAGTCGTCCAGGCCACGGTGTCGAAGGCCGGCGCGGTGGTCGTGGACAAGGTGTGGGTGGCCGGCGACATCGGCAGCCAGATCATCAACCCGCTCAACGCCGAAAGCCAGGCGCAGGGCGCCGTGCTCGACGGGCTGTCGGAGGCCTTCGGCCAGCAGATCACGATCAGGGGCGGGCGGGCCGAGCAGAGCAACTTCGACGCCTATCGCCTGATGCGGATGCGGGAGGCGCCGCCGGTGGACGTCCAGTTCCTCACCACGGACTTCCCGCCCACGGGACTTGGCGAGCCGGCGCTGCCGCCGGCGGTGGCGGCGCTGTGCAACGCGATCTTCGACGCCACGGGCAAGCGGGTGCGGTCGCTGCCGCTGTCCGGGCAGGATTTGTCGTGGTCCTGAATGGCGTGAAGGCCGCCCCGTAAGTCCTTGCCACTCTTGCGGAAACGAGTGGCGGACACTAGTTATTCCGGTGGTGATTGCATCTTTCGCACTTCCCGCCTCCCCCCCGCTGCGCGACTCGCGGCGCGATGGAGGCTCCCGCTGTGAAACGGCGGCCGAGGCAGGATCGGCCGCCGTCTGCACAGCCGTCCCCCTCGCGGTGCACGGCTTCCCCCATGAAGCCGATCGCACGCCGACCCGTGGGATGCTGCCGGTGGTCCGCTGGCTCGATGCGCTGCTGCGCACGTTCCTCGGACAGGTTCGGCGGCCGGGTCCGGCGTGGACGATCACGCCGCGGCGGTGGATCCCCAGCCATGCTTCGGCCGCCCGGGGCCCGTCGGTCCGCGGGCGCGCCGCCACCCCAGCTGAATGCAGCCGCCCCACGCCGCGCGCCGAGTCGCCGCGCGGACGTGCGCCGGCGGTTCCCGATGAAACGCGAAATTCTGATCAACGCAACGCCGCGCGAAACGCGGGTTGCGATTCTGGAAGACGAGCAACTCGTTGAGCTCCTCGTCGACCGCCCGGAAGCCCGGCGCATGGTCGGCGACATCTACTACGGCCGCGTCGAAGCGGTGCTTCCCGGCATCCAGGCCGCGTTCGTGGACATCGGCACCGAGAAGAGTGCCTTCCTCCACGCCTCCGACCTCGTGTACCCGGAGGACGAGGAGCCGGACGAGGACGACGACGAGGATGCCGGCGACGAGTCCGACGAACCCGAAGACGAGGCCGGCGAGGCCGACGAGGAGAAGCCGTCGGGCGGCCGCGGGCGGGGACGCGGGCGCCGCCGCCAGCGCGCCAAGGCGCCGCCCATCCAGGACGTCCTGAAGCGCGGCCAGGAGATCGTCGTCCAGGTTTCCAAGGAGCCCATCTCGACCAAGGGACCGCGCGTCACCGCGCAGGTCTCGCTGGCCGGCCGCTTTCTCGTGTTCATGCCGTTCGCGTCGCGCGTCGGCGTGAGCCGCAAGATCGGGGAGCGCGCCGAGCGCTCGCGGCTCCGCGAGATGATCGAGGCCGTGCTGCCCAAGGATTCGGGCGGCGTCATCGCGCGCACGGTGGGCGAGGACGCCACGCAGGAGACCTTCAAGCGCGAGCTCGACACGCTCATCGGCCAGTGGAAGAAGATCAAGCGCAAGACGAATTTCGTCCGCGCGCCGGCGCTCATCCACCGCGAGACCAACGTCACGCGCGGCCTGATCCGCGACCTGTTCAGCGAGAAGGTCGAGCAGGTGTCGGTGGATTCCAAGCAGGTGTACAACGAGATCGCGGAGTACCTGAAGGGCGTCGCGCCCGATCTCGTGGACCGCGTGAAGCTGTGGACCCGGGAGCAGGGGATCTTCGACGAAGCGGGGATCGAGCCCGAGATCCGCGATCTGTTCAAGCGGCGATGCGACCTGCCGGCGGGCGGCTACCTGATCATCGAGCCCACCGAGGCGCTGGTGTCGGTGGACGTGAACTCGGGGCGCTATACCGGCAAGAAGGATCCCGAGAAAACCATCCTGCGCACCAACCTCGAGGCGGCGCGCGAGCTGGCGCGCCAGATCCGCCTGCGCGACATCGGCGGGATCATCGTGGCCGACTTCATCGACATGGAGACCAAGGCCAACCGCGACCGCGTGCTGCAGGAGCTGCGCAACCACCTGAGCCGCGACCGGGCGCGCACCAAGGCATTCGCGGTGAGCGATCTGGGGCTCATCGAGATGACCCGCCAGCGGGTGCGCCAGAGCCATCTGCAGAACATGACCGAGCCCTGTCCCACGTGCGCCGGCACGGGGCGGGTGTTCACCGCCGAGACCATCGTGCGGCGCATGGAGCGGTCGGTGCGCCGGATGGGCGTCGAGGGGAAGAAGGATCCGCTGGTCGTGAAGCTCCACCCGGACGTGGCGATGTACGTCCTGAAGGAGGAGAAGGAGCTGACCAGGAAGCTGGAGAAGGCGGTCGGGTTCGGCCTCGAGATCCGGGACGATCCGCTGCTCCGGCCCGACGAATTCAAGCTGGTGGTGAAGTCGGCCGGGCGGGACGTGACCGGGCAGTACGCGGTGGCGTGACCGGGGCCCTAGCCCCGCCGTTGACAACGCCTTAGCCGTTGTCTAGCTTAAGAGGCTCGCAGCTATCTATTCCAGATCGATCCCATGTCCTACGCCAT
The DNA here is from genome assembly GCA_028876525.1 of Gemmatimonadota bacterium. GTDB lineage: Bacteria > Gemmatimonadota > Gemmatimonadetes > Gemmatimonadales > Gemmatimonadaceae > JAGWRI01. Next base: position 3,118 of record JAGWRI010000314.1, on the reverse strand, counting down.
CATTCGCACCGGCGGCAAGCAGTTCCGCGTCGAGCCGGGCAGATACTACAAGATCCCCACGCTCCCGGGTGAGCCCGGCGGCAAGGTGGAGTTCAACGACGTCCTCCTCGGATCCGACGGCACCACGGTCCAGACGGGCGTCCCCGTCCTCAAGGGCGCCCAGGTCACCGGGGAGATCCGCCGCCACGGCCTCGACGACAAGATCGTCGTCTTCAAGATGAAGCGCCGCAAGAACTACGCGCGCAAGCAGGGCCACCGGCAGGGGTTCACCGAAGTCATGATCAAGGACATCAAGCTCGGCTAAGGAAGATTCGCCATGGCACATAAGAAGGGCGTAGGCTCCTCGCGCAACGGGCGCGACAGCAATCCGAAATACCGCGGCGTCAAGAAATACGGCGGTGAACCGGTCGTGGCCGGCAACATCATCGTGCGCCAGTGCGGCACCAAGTGGCACCCAGGCCGCAACGTCGGCATGGGCACCGACTACACCATCTACTCGCTCATCGACGGCGTGGTGAAGTTCGAGCACCACAGCCGCTCGCGCTATCGCGTGAGCGTGTACCCGTCGGCCGGGGATTCCACGCCCGCCGCGTAACCGCGCCGCCCCCGATGTGCCGAACGCCTCCCCCAGGGGAGGCGTTTTCGTTTCCGGGCTCCCGAGCCGGCGCCGGACCGCTCAGCCGAAGATCCGCACATCGTCGCCGCAGAGACCGTCCACCTCGAGCAGGGTGAGCCGCCGGGCCTCCTCGGGCGCGTTCACCGTCCACGCGATCACCCGCCGCCCCGCGGCGTGCGCCGCCTCCACCAGCTCCCGGTTCACCAGACTGTGGTGCGGCCACAGGTCCCGCACCGGCAGGTCGGAAATCCGCGCCACCACGTCCCGCGTCCCGGCATCGAACAGCACCCCGTAGTTCAGCTCCGGATACCGGTCGCGCAGCGCCAGCACCGCGTCGTGGTCGAATCCGTGAAACGCAAAGCCGTGGCCCTCCTCCACCGCGACCTCGACGGCCGCCTCCCCCACGCCCTCGCCCTTGAGTTCCACGTACACCGCCGCGTCGTCGCGCAGCGCGCGCATGACGTCGGCCAGCGTGGGCACGTGGGCCGCGTCCGGCAGCGGCCACCCCTGCACGTCGGCCAGCGTGAGCCGCGCGATCGGCGTCCGCGCGCCGTCCAGCCCCAGCAGGTCGGGGTCGTGGTGTACCACCACCGCCCCGTCGCGCGTCCTGTGGACGTCCAGTTCCACCGCGTCGGCCCCCCGGTCCACCGCCCGCAGGAAGCCGGGCAGCGTGTTCTCGGGAAACTCCAGGGGGGCCCCCCGGTGGCCGATGCGCTCGGGGCGGCGGTGGTGGTTGGCCATCCCGGTGTATACTTGGCCGGCCGGGGCGTTGGCAAGTCGTTAACGCCGCGGCTCCTACGACGTCCGACATCAGGGTGCACATGACCGAGGCCGGCGGGAGCGGCGATGCACGCGAGGATCTCGAGCTCATCGAGGCGTGGCGGGCAGGGGACGAGCGGGCCGCGTCGGCCCTCGTCGGCCGGCACGCCCCGGCCGTGGCGCGCTTCGTGGCCAGCTGCGGCGAGCGCCGCGAGGTGGACGAGCTGGTCCAGGACACCTTCGTCCGGGCCTTCGGAGCCATCGAGTCGTTCCGGGCCGACAGCTCGCTCCGCACCTGGCTGTTCACGATCGCCCGCCGCCTCATGCTCGACCGGCGGCGCGCCGAGATGCGGCGGCGCGACCGGGTGGAGGTGTCGGAGGCGGATGCCGTCACCCAGTTCGACGCGCTGGACGCGGTGGTGGCCGACGAGACCCGCCGGCAGCTCCGGCGAGCGGTGGAGGATCTGTCACCGAAGCAGCGGGAGGTCTTCACATTGCGCGTGACCGAAGGTCTAACGTATAAGGAAATCGCCGACGTGGTCGGCACGACCGAGGGGGCGGCCCGGGTGCACTACCACAACGCCGTCCAGGCGATCAAGGAGTTTCTCGATGACTGAATGCGGCAATCCCGAATTTCGCGACGCGCTGCCCGATCTCCTGCACGGGCGGCTCGACGATGCGGCCCGCGCGCGCGCCGAGGCGCACGTGCGCGACTGCGGCGCCTGCCGCCGCGAGCTGGCGCTGCTTGGCTCCCTGCGGGCCGCGATGCCTCAGCCCGCCGTGAACGTGGCGGCCATCGCGGCGGCGCTGCCCGCGCCGCGCCGGCGCTCGGCGTGGACGTCGCACCTGTGGCAGATGGCGGCCGCCGTGGTGTTCCTGGTCGTCGGCGGCTCGGGCGTGGTGACCTATCTGCGCCGCACGCCGCGCATCGACTCCACCGCGATGGCCACGGTGGCCGCCACGACGCGCGTGGCCGCGGGGCACGAATCGGCCGCCGCGTCGACGAGCGGCCAGCCGGCGGACGTCGAGCTCGCGGTGGGGTACGGCTATACCGATCTCACCGAGGCCCAGCTCGAGTCGCTGCTCAAGGACGTGCAGGACATCAAGGCGGTGCCGATGGCCGAACCCGATCAGTCCACCCCCGACGTGACGATCGGGAACGGAGGCGTGTGATGCGCGCGACGCGACCCATCCTGCCGCTGCTCGCGGCCGTGCTGTTCCTTCCGGCGCCCGCGCTGGCGCAGGGCGGCGCCGGCCGCGCGGGCGCGGCGCCGGAAACGACGCAGGCGAACCCGGCGCTGCAGCGGCGGGCGCGCATCCAGCGCGAGATCCGGATGGCGTTCACGCGCGCCGTGCGCAACCAGGTCGGCCTGAGCGACGACCAGATGCGCCGGCTGGCCCCGATCAACCAGAAGTACGTCCGCCAGCGGCAGGGGCTGGCGCGCGAGGAGCAGGCGACGCGGCAGCTGTTGCGCGCCGAACTCATGAAACCGCAGCCAGACCAGGACACGGTGGCGCGCTACCTGGCGCAGCTGCAGACCTTCCCGCGGCAACGGCTCGACCTGAACGACGCCGAGGACCGGGAGCTGGGCTCGATCATGACGCCCGTGCAGCTGGCGAGATTCCGCGCGCTGCAGGAGCGGGTGCAGCGCCAGCTGAACATGATGCGCGGGGCGCGGGGCGGCCGTGGCGGGCCGGGCGAGAATCCCGGCCGCGGCTTCCCCGGCGCGGACAGGATGCGCG
>JAGWRI010000313.1 GCA_028876525.1 Gemmatimonadota bacterium | reverse complement strand
GCAGTGAGCCCCACGAACGCCACGCCGGCCGCAACCAGCCAGCGGTGGAGCCGCCCTGCCTGCGCCGACCCGCGGGACTCGAATCGCGCCGCGGCGTCGCCCACCAGCGGCAGCAGCAGCAGGTAGCCCGGCGCCGGCCAGTGCGGAAGCCCCGGATTGCCGCCCAGCGACACGAGCGTGAACACCAGCACCGGTCCCGCGCCCAGGCACACCAGCAGCCACCGCTTCGCGTCGCCGGGGCCGGCGCGCAGGGCGCGGTAGAGCTGCCACACCAGCGGCACCCAGATCCAGGGCAGCAGGTAGCCCGCCTGCCCGGCGAGGTTCTGCATCAGCGATTGCAGATGGTGCCCGTGGGTGGGCACGGCGCGCCCGCCCTGGAAGCGGAACGACACGAAGGCGTGCTCGGCGTTCCAGAGCACCACCGGGTGGAAGATGAAGAACGCCACCAGCACCGCGACGTAGGCGTGCGGACGGGCCAGCCACTTCCGCGCCTCGGGCCTGGTGACCACGAACGCCACCGTGCCCAGGAGCAGGAACGCCGAGTGGTACTTGGAGAGCATCGCCACGCCGGTCATCACGCCCGCGGCCAGCCACCATTTCCAGGCGTGGGCCTCGTCGTTCTCGACCAGCACCGGCACCAGGAGCAGTGCCGCGGCCACCATCGCGAAGTCCAGCGGTCCGTCGGGCAGGATCCACCCGCCCGTGCTGAGGCTGAACACCGGGGCCAGATTGAGCAGCAGGGCCGCGTACATGCCGGCGCGCTGGCCGAACAGGCGGGCGCCGAGCCTGAACATGAGCCAGGTGGTGCCGGCGAACGTCAATATGAAGGGCAGCCGCAGCAGGACGCGGTTCTCGCTGTGCGCCAGATCGGCCACCACGCGCGCCATCCAGAACGAGAGCGGCGGGTGGTCCAGGTAGCCCCAGCTCAGGAGGCGGGACACCACCACTTCGTACGATTCGTCCACGCCCAGGCCGAGCACCGCGGCCAGGACGATGCGGGCGGCGACGCCGACGGCGATGATGACGAGGACGTTCTTCGCTTCGCGGGACAGCCGGCGCTGGTGCGGCGCCGGCGGGGCGATGGGTGCTCCGGCCAGACGGGACCTCGCGGGTGATCGGGAGACTCCACCAGCCTAGCGGGCCGGTGGCCGATGGGCAATGCGTTGCTACGCGCCCGAACCGCGCCGCCGGCCGGTGGCCGGGTAGTACGCGAACAGCACCGACCCGTCGGCGATCATCGGGATCACGCGCTTCGCCGCCGCGGGGCTGAGCGCGGGGCACCCCTCGCTGCGTCCCAGTCGCCCGTACTCGGCGATCATCTGCCGGCTCACGTACCATGCGCCGTGCATCACGATGCCGCGGTCCAGCGCGTTGTCGTTGAGCCCGGGGTCCAGCCCGTCCAGCCGCAGCGACAGCCCGTTCGCGCCCCGATACGTGTTCTCGGTGACGAAGGTGCCCAGGCTGGAGGCATAGCTGCCCGGCACATTCGAGAACGCTGATGCCACGTCGCCGCCGCTGGTTCGGCCGTGGGCCACGAATTCGCGGGCCAGCACTCGGGCGTGGGCCAGATCCAGCACCCAGAGGCGGCGGACGTGGCTGGGCAGCGAGTAGTCGATCACCGTGAGCAGGGCGTGCTGCACCATGCCGGCGGCCACGGCGCGCCGGTAGCCGGCCAGCGCCGAGCGGAGGGCCGTGAGGCTCAGTCCCGCGCCGCGCGCGGCGCCGGCCAGCGTGACGATGGCCATCGAGTCGGGGACGTACGGAGCGTTCGGGGCCGACGGCGTGCGCGCGATCTCGCCGGCGAAGGCGCCGGAGAGCGGAACGCACAGGGCGAGGCCGACGAGCGTCGCTCTCAGGCGCGCGGACGCACGAGTCAGGGGCAGCTCCGAATTGAATGCGGGAACAGTCAGGCTAGCGCGTCCACGCCCGCGGAGCAATCGCGGGGCGCGAAACGCATGGCGGCGGTCACCAACCGTTTAGCGAGTGGGCCGCCCTTTCATATATATCCGGCAGGAACCAGACCGTTCCGTCCTGGCTCGCCATGACGGTGACGTACTCGATGATCACCGGGATCGGCCGTGGCAGCGCCACGCGGCGCGAGCCGGGTCCGGCGAGCGCCGCGTCCACGCTGTCGGCGGTCCAGCTTGCGAGGCCGCGCGACGCCCAGATGGCCAGGGCGCGGGCCTGTTCGACGCGGATGCATCCGTGGCTGAAATCTCGGCGCGGCCTGGCGAACAGCGACTTGTCGGGCGTGTCGTGCAGGTAGACGTTGCTGTCGTTGGGGATGACGAATTTGACGAAGCCCAGCGCGTTCGTCGGGCCCGGGCGCTGGCGGACGCGCAGCGTGCCGGCGCGCAGCGAGTCGAGCGCGCCCGCGGTGACCGAGTCGCCCACCGCCGACCCCGAGGGCGTGACCATTTCCATGTTCTCGCGGCGCAGGTAAAGCGAGTCGCGAAGCATGGACGGGAGCATCTCGTTCACGACGATGCTCCGGGGCACGTCCCAGTAGGGCCAGAAGTCGAGCAGGCGGAGCTGCGGCATCATCGAGGGCGTTTCGCGCTTCACCGCCTGGCCCACGATGACGCGGGAGTCGAGGGCGGGGGTCGTGTCGTCGGGGTTGCCGTCGTAGGCGAAGAGGTGGAAGGCGGGCACGTTGACCACGACGAAGGGGCCGCTGGGCACCGGCGGTTCCTGCCGCAGGGCGGCGAGCGCCCGTTCCATCTGGGCCACGCGGGTGGCGATGGGCGTTTGGAGGGCGAGCAGCGTGGCGCGTCCGATGACGCCGTCGTCGTCGAGCCCGTGGCGGCGCTGGAAGCGGCGGATCGCGTCCACCAGCGGGCCCGCGTAGACGCCGTGCGCGATTCCCGCTGCGTCGGCCCGGTCCAGGTCGCCCAGCGCTGCGAGTCGGTCGCGGAGTTCGGGGACGATGTCCAGCGAGTCGCCCGGCTTGACCGGCAGGTGGTCCGGCAACGGGACCGTGGGGATCGTCGTGTCGGCCGCGAGCTGGCGGTAGCGGGCCAGGGCGTGGAGCAGGTTGCGGTAGTCGGGGCGGCGGAGGGCGAGCGTGTCGAGCGGCAGGCCCACCGGCGCGTGGACGGGTGGCGGGCCCGGTCGGCGGACCGGGATGAGCGCATGCGCGGAATCGGCGGCGGCCGGTGCGGGCGCCGTGGTTGGCCGCGGCGCGGGGTTGCAGGTCGTCGCGAGGGCAAGAAGCAGAGCGGCCAGTGCTGGCCGTGCGCGTGATCGCGACATTGCGTATCGGAATGTCCGGGTGGCTGACCGGCCGCTGTATCGGGGGAGAGTGGACGGGGTGTAGGGGGTGGGGGTGGGTGGGGGCGGGAGCGGAGGGGGTTGGCCGGGCTCATGCCCTCGAACGACAACGTCGCAGACTATGCAGCGGGCGCCCGCAGCATATCACGCGGCGCGGGCCGGCTTCTAATCTCTCTAATCTCGTGGCGTTTGGGGGGTTGCCTTGCTTCGCGGCGATTCCGCTCGCACAATAGGCAGCGGAGCGGCGCAGTGATTCACGCGGCTTCGCAGCATATCATGACTGCATAATTCGTAGTTAGGCGGATTCACGGATACCGTCCCGATTGCATGAAGCAGCTTCATCTCACTGAGTATCTCGCATTTACAACGGTGCGCCTCGAAGGCCGTGCATCCGACGGCACGGTGTCAACGGGAACAGGGTTCTTCTATTGCGTCGGGGTATCGCCGGGCCGCGAGACTCTCGCAATCATCACTAACAAGCACGTGTTCGAGGGCATTGATGTCCTCGAGTTCCATGTATGCATCGGCGACATCGACGGCAATCCGATCGCCGGGCGGTATCATACACTGCGACTGAGTGACCTCCAACAATCCATCCTCCCTCACCCCGATCCGGCCGTTGACCTTTGTGCCCTTCCATGTGCCGGCATCATCGCTCTCGCCAAGGCAGAGGGCACAAACCTATTCTTCAGGTGCTTCAACCGGAGCCATATCCCAACGCCCGCCGATGAGGCCGACTTTGTCGCCGTGGAGCCAATCCTTATGGTCGGATATCCGAACGGCCTTTGGGACCAAGTCAACAATCGGCCGCTGATGCGGAGAGGGGTTACCGCGACGCAGCCCAGCGTTGACCTGAACGGCAAGGGGGAGTTCCTCATCGATGCCGCGTGCTTCCCTGGCTCAAGCGGCTCGCCCGTATTGCTTTGGCGCGAACCAGGCCATTACGATCGCGAAGGAAGAATCACCAT
>JAGWRI010000312.1 GCA_028876525.1 Gemmatimonadota bacterium | reverse complement strand
TCTTCCGGGGAGTGTATTAGGGAATGAAGATGACGCGGATCGCGGCGGCGGCGCTCGCGCTGGCCGTCGTCGCGGCCCCTGCCGCGAACGGGCAGCGGCCGCCCGTCCCGCCCCGGAAGCCGGCGGCCGACACGGGAATGGCGGGGATGAAGATGGGCCCCGACACCGGGATGGCGGGCATGGCGGGCATGCCCGGCATGGGCGGCGACACGATGGCGATGCCCATCCCGATGCCCAGGGGCATGGTGATGATGCCCGGACTGCGGACGCTCACTCCGCCGGTGACGCCGTTCCTGCCCGGTGAGGGCGTGGATCCGGCCACGCTGCCCATGGCCCGTCCCTCGGCCGTGGTTCGCTTGAGGAACGGCGACACGCTGGATCTCACGGCGATGCTCGTCCGTCGCACGGTGAAGGGACGGACGTTCGTGATGTACGGCTACAACGGCGAATCGCCGGGGCCGCTCATCCGCGTGCCGCAGAACGCCACGATCGTCGTCCGGTTCCGCAACGCGATCGACCTTCCCAGCACCGTGCACTGGCACGGCGTGCGCCTGGACAATCGCTACGACGGCGTCCCCGGCCTGACCCAGGCGGCCGTCGCGCCCGGCGACCGCTTCACCTACCGGGTGCACTTTCCCGATGCCGGCGTGTACTGGTACCACCCGCACGTGCGCGAGGACATCGAGCAGGCGATGGGGCTGTTCGGCAACATGATCGTGGATTCGCCCGACTCGAACTACTACTCGCCCGCCAACGACGAGCAGGTGCTGATCCTGGACGATCTCCTGGTGAACGCCGACACGCTGATCCCGTTCGGCAAGGAGGCGCCCGACTTCGCGCTCATGGGGCGCGTGGGGAACGTGCTGCTCGTGAACGGCGAGCCGCGCTACGATTTGACCGTGCACCGGGGCGCCGTGGTGCGGTTCTACCTCACCAACGCCGCCAGCTCGCGCACCTACAACCTGTCGTTCAGCGGCGCGCCGATCAAAGTCGTGGCGTCGGACGTGAGCCGGTTCGAGCACGAGGAACAGGCGCCGAGCGTGGTCATCGCGCCCGCCGAGCGATACATCGTGCAGGTGCGCTTCCCGAAGCCGGGCCGTTACGCCCTGGTCAACGCGGTGCAGGCCATCAACCACTTCCAGGGAGAATTCATGCCCGAGGTGGACACGCTGGGCATCGTGACCGTGGATTCGACGGCGGCCTCGCCCGACTACGCCGCGCCGTTCGCCGCGATGCGCACCAACGCCGCCGTCGTGCGAGACATCGACCGCTACCGGAAATACTTCGCCAAGCCGCCCGACAAAACGTTCACCCTGACCATCCGGCCGCACGATCTGCCGCTGGCCACGGTGCAATTCATGAACGTCGACACGGCATACTTCGCCCCCGTGGAGTGGGTGGACGGCATGCCCGACATGAACTGGCTGTCCACGGGCAAACAGCTCACGTGGGTGATCCGCGACGACGCCACCGGCAGGGAGAACATGGACATCGACTGGCACGCCAAGGTCGGGTCCGTGATCAAGCTGCGGCTCTTCAACGATCCGCACTCCTTCCATCCCATGCAGCACCCCATCCACCTCCACGGCCAGCGCATGCTCGTCATCGCGCGCGACGGGGTGGCCACCTCGAACCTCGTCTGGAAGGACACCGCGATCATTCCCGTGGGGCAGACGGTGGATCTGCTCATTGACGCATCCAATCCGGGCGCCTGGATGCTGCATTGCCACATCGCCGAGCACATGGGCTCGGGCATGATGGCGGTGCTGCACGTGGACCCATGACCGACACCACCCGGGTGCTCGCATCGCTCGGCGCGGGGATCGCCGGCGGACTGGTCATCGCGGCGACGGGGAACGCGGCGCTCGTGCACGCCGCCGACGCCGTTGCGCCGGTCGGCACGCTGTGGGTCAACGCCATCCAGATGACGGTGATTCCGCTCGTCGTCTCGCTCCTCGTCACGGGCGTGGCCTCGGGGGCCGACGCGCGCGCGGTGGGGCGGCTCAGCGTACGCACGCTGGCCGTGTTCGTGACGCTTCTGGCCGGGGTCGCCGCGGCCTCGGCGCCGCTGGGCGCCGCGATCTTCAGGCTGATGCCGGCCCTCGCGGCCCGTCCGCCGCTTCCCGCGGGGGCCGCCGACGCGGCGAGCCGGCTCCCGGGAGTCCACGGCGAGACCTTCGCGGCGTGGCTGACCTCGCTCGTGCCGCCGAATCCCGTGGCGTCGGCGGTGAACGGCGACATGCTCGGGCTGATCGTGTTCACGCTCGTCTTCGCGCTGGCGCTGGCCCGGACGCCGGCGGCGTCGCGCGCCACCGTCGTGGCGGGATTCCAGGCCGTGGCGGCGGCGATGCTGACCATGGTGCGCTGGGTCGTGCTGGCGGCGCCGGTGGGCGTGTTCGCGCTGGTGCTGCCGATGGCCGCGCACGCCGGTGCGTCGTTCGTGGGGGCCATCGGGTTCTTCCTCGTCGCCTACTCGGGCGTGTGCCTGGCGGTGGTCCTGCTGCTGTATCCCGTGGCCGCGTGGGGCGGCGGCGTGTCGCTCCGGCGGTTCGCCCGCGCCGCGCTGCCGCCGCAGCTCATCGCCTTCAGCACGTCGTCGTCCATTGCCACGCTGCCGGCGCTGGTCCAGAGCGCCGAGGAATCGCTGGCCATACCGAACCGGGTGAGCGGGTTCGTGCTTCCGCTGGCCGTGTCCACCTTCCACGTCGCGGCGCCGGTATCGTGGCCCATCGGCGCGCTGTTCGTGGGCTGGTTCTACGGGATTCCCGTGCACGCGCCGCAGCTCGTGACGGTGTCGCTGGCCGCGGTGTTCCTGTCGTTCGTGGCGCCCGGCGTGCCGCGCGGGTCGTTCATCATGCTGGCCCCGCTGTTCCTGTCCATCGGGCTGCCGGCCGAGGGGATCGGCATCCTGATCGCCATCGACGCGCTTCCCGACCTGTTCGCCACGCTGCTGAACGTGACCGGGGACCTGGCGGCGGCGGCGATCGTGGGGCGGCTGGACCGGGGGGGCGCGGACGGGGCGGGCCCGACGACCTTTGCAGGAACTGAACGCTGACCGGAGGGGGCGCTCTGTCCAGCCGGGCGCACCGCCGATAAGCTTGTGAACACCGTGTTCACCCGTGAGGGGGTCTTCCGATCATGTCGAAGCGTGTCCTGTCGAATCGTGCGTGGACGAGCCTGGGGCTCGCCGCGGTTGCTCTGCTCACCGTGGGCGCCCGTCCGCCGGCGCATCCGCCCGTCCGGCCCGCCCTGCTGTCGGGCCTGGTGTGGCGCAACGTGGGCCCGCTGCGCGGCGGGCGCGTGGCGGCGGTCACCGGCGCGATCGGCGAGGCCGGCGTCTTCTACTTCGGCTCGCCGGCCGGCGGCGCGTGGAAGACCACCAACGCCGGGATCACCTGGACCCAGGTCTTCGACTCGGTGAAGTCGGTGTCGTCGGTGGGCGCGATCGAGGTCGCCCCGTCGGACACGAACGTCGTCTACATCGGCACCGGCGACATCATCACCGGCGGCGCGATCAACGAGGGGAACGGCGTCTGGAAGTCCACCGACGCCGGCAAGAGCTGGCGGCACATGGGGCTCGACGACAGCAAGCAGATCCCGTCCATCATGGTGGACCCGTCGAACCCCGACCTGGTGCTGGTCGCCGCCCAGGGGAACGTCCACAAGAAGAGCGATCAGCGCGGAGTGTTCCGCTCCACCGACGGCGGCCGGACGTGGACGCGGACGCTGTTCGTGAACGACGAGGTGGGCGCCGTGAAGCTCGCCTACGCGCACGACAAGCCGAGCGTCATCCTCGCCACGACCGACGAGCACTACGTGCCGCCCGCCTCGGCCGAGCGCGGCGCGTTCGGCGGCCCGAACGGCACGCACCTCTTCAAGTCCACCGACGAGGGGCTCACCTGGACGGAGATCAGCGGCCACGGCCTGCCCGAGCTGAGCGGCCGCACGTCGGTGGCCGTCGCGAACCACACCGACGGGCAGCGGATGTTCGTCATCGGCAACTGGGGCCTGTACCGCTCCGACGACGGCGGGGCGACCTGGCGCCAGATGGACGCCGAGGACGCGCGCATCCGCAACGGGCAGGGGGGCTACAACTGCGGCGTGTACGTGAGCCCCGAGAACCCGGACGTCGTGTACACGATCAACACCTCGAGCTACGTCTCGCGTGACGGCGGCAACACCTTCACGGGATTCAAGGGCGCCCCGGGGGGCGACGATCCGCAGCAGCTCTGGATCGACCCCACCAACGGCCAGCGCATGCTGCTCGGCATGGACCAGGGCGGCACGGTCACGCTCGACGGCGGCAAGACCTGGAGCGAGTGGTACAACCAGTCCACCGAGCAGGTCTACCATCTCTCGGTGGACAATTCGTACCCGTACTGGATCTACGCGCCGCAGCAGGACGCCGGCGCGATTCGCGTGCGCAGCCGCGGCAACTTCGGCGAGATCACGCCGCTCGACTGGAACCCCGTGGGCGGCTGGGAGTGGGGCTCGATCATCGCCGATCCGCTCAACCCGAACATGGTGTACGCCACCGGCGCCGGAGTCATCCGCATCGCGTATCCCAGCGAGCAGACCATCAACGTGAGTCCCAGCGTGGACCCGAACCTCCACCTGCGCGCGACGTCCACCAATCCGCTCGTCTGGGCGCCGTGGAACCAGCACCGGCTGATGGTCGGGTTCCAGTACCTCATGGCCACCACCGACGGCGGTGCGCACTGGGCGAAGATGAGCCCCGACCTCGGCTATCCGAAGGGCGTGAAGCCGCCGCCGGAGAACGAAGCGTTCGGCCGCGGCCGCGGCGGGCGCGGCGGTCCCCCGCCGGGCGGCTCCATCGAGTCCATCTCGCCCTCGACCGCGAAGGCGGGGGTGATCTGGGTGGGCACGAACAACGGACTCATCAAGCTGACGCGCGACGACGGCAAGACGTGGGAGGATGTCAGCATCCCGAACGTCCCCGACTCGATCCACGCCGACATCTCGGCCATCGACGCCTCGCACAGCAACCCGGCGGAAGCGTACGTGGCGGTGGACGGCCACACCGTAGGCGACTACGCGCCGTACTTCTACCGCACGCGCGACTATGGAAAGACCTGGACCGAGATCGTGAACGGGCTGCCCACCGACCAGGCGTCGGGGAGCTTCGCCCGCGTGATCCGCAACGACACCGAGAAGCCCGGCCTGCTGTTCGCCGGCACCGAGAGCGGGATGTACGTCTCGTTCGACGACGGCGACCAGTGGCAGTCGCTGCAGCTCAACCTGCCCACGACGTCGTATCGCGACGCCGTGATCAAGGGCAACGACCTCGTGGTCGGCACGTACGGCCGCGGCATCTGGATCCTGGACGACATCTCGCCCCTGCGGCAGATGACGGCCGCGATCGCCGACGAGCCGGCGCATCTGTTCAAACCCGGAAACGCCATCCGCGTGCGGCGGAACGTGAACCAGGACACGCCGTTCCCGCCGGAAGTGCCGCACTCGCTCAACGCGCCGAACGGCGTGCTCGTGTACTACTCGCTGGGCGCCGAGCCGCGGGGCGAGATCACGCTCGACGTGCTCGACGCGGCGGGCCACGTCGTGCACCACTATTCCAGCGCGCCGATCACTCCGGTGCCCGAAGCCGCGCATCCGCCGGAGCCGAACTTCTGGCTGGCCGTGCCGCAGCCGCTGGCAACCGGCGTCGGCGCCCACCGCATGAACTGGGACCTGCGGTACGACGCGCCTCCCGCGTTCGCGCACTCGTTCGAGATCAACGCCAATCCGGAGCTCACGCCGGCGTCGCCGCGCGGGCCGCTCGCCCTTCCCGGCACGTACACCTTCAGGCTCACGGTGGACGGCAGGACGTACACGCAGACGGCGTCCATCGCCAACGATCCGCGCTCGCCCGCGTCCCTGGCTGACCTCCGCGCGCAGCACGCGCTGGCGATGCAGGCCTACGACGGCGCGCGGACGGCGTGGGATGGCTACGAGCAGGGCGCCGCCCTCCGCGGCGCCGTGGCCAAGGCGACGGCGGGCGCCCCCGAGGCCGTGGCCAACGCCGCCAAGACCCTGCTGGCGCAGATCGACAGCGCCGCGGGCGCCGAGAACGGCGGCGGCCGCGGGTTCGGATTCCGCCGCGGCGGATTCGGCGCGCCGCCGGCCAACTTCCGGGCCGCGAACGGCTCGATGATCGGCGTGCTCGGCACGCTCGATCCGGGCGACTTCGCTCCCAACCCGCCGATGCGCGCCCAGTACGTCTCGGCGTGCACCCAGCTTCGCGGGGCCGCCGCCCACTGGCAGCAGGTGATCGCGAAGGACCTGCCCGCGTTCAACGCCGTCCTGAAGCAGAACGGCCTGGCGCCCGTCGCGGCGCCGAAGGGGGTCGCCCTGCCGAGCTGCTGAGCGGCAGGCGTAGTGGCGCTCGAGGTCTGGAGTCTGGCGTCGTCCGTTGCTCGATGTGCTCGGGCAGCGGATGACGCCCGACGCCGGACGCCCGACCGCGGAGATCGGACGCCTCTCCGGTATTGACGTTCCGCGCGCCGCGCGCAAGTTGGCTCAGCGCCGTCCGCCCGCCCGACGGCCCGAACCCCCGGGGAGCCCGCGCATGTCCGAAGACGCCCGCGCCCGCGAGGCGGCCGAGGTCGCCGCCGTCGCGTCGCACAGCACCGAATTGAAGCGCGAGCTGCGCCTGCCCGACCTGGTCCTGACCCAGGTGATGTTCATCGTCGGCGCGCAGTGGGTGGGCACGGCGGCCATGCTCGGCCACGCCCAGATCGTGTACTGGCTGCTGGCGATGGCGCTGTTCTACCTCCCGCAGGCCGCGGTGGTGATCTACCTCAACCGGCTGATGCCGCTCGAGGGCGGCCTGTACCAGTGGGCCAAGATCGGGTTCAACGACGGGATGGGCTTTCTTGTCGCCTGGAACCTCTGGGTGTTCGCGCTGATCCTGCTGTCGAGCTACGGCGTGGTGATCGCCGATACGTTCACGTACGTGCTGGGGCCCGCCGGGACTCACCTGGCCGGCAACAAGTGGTACGACGGCGCCATCACCGGATTCGTCGTCGCGATGATCATCCTCGTCTCGCTGTTCGGCCTCAGGATCGGCAAGTGGGTGCACAACGCCGGCGGCACGGCGCACCTGCTCACCTTCGGCGCGCTGGTGCTGATGCCGATCGTCGCGTTCGCGCACGGCACGATGGCCGACCACCACCCGTTTGCCGCGGCGGTGCCGAAGGCGAACCTGATCTCGATCAACATCTTCAGCAAGCTGGCGCTCGGTGCGCTGACCGGATTCGAGTACGTGGCGATCCTCGCCGGCGAGACGAAGAACCCGGCCCGGGCCATCGGCCGGTCGGTGGTGATCGCCACGCCGATCATCGCCCTCATGTTCATCCTCGGCACGGGCGCGGTGCTGGCCGCGACCCCGGCCGGGAAAATCGACCTCATCGCTCCCATCCCGCAGGCGCTGACCTATGGCCTGCGGTCGTTCGGCTGGGCCGTCTACATCGTGCCCGTGCTGACGCTGCTGCTGCTCGTGCGCCACACGGCGAACGTCAATCTGCTGTTCGCGGGCACGGCGCGGCTCCCCATGGTGGCGGGGTGGGACGGGCTGCTCCCCCGGTGGTTCACGCGCCTGCACCCGAAGTACCGCACGCCGCTCAACTCGATTCTCTTCCTCGGGGCCGTCACCCTCGTGTTCGGCGCGCTCAGCCTGGTGGGCGTGGGGCTGCAGGAGGCCTTCCAGCTGCTGGACAACGCGGCGGGGATTCTCTACGCCGTCTGCTACCTGGTGATGTTCGCGTTGCCCATCGTCGGCATGAAGGGGTTCGACCGGGCGCCGCTCTGGCTGCGGCTCGCCGCCGGCTCCGGGTTCGCGGTCAGCGTGCTGTACATCGTGTTCTCGGTGTTCCCGATCATCGACGTGACCAGCGGGTGGAGCTTCGCCGTCAAGATCATCGTCGTGGTGGTGGGCGCGAACGTGGTGGGCGCGGCGCTCTACCGGGCCGCGGCGCGGCGCAGCAGCGCCACCGCCACGGTCTGAACGGCCAGGGCGAGCGCCGAGAACACGATCGGCGCGATGAAGAAGTAGCGGAGGGACAGCAGCAGGAGTCCGAGGGCGCCCGCTTCGAGCGTGAGCGCCATCGGCAGTGCCCGCCGCGGCTCACGGCGCGCGATGTCGCCGGCCTGCCAGGCGATCACCGCGCAGATGCCGAGCAGCAGGGAAACGATGAGCGCGAAGCCGTGGTAGAACTGCCAGTAGCTCCGCTGCATTCCCATGATCGGAAACCGGTACCGCTGCATGTCGCCGAGCACCGTGGCCAGATTCCCCGTGGGGTGCGCGGGGCGCACGATCATGCCGAGCGTATGGCCGAGGGCAAACAGGCCGATCACGACCGCTTCCGCGCGGAGCCACAGCCAGCCCTTCATGCGGCCGCCCCGGCACGGGCCGCATAGAGCTGGAGCAGGGTGCCCCAGCCGCCCTCGCCGCCCACATTGTCCCGTACCGTGCCGCCGCCCGCCCCGTGGCGCTCGAAGTGGCGGTGCTCCAGCTCGACCAGCGTGCATCCCCCGGCCGCCGGCGTGAACCTGACCTCGACCTCGCTCGACCGGGCGAGGTCGGGCTGAAACGTCCAGTCGGCGTTGATCTGCCAGGCGAACGAGAACCGGCGCGGCGGATCCCAGCTCAACACCGTGCCCCAGACGCAATCGGTCCCGTCCTCCTGCGCGCCGTAGCAGCGCCCGCCGACCCGGCCCTCGACCACGGCCCGTTTGAGCGGCGAGCGGCCGATGTGATGGGAGCGCGGCCACCAGCTGTCGAACTCCTCGGTGAACACGCGAAACGCGCGCTCGATGCTCGCCTGGACGCGGATCTGCCTGCGCACCACCTGCGCACTGCCTTCGGTCACGCCGGTCATCGGTTCTCCTCCGGGGGAAGCGCCTCGACCTTCTCCTTGAAGGCCGCGAGGGCGAGCGACCAGTACTCGTCGAAGTACGCCCGCAGCGAATCGAACGCCTCGGGATTGAGCGCATAGAGGCGCTCGGTGCCGCGGCTGCGGTCGGTCACCAGCCGCGCCTGCTTCAGCACGCGCAGGTGCTGCGACACGGCGGGCCGGCTCACCGGCAGGCGGCGGGCGAGGCGGCCCACCGGGAGCGGCCCCCCGCGGAGCTGGGCGATGATGGCTCGCCGGGTGGGGTCGCCGAGCGCGTCGAGCTGGCGCGATTGGTAAGTGGTCACGAACGGTAAGTAATAGCTTACCAGTCGGCCGTCAAGGCCCCGCTGGCGGACGCCGGTGCCCCCGGACGCGAAACTCGCCAGATTAGAACGGACCAACTTCGGGGGCAACACGATGATCGCATGGCTGGGAACGGGGCTGCTCGGCTCGGGGTTCGTGCGCGCGCTCCGGCAGCGCGGCGAAACGGTGCACGTCTGGAACCGCTCGTCCGACAAGGCGCGAGCGCTCGAGGCCGACGGGGCGATCGCGTTCGACGATCCCGCCGACGCGGTGCGCGGCGTGCCGCGCGTCCACGTCTGCCTGTCCGACGACGCGGCGGTGGACGACGTGCTGGCGCTGGCCCGTCCGGGCCTCGCCTCGGACGTCGTGCTCGTGGACCACACCACCACGTCGCCGGCGCGGACCGCCGAGCGCGTGGCGCGCTGGACGGCGCTGGGCATCGCCTTCCAGCACGCGCCGGTGTTCATGGGACCGCAGAACGCCCTCGACGCCACCGGGTTCATGCTCGCCTCCGGCCACCGCGGCCTCTACTCGAGGCTCGAGCCCGAGCTGTCGAAGATGACCGGGCGCCTGGTGTATCTGGGGCCGGAGGTGCCGCGGGCGGCCGGGATGAAGCTGCTCGGCAATCTCTTCCTCGAGGCGATGATCGGCGGGCTCACCGACGTGCTCACGCTCGCCAGGGCGCTCGGCATCCCGCCCGACGAGGCGGCGAAGCTGTTCGACTGGTTCAATCCCGGCGCGCAGGCGCCGGCGCGGGTCGCCCGGATGCTCGAGGGGGATTTCGAGCGCGCGTCGTGGAACCTGTCCATGGCGCGCAAGGACGCGCGGCTCATGATGGAGGCGGCGCAGGCGGGCGGCCGCGACCTGACGGTGATCCCGGCCGTGGCCGCGCTCATGGATCGCTGGCTCCAGGCCGGCCACGGGAACGAGGACTGGACGGTGATCGCGAGCGAGGTCGTGAAATGATCGGCGATCGGCATTGGTCGGTCCGGTCTGCGGCCGGGCTGGCGCTCGTCGCCGCGGCGGCGTGCGCCCCCGCGGCGCGCG
>JAGWRI010000311.1 GCA_028876525.1 Gemmatimonadota bacterium | reverse complement strand
GCCGGCCGCGGCCGCCGGCGGGGCCACGCCCGAGGACAAGCTCCGCGAGGTAGAGCGCGCCCGGGCCCGCACGACCCGGCCGGTGGTGATGGTCGGCGACGGGGTCAACGACGCGGCGGCGATCGCCGCCGCGTCGGTGGGCATCGGGGTGCACGGCGGCGCCGAGGCATGCCTGGCCACCGCCGACATCTATCTCACCCGACCGGGACTCGCGCCGCTGGTCGAGCTGGTGGACGGCGCCGAGCGCACGATGGGCGTGATCCGCCGCAATCTCGCGTTCTCGCTGGTCTACAACATGCTGGGAGCCGGAGCGGCGATGGCCGGAATCATCAACCCGCTGGCGGCCGCCGTGCTCATGCCGGCCAGCTCGCTCACGGTGGTGGTCAGCTCCTGGCGGGCCCGCAGCTTTCGCCGAGGCCCGGCGTGAGCGTGATCTACATCGTCGTTCCGCTGGCGCTGCTCGTCGTGGGCGTCGCCGTGGCGGCCTTCGTCTGGGCCGCCCACCGCGGGCAGTTCGACGATCTCGACACGCCGGCGGTCCGCATGCTCCATGACGACGACGATCGCGAGCCCCCCGCCGCCCCCTGACCGGGCGGCCGCGCCCGCGCCGGCGCGCCTGCCGTATGTGGACGCGCTGCGCGTGCTCGCCCTGGCCGGCGTGGTGGTCGTGCACGTCGCGCAGGTGTTCAACCCGGCCGACGAGTGGCACATCCAGAATCCCGAGCGCGCCCCGTGGGCCGGCGCCCTCGCGGCACTCATGGCGCCCTGGATCATGCCGCTGTTCTTCGTCGTGGCCGGCATCGCGACCTGGCATTCGCTGGCCCGCCGGTCGAACCGCGAGTTCCTGGCCGAGCGCGCGCGGCGGCTGCTCCTGCCTCTCGTCGTGGGGACGCTGCTCTTCGTGCCGCCACAGGTG
The DNA here is from genome assembly GCA_028876525.1 of Gemmatimonadota bacterium. Classification (GTDB taxonomy): domain Bacteria; phylum Gemmatimonadota; class Gemmatimonadetes; order Gemmatimonadales; family Gemmatimonadaceae; genus JAGWRI01. Next base: position 8,648 of record JAGWRI010000311.1, on the reverse strand, counting down.
TACCTCGAGCGCCGGCTCCACGGCGAGTTCGGGGGGTCGTTCCTCCGATTCCTGCCGCATTTCTTCGACGGGATCTACCCGAAGGGCAACCTGTCCTGGCACCAGCTCTGGTTCCTGGCCCACCTGTTCGCGTACTCGGTGGCGCTGCTGCCCCTGTTCCGGTACTGGCAAAGCCCGCGCGGCAGCAGCGCGATGCGTCGGCTGGCGGGGTTCGCGCGCACGCGGACCGGCCTGCTCGCGCTGGCCCTGCCGCTGATCCTCGAGCGGCAGCTGCTGTGGGGCCTGTTCCCCGAGCGCCACATGCTCGCCGCCGACTGGTCCAACCACGCCCTGCTGCTGGTGGCGTTCGCGTACGGCTTCGCGGTGGCGGGCGCCCCCGCCCTCGCCGCGTCGATCGACCGCTACTGGCGCGGGCTGGCCGCGGTCGGGGCGGCCATTTCCAGTTTACTCATAGCGGCGGTGTGGGTCGGCGCCGTGCCCTTCCACCTCCCCCCGCCCTACGCGCCGCGCTACCTGGGCTTCTGGACGCTGTACGCGATCGACGCCTGGGCGTGGATCGTGGCCCTCCTCGGCGCCGGCCGCCGCTGGCTCCGGACGGAGAGCGCGGCGGTCCGCGCCGGCCGCCGGTACGGGCTGGCCTGGTACGTGCTGCACCAGCCGATCCTGCTCGCGCTGGCGTACGGGATCGTGCAGTGGCGGCTGGACGTGTTCCCCAAGTTCGTGCTGCTGCTCACGGGCACGGTGGTACTGACCTGGGTGGCGGGACTCGCCGGCGAACGGGTGCCGGGGCTCCGACTCGTCCTCGGGTTCGACGCGCAGCGCGGGCATCAAGAACGAAGGGTGTGAACTGCAGATGATCCGTTCTTGATGCTGGCCGGCGAGAGGGCCGGACGTGGCGAACCCCCGCGGAGGCATGGCGTCCTCCTGCGGGGGTTCTATCCCGCTGGTGCTGCCGATCGGTTGGTTCGGCGCCGCGCAGTCGCATCGCGTTTGCGCAGCCTGATCGTCAGTCTTGCCCTTGTCGGACGGGTCCGACTCAGGTGCCCCGCGATCTCGGGGGCCTCAATTGTGGCCAGCGACCTCACAATCCGCGTGCCGGGGTCGAACTCCCAACCCGCTACCTTCCGCCGGCGTCCCGGGAGAAAGCTCCGTCGGCGAAAACCCCGTCTCGCCAACGCGCCACGAATATCCGGCTTTTCCGGCACTCCGTCCATTCGGGGAAACCCTGAAACCGGGGGCCGTTCCGGGACGGAAATCCCCGCGCCCATGTCCCCAATCCCGGCCCGTCCGGGCCGGGCGGAGCCGCACGAAACATCAGGCAACCGCCGATGCGGCGCGCCCCCGCGGCGAAGAACATTGCGGCACCCCCAACGAGTCCGAGGCCGCACCATGACGTCCGCCACTCGACGGCGCCAGCGCGCTGAACCGAGCCCCATCGCGCCGCAGCCGGCGCAACGCGACATCCTCGACCAGTACCTGCTCGAGGTCAATCGCTTCCCGTTGCTCGGCGCCGCCGAGGAGACCTCGCTCGCCCGGCGCATCCAGAAGGGCGACCGTGCGGCCCTCGACGAGCTGGTGCAGCGGAACCTCCGCTTCGTGATCTCGGTGGCCAAGAAGTACCGCAATCGCGGCCTCTCGCTGCTCGACCTCATTGAAGAGGGCAACATCGGGCTCATCACCGCGGCGCAGCGGTTCGATCCCGACCGCGGCGTGAAGTTCATCTCGTACGCCGTGTGGTGGGTGCGCCAGGCCATCCTGGCGGCCCTCGCCCGCCAGAGCCGCACCGTGCGGCTCCCGCTCAACCGCACCGGCGACCTGTCGCGCACCGTCAAGGCAGCGTCGGCCCTGCGCCAGGAGCTGGGCCGCGACCCGACCGACGAAGAGATCTCCAACGCCACCGGCCTCTCCACCCGCGTCGTGCGATCGCTGCTCGGCGTCCAGACGGCCGAGCTGCGCCTCGACGCGCCGCTCACCCGCGACGGCGACCGCGCCCTCATCGAACAGTTCACCCACGCCGAGGCCCCCGACATCGAGGAAGAGGCCATCCGCCACCTCCTGCGGGCCGACCTGGAGCGCGCCATGGCCACGCTGTCGCCGCGCCACCAGCGCGTGCTGCGCCTCTACTTCGGCCTCGACGACGGCCGCGAGCGCACCCTGGAGGAGATCGGCGCGCTGTTCGGCGTGACCCGGGAACGCATCCGGCAGCTCCGCGACCGCGCGCTCAAGCGCCTTTCCCAGGGCCGCGTCAGCCGGACGCTGGAGAGCTACGTGGGCTGATTCCGCCCGGGAATGGTGCGGCACCGGCCGGGTGTCAGGGATTCCCCGGCCATTTGCCGTCTTTGTGCCGATTGTGACCAGGATACTCGGAATTACTGTTCGCACAGCCTCGAACGCGGTCGCCGTTCGCCGGCTGCGGCATCCCGTGCGACCTGACCATCGCCCGCATGGCTGTGCTCAAACTCTGGAACCGCCGGACCAAAACGCCGTCCTCCCCCAGCACGGCCTTCAGCCGTCCCAGCGACTGTCCGCTGGCGAGCTGTCCGATCGGTTTCTGCGCCCTCGTCGTCGGTTTCGCGTGTCCCGCGCATGAAGTGCGGCGATTGCGCGCGCTGGGGGTGTTCGAGGGAGCCCGCGTGAACATCGTCGACACGCGCAGCGGCGTGCTGCTCGACGTGCGCGGTTCCCGTTTGGCGCTGGACGCGGCGGTGGCTCGAGCCATCCTCGTGCGTCCGGCGGCATGAGCGCCGGACTCCGCCCCCAGCCGCTGCCCCCCGAAACAGCCGTGCGCCCCCTGCGGGTGGCGCTCGTCGGCAATCCCAACTGCGGCAAGAGCACGCTGTTCAACGCCCTGACGGGACGGCGCCAGCGGGTGGCCAACTTCCCGGGCGTGACGGTGGACCGCGCCGAGGGGGAGTATCGGCACGACGGCGCGACGGTGTCGGTGGTGGACCTGCCGGGAATGTACAGCCTCGCTCCCGAGTCTCCCGACGAGGCCATTGCCGTGGACGTGCTGCTTGGCCGCCTGCCGGGCGCCGAGCCGCCCGACGTCATCGTGATCGTGGCCGACGCCGAGAATCTCGAGCGGAACCTGTTCCTGGCCACGGAGATCCTCGAGCTGGGGCGTCCCACCGTGATCGCGCTCAACCGCGTGGACCGGCTGGCGCACGCCGGCATGCAGATCGACGTGGTGGAGCTGATTCACGAGCTGGGCGTGGTGGTGATCCCGGTGGTGGCGACGCGCGGCGAGGGCATGGACCGGCTGCGGCACGCGGTGTCGCGCGCCGCCACGCTTCCCGCGCCGACGCTCGACGCGATCCGCGCCGCCGCCGGCGCCCAGGGGGCGCCGGCGGGCGCGGCGCTGGCGGCGGACCAGCGCTATCGCTGGATTGCCGGCGTCATGGAGCGGACGGTGACGCGGCGGCCGCGCCCGGCGCGCCTCAGCGACCGCGTGGACGCGGTGGTGCTGCACCGGGTGTGGGGACCGATCATCTTCGTCGGGCTCATGCTGGTGATGTTCCAGGCCATGTTCAGCTGGGCGCGGCCGCTGGCCGACGGAATCCAGGCGCTGGTGGCGGCCACGGCCGCCGGCATCGCCGCCGTGCTGCCGCCGGGCGAGCTGCGCAGCCTGCTGGTGGACGGGGCGCTGGGCGGCGTGGGCAGCGTGCTCGTGTTCCTGCCGCAGATCGCGATCCTGTTCCTGTTCATCGGCCTGCTCGAGGATTCGGGCTACATGGCGCGGGCGGCGTTCGTGATGGACCGCTACATGCGCCCGCTCGGACTGCACGGGAAGAGCTTCATCCCGCTCATCTCCGGGTACGCGTGCGCGGTGCCGGCCATCATGTCCACGCGCACGATCCAGCATCCCAAGGAGCGGATGGCGACGATCATGGTCGTGCCGCTCATGAGCTGCTCGGCGCGGCTGCCGGTGTACACGCTGCTCGTGGCGGCGTTCGTGCCGGCGATCACGGTGGGCGGGCTGTTCAGCCTGCAGGGGCTGACCATGCTCGGCATGTATCTGCTGGGGACGGTGGCGGCGCTGGGCGCGGCGGCGGTGTTCCGCCGCACGCTGCTCCGCTCGGAGACCCGGGCGTTGATCATCGAGTTGCCGCCCTACTCGCTGCCCAGCCTGCGCGTGCTGGGCAACTCGGTGTGGCAGCGGGTGCGGCTGTTCCTGCGCCGCGCGGGCACGGTGATCTTCGCGATCTCCGTGCTGCTCTGGGGGCTGGCGGCGTATCCGCGGGCGCGCGGGGCGGACGGCCGGCCGGTGCCGCCCGAGCAGCAGCTCTCGCAGTCGGCGCTGGGGCGGATCGGCCACGCCATCGAGCCGGCGGTGCGGCCGTTGGGCTACGACTGGAAGATCGGGGTCTCGATGGTCGCGTCGTTCGCGGCCCGCGAGGTCTTCGTGTCCACGATGGGCACGATCTACGGCGTGGCCGATGCCGGCGACTCGCGCCGGGCGCTGGCGCAGCGGCTGCGGGCCGAGCGGAACCCGGTGACCGGTCGGGCGGCCTACACGCCGCTCATTGCCATGGGGCTGATGGCGTTCTACGTGTTCGCGCTGATGTGCACGAGCACCGTGACGATGACGCACAAGGAGACGGGCGGCGGCTGGCGCGGCGCGCTGTGGGCGGCGCTGCAGTTCACGTACATGCTGGTGATGGCCTACGCGGCGGCGTTCGCGATCTATCGCGGCGGACTGCTGCTCGGGCTGGGAGGAGGCGCGTGATGGGCCCCGGCGTGCAGAACCTGGTCGTGGCGCTGGCGCTGGCGGGGGCGGCCGTGTATCTCGGGCGCCGGGCGTGGCGGCGCGTGGTGGCGGCGCGGCAGCGGCAGTCCGGGCCGTGCGGCCCGGACTGCGGCTGCGGCGATCACTGAGGCCGGACGACCAGCATCGCGCGCGGTCCGGCGCGCAGCACCTTGTCGGCCACGCTGCCGACGACGAACCGCGACATGCCGCGTCCGTGCGTGGCCAGCGCCACGACGTCGCTGCCCTGCTTGTCGGCGGTCTCGAGAATCGCGCGCGCCGGCGTCGGGTCGGAGCGGACTTCGGTTTCGATGCCGGCCATCGGGTACTGGCGGCGCAGCTTGATGGCCAAGTTCGAAACGTAGTCGGCCGCCCGCTCGACCAGCGTGTGCGTGGCTTCGGTGGCGTACTCTTCGGGCGGGGCGTAGGCCACCGCGTACTCCATGGCCGGCATGAACGCCGGCGTGAACACCGGCTTCACGACCTCGAGCAGCAGCACCTGGGCGCCGGTCAGCTGGGCCAGCGACATCGCGTGCGGCACGATCTGTTCCGAGTATCCCGATCCGTCCACCGGCACCAGCATCCGCTGGAACGGCCCGATGGGCTCGAGCAGTCCATCGGAAAGCTCTTCCGGGCGCAGGAGCAGCACGGGCGCGCAGCCGCTGCGGATCACGGCGTCGGCCACGCTGCCCATCCAGGCGCGGCTGAAGCCGGTGCGGCCGTGCGTGGACAACACGACCAACGGGTCCTTGGCGGCGCGGACGTGCACGCAGATGGACTCGGCGGGCGGCCCCTCGAGCACCTTGGTCGAGGGGCGCAGCCCCGACTCGTCCTGGATGCCCTTGGCGGTGCGGTCGAGATAATCCTGCGCCTCCTCGCGCATCGCCTGGTCGAGCGCGAGCTGGTCGCCCAGGTCGTGGAGCAGCAGCTGGTGCGCGCGCACCAGCTCGATGCGCGCTTCGGCCCGTTCGGCGAGCATCGTGGCCGTGGCCAGGGCGTGCTCGGCCAGCGGCGAGCCGTCGAGCGGCACTACGATGGTGCGATACATGCGACCCTCCCCCGCCCGCAGGCGGCCCCGATTCAGGACCAGGGTTCGCGGAACTCCCGGTCGCGATTGAACACGTACGTGCGTCCCGACACCTTGCGCTCGGCCACGGCCCGCGCGATGTCCGTCGCGGTGACGATCCCGACGAGCTTGTCACCGTCCACGACGAGCACGCGGTGGATGCCGGCGCGCCCCATCAGCTCGGCCGCCCGCTCGATGCTGGCGTCGGGGCCGAGCGCCCACAGCTTCCGCGTCATGACCTCGCGGACCTCGTGTTCCTCGAGATCGTTCCATTCGGGACTGTCGGGCGTCTCCATCCGGTCGGCGACGTCGGCGCCCGCGTCGTCCCAGAGGTCGGTGAAGAACTCGCCCGACGGCTCGTTCTCGGTGTCGCTCGCATCGGGCAGCGGCACCTCGCTCCAGTCGCGCCACTCGGGCTCGGCGTTCTCCTCGCGCTCGACGGGCACGCCGGGCGACGAGGCGGCAAATCCCAGCAGATCGCCCGTGGTCACCACGCCCACGACCCGCTCGCCGGCCAGCACCGGCGCCCCGCTCACGTGGCGGCGGGCGAGCAGCTCCATGGCATCGCGGAGCCTCGTGAGTGGCGACACGGACACCAGGTCCGTGGTCATGATCTGACGCAGTTTCAACATGGCCGCCTCCTGCCCACTCCCCCGGGCTGTACGGGGCGGACAGCGGTGCCCGCCCGGCTGACTGGAAGTTGCCCGGGGCCGGAAATCGCCTCTGTCGGCGTGGGGCCCGAACCGGTGTAGGGCAAGCCCCGCGCCCGGCCCGAACGCCGCGATGCCCCGTCCCGGCCGGCCGCGGTCGCCGGAACCCGGACGTCGGCGGCGCTCGGGCTTCTGTTGTCAGTTGCGCCGTTTCCCGTATTGTTCTCGGAATGTCGCCGGAGTTCCTGCAGCTCCTCATCGCGATCGTCCACGTCGTGCTCGCCGCCGGCGCGACGACCCACATCGTGCTCACCAAGGACGACGTCCGCGCCGCGACGGGCTGGGTGGGCCTGGTGTGGCTCACGCCGGTGCTCGGCTCGGCGCTCTACGTCTTTCTCGGGGTCAACCGGATCCGCCGGCGCGCCGGGCAGCTGCGGCGCGATCGCGCCATGGCGGGGCTGAGCCCCACGGGGTCGCACGCGCTGCCGCAACGCGGCGTGGAGCCGGCGCTGGTGCCCGAGGGGCTGCGCGCGATGGCCGCGCTGGGGGGCCGCGTGACCGGGGCGCCGCTCACCGGGGGCAACGACGTGGAGCCCCTGGTGGACGGCGACGCCGCGTACCCGGCGATGCTGGCGGCCATTGCCGGCGCGCGGCGGACGGTGGCCCTGGCCACCTACATCTTCGACCGCGGCACGGTGGCCGACCGATTCGTGGCCGCGCTGGCCGCCGCGGTGCAGCGCGGCGTCGAGGTCCGGGTGCTGATCGACGGCGTGGGGGCGCGCTACAGCCGCCCGCCCATCGTGCGCGCCCTGCGCCAGCACGGGATCACCGTCCACGAGTTCCTGCGCTCGGCGTTCCCCTTTTCCCACCCCTACTTCAACCTCCGCAATCATAGAAAGCTGATGGTCGTGGACGGCGCCGTGGGGTTCTGCGGCGGGCTCAACATCCGCGACGGCTGCCTGCTGTCGCTCGACCCGGCGAGCCCGACGCAGGACGTCCACTTCCGCTTTCGCGGCCCGGTGGTGCGGCAGATGACCAGCGCGTTCGCGTTCGACTGGCAATTCTCCTCGGGCGAGGCCCTGGCCGAGGACCTCTGGCAGCCGCCCCCGCAGCCCGACGCCGGCTCCGTGCTCGCCCGCGGCATCCCCGACGGCCCCGACGAGGACTTCGAGGCCCTGCTGTTCACCCTCCTCGGGGCCATCGCCCAGGCGCGGTCCCGCATCCGGATCGTCACGCCGTACTTCCTGCCCGACAAGCAGCTCGTCGACGCCCTCAAGGTCGCGGCCCTGCGCGGCGTGGACGTCGAGATCCTGCTTCCCTCGCGCGGCAACCTGCGCACGGTGCAGTGGGCGCAGACCGCGCAGCTGGGGCACGTCCTGCGCGGCGGCTGCAAGGTCTGCCTCACGCCCCCGCCGTTCGACCACAGCAAGCTGTTCACCGTGGACGGACAGTGGGCGCTGGTGGGCTCGGCGAACTGGGACCCGCGCAGCCTGCGGCTCAACTTCGAGTACTGCGTGGAGTGCTACGATTCCGCGTTCGCGGCGCGCGTGGACGCGCTGATCGACGCCAAGCGGCAACGCGCCCGCCCGTGGACGCTGGGGGACCAGCGGCGGCGGGCGCTGCCGCTCAAGCTGCGCGACGGGCTGGTGTGGCTCGCCCAGCCGTACCTCTGACCGGCGTCAACGCAGCGCGAATTCGAACCGTTGCTCCACGAGCTGCCGCACGCGCCGGCCGCCGGCCACGGCGGGCCGGTAGCGCGACCGCCGCAGCGCCTCGCGCACCGCGTCGGCGAACAGCGGATGCGTGGCCGACAGCACGCGGATGGCCCCCGGCTCGGCGCGCCCCGCGGTGTCCACCACGAACTGCACGTCCACCCAGCCCTCCACGCGGGCCGCGCGCAGGGCCTCGGGATAGGCCGGCGCGGGATTTCCCGGCTCGCCCTCGACGGCGACGTCCACCGAGCGGAGGTCGTGGATGCCGTCCGCCGACGGCGCGGCGGCACGCGCGCCCGGCGACGAGGACGCCGGCCCGGTCCTGACGACGTACCAGTCGCGGGGAATGGCCAGCGCGCGCGGATCGACTGCCGGCAGATGCGTGGGCACGGCCACCGGCGCGATCACGGGCATCGGGAACGCCGGCGCGGCGGGCACGGCGACGGCCGCCGGCGGCACGGCCCGCGCCGCCGACG
>JAGWRI010000310.1 GCA_028876525.1 Gemmatimonadota bacterium | reverse complement strand
GAGGCCGGCGATGTCCACGAACTGGACCACGGCGGGCACGGTCTTCTTCGGCTGGACCAGCGCGGCGAGCGTGTCGAGGCGCGGGTCGGGGACCTCGACCATGCCGACGTTGGGCTCGACGGTGCAGAACGGGTAGTTCGCGGCGTCGGCCTTGGCGGCGGTGAGGGCGTTGAACAGGGTGGATTTGCCGACGTTCGGAAGGCCGACGATGCCGAGTTTGAGCATGAGGAGCGGGAAGGAGCGGGAAACGGCGAGAACGGCAACTGAAGGCGGAGAGCCGGTAGCTGACAGCCGTGAGCTGTCAGCAACGGCGACGGGACAGATCGGGGACAATCCCCTGGAATGCGCGAAGCAGCGTGAAACTGCGGCAGAAAGGTAACAAGAGCGGGGGTTCGGCTGCGGTTTTCAGCCCGGGGGGCGGTACCATCGTGGAAACGACGGGAGGCGGAACTGCGCGACTTCAAGGGACTGGTGGTCTGGCGCAGGGCGCACGCGCTGACGCTCGATGTCTACCGGGTGGTGCGGCTGAAGGGACGGCGCGAGCATGCGGCGCTGATCAATCAGGCGCGGCGGGCGGCGATGTCCATCCCTGCGAAAATCGCCGAAAAGTGCGCACGGGCGACCCAGCGCGATTTCAGGAAGTTCCTCAACATCAGCTACGCGTCGGCGGCGGAGCTCGAATACCATCTGATCCTCGCGCGCGACCTGGGCCTGCTCGGAGCCTCGGAATTCCGTTCGCTCACCGATCAGGTCGCGCAGGTCCGCATGATGCTGGCCGGGCTTCTAAAGCGGGTGAGCCAGGGCGGGGACGGCCCGGCGCGTCGGAGGGGTCACGTCGCCGTTGCCGACGGCTGACAGCCGTCAGCTACCGGCTCTCAGCTTTCTGTTGGCGGGGCGGCGGGGCCGCCGTTGTGCCTGTTCATCGCCGCCTCCACCCCCTCGGCCACCCAGCACTCGATCGCTTCGGCGACCTTCGGCAGCAGCTCCGTGACCACAGCCGCGTCGTGGCGTCCGAACTCGTCGAGCACGAAATCGGCCAGGTCGCCGCGCATCCGCCGCTCGTCCTCGGGGCGGATTCCCACCCGCAGCCGCGCGTAGTCGGGCGACCCGAGCGCCGCCTGCACGCTCTTGAGCCCGTTGTGTCCGCCGGCGGAGCCCCTGGCCCGGATCCGGTACGCCCCGACCGGGAGCTGCACCTCGTCCACGACCACCAGCAGATCGCGGCTCGCGTCCCACGCCGGGCGTCGCCGGTACGGCGCCAGCACCGCCCCGCTCAGGTTCATGTACGTGAGCGGCTTCACCAGCCGCACGCGCGCGCCGTGCACGAGGCCGCTCGTCACGAGGGCCTGCCCGTCCTTCTTCCACCGGTCGAAACGCCAAACGCCGGCCAGGTGGTCAACGACCCACCAGCCGACGTTGTGGCGCGTCCGTTCGTACTCGGCGCCGGGGTTGCCCAGACCGACGATGACCTTCATGGGCTCGCCGTCCGAGGGCGCGCGGTGCGCGAAGAGCGACGCGAAAAGGGAGCGGAGCGTGCCTATTCGGCCTCCGCGCCTTCCTCGGCCTTGGGCTTGCGGATGAGCTCGGGCTCGGCCGCGGCCTCGGGGGCCGCCGCGGCGGCTTCGGCCACCGGCGCTTCCTCGGCTGCCTTCGGCGCGGTCACGACGCAGACGGTCGACTCCTCGTCGTCCAGCGCCTCGACGCCCTCGGGGAGCTTGAGGTCGCCGACGTGGAGGCCGTGGCCGATGGTGAGCGGCGTGACGTCGACGTCGATGTGGTTCGGGATCATGGACGGATCGACGTGGATGGAGATCTCGTGCATGACCTGGTCCAGGATGCCGCCGCTGTTGCGCACGCCGTCGGGGACGCCGACGAAGACCAGCGGGACGCTCACCGTGACCTTCTCGCCGGCCACGAGCTCCTGGAAGTCGACGTGGATGATCTCCTTCCGGAACGGGTGGCGCTGGATCTCGCGGATGAGCGTCATGGCCGTCTTGCCGGCGATGTCCAGCTCGATCACGGTGCTGGCGTAGGCGATGCGGTCGAGGAGCTTCTCGAACTCGCGGGTGTTGAGGGCCAGGGGCTGGGGCTCGCGGCTGTGGCCGTAGATGATGGCGGGCACCTGGCCCGACTGGCGGAGCTTGCGGGCCATGCCGGTCCCGACGTCGGCGCGGGGGGTGGCCGTGAACTGTGCGGTTGCCATATTAAACTTTCCTTATGAACGTCGAACTTGCAGCGGACCGGGGGTGCGGCTCAACTCTCGGGAGGCTGCGTCCTCCCTACCATGCCGTTTACGGTGCTACCGTGCGCCCCACGGGGTACTAATCAAACAGCGAGCTCACGCTCTGTTCGGCGTGCGTGAACCGGATCGCCTTGGACAGCAGTTCGCCCACGCTCAGGATGGCCAGCTTCTCGAACCGCCGGTCCTCCGGCAGCGCGATCGTGTCGGTCACCGCGACCTCCTCGATGGGCGACGCCATGAGGCGATCCCGCGCCGGTCCCGACAGCAGGGCGTGCGTCGCGCAGCAGAACACGGAATGCGCGCCCAGGTCCTTCAGCGCCCGCGCCGCCTCCGACACCGTTCCCGCCGTATCGATCATGTCGTCGGTGAGGATGCAGTCCTTGCCCTCCACCTCGCCGACCACGTTCACCACTTCCGCCACGTTCGCCGCCGGCCGCCGCTTGTCGATGATGGCCAGCGCCGCGTTCAACCGCTTCGCGAATCCGCGCGCCATCTTCGCCGAGCCGACGTCGGGGGCCACGACCACGATGTCCTTGAGCTGCTTCTTGCGGTAATGCGCCGTGAACACCGGCATCGCGTAGAGATGGTCCACCGGAATGTCGAAGAACCCCTGCAGCTGGTGCTGGTGAAAATCGATGCCCAGCACCCGGTGCGCCCCCGCCGCCATGATCATGTTGGCCACGAGCTTCGCCCCGATCGCCACCCGCGGCTGGTCCTTCCGGTCCTGCCGCGAATAGCCGTAGTACGGCATCACCACGGTCACCCGCGCCGCCGACGCGCGCTTGGCCGCGTCGATCATCAGCAGCAGCTCCAGCACGTTCTCGGCCGGCGGGTTGGTCGGCTGGACGATGAAGACGTCGTTGCCGCGCACGTTTTCATCGATCCGCACGAAGATCTCGCCGTCGGCGAACCGGGTGAGCGTCACCTTGCACAGCTCGACCCCGATGTGCCGGGCAATTTCCTCGGCCAGCGCGCGGTTCGCGGTTCCGGGCAGGATCTTGAGCCCGTGGCTGGGTACGGAAAGGCCGTCCATGGTTAGCCTTGTAACCTACTAGAGGGTCGGGAGTTATTCAACTTGGGCGGGGGGTGCCGGCGATCATTGCCCCCGGTGGATTCGAACCACCATTCTCGGATCCAAAGTCCGATGTCCTGCCGTTGGACGAGGGGGCATCTCGGGCCCCCACAACCTACTCGATCGGTCGGATCGGTACAACGTGAGCGGCGGTCCGGGTCTCGATCAGCCGGCCCCCCTCGACGTCGCCCGCCACCAGCCCCCGCACTCCCTCGTCGAACACCCCGAACACGGTGGACCCCGAGCCGGCCAGCATCGCGATCTCCGCCCCGCCGCGCTCCAGCGCCCGCCGGTACGCCGCCACCTCCGGATGCCGCTTCTCCACCGGCGCCGCGAGATCGTTCTCCGCCACCTCGGCCACCTCGGTCCACGACAGCAGGGCCGCCGCCGGCAGCAGCGCCCCGGCCAGCTCGTACGGCGGCCTCGAGTCGGCGAGCCAGCGATACGCCTCGGCCGTGCTCACCCCGAACGGCGGCACCACCAGCTGCACCCGCCGCCGCGGCAGCGGCGTGAGGCCCAGCATCCGCTCCCCGCGCCCCCAGGCGAAGGCAAGGGGGGTCTCGGTGGTCATGAACGGCACGTCGGCGCCCAGGCGGGCGGCCAGCTCCAGCACCCGCACGCCCATCGGGCGCGGGGCCAGCGCCTCGAGAATCCGCAGCACGGTGCCGGCGTCGGCGCTCCCGCCGCCCAGCCCCCCGCCCACCGGAACCCGCTTCACGATCTCGATGGCGAATCCGTCGGGCCAGCCGGCGGCCTCGCGATACGCCTCGGCGGCGCGGAAGGCGAGGTTCTGCTCCGGCGCACCCAGCCCGACGTCGGGCATCACGTCGCCCGTGCAGTCGATGGAGCGGCCGGCCACGCCGGTGCGCACCGTGACCTCGTCGGCCAGGTCGAGCCGCTGGAACACGGTCTCGATCTGGTGGTACCCCGACTGCTCGCGCGACAGCACGCGCAGGCGCAGGTTGACCTTGGCCTGCGCCGCGGCGCGCGCCGCGCGGGCGCCGACGATGGCCGTGTTGGCGCCGGGCGTGCCGGTGGTCGGGCTCACGGCGCCGCTCCGTCGGGCACGCCCTGGCCGTCGATGGACCGGATCTCGCCGTAGGTGATGCCGGCGCGGGTCAGGTACCAGGCGCCGATGAGGGTGATCGGGATGTAGGACACGACGTGGAAGGTAAGCGCCCACGCCGCCGATGCGGCGGCCGAGATGCCGTACGCGGCGAGGCCCACCTTGCCGCCGGCCTCGAACACGCCGGCGAACCCAGGGGTGGACGGAATGGACACGAACGCCACGATGATGCCCTGGACGAACAGCGCGGCGGTGTACGGCGTCTCGATGCCCAGCGCCCGGAACGCCAGCCAGAAGGCGAAGGCGTTGATCATCCAGTGCAGCACGGCCCAGAACAGCACGGCGGCGAACCGTCCCGGGCTGCGCAGCACGCTGAGTCCGCCGGCGAACGAAGTCAGGATGGCCGTGCCGCGCGCCTCGATGGCCGGCGCGACGCGGCGCGCGAACGCCTCGTACAGCGCGATCGTCTGGCGCGGATAGCCGGCCAGCAGGTACAGGGCCACGAACCCGAACAGGGTGAGCCCGATGACCACCACGGCCGCGCTCTGCAGCGACCAGCCGGCGATCTCGTGCACGCCGAGGAAGCGCGGGTCGAGCATGGCGACGGCCATCAGCAGCAGCACCGCGGCGCCGTCGAACATCCGGTCCACGACCAGCGAGGCGAGCGAGGTGGTGAACGACACCTCGGGCCGCTCGCGCGTGAGCGCGTAGGCGCGCGCCAGTTCGCCGGCGCGCGCGGGGAGCACGTTGTTCACCATCATCCCGATGGCCACCGACCGCCAGAGCGGGCCGAAGGGAAGGTCGGGCGCCACCGGATCGAGGATGACGCGCCAGCGGATGGCGCGCACGGGAAAGATCGCGGTGGCGGCCGCGGCGGTGGCGAGCACGAGCCACGGGTTGGCGTCGCGCCACCGCGCGACGACGTCGTGCCACGGCACCCCGTGCAGCGCCCACCAGAGTCCACCCGCGCTCAGCCCCAGGCCGAGCACGCCGCGCCAGCTCAGCTTCATGCGCTACTCCGCCAGCGCGAGGTCGAGCAGGTCGAACAGCTCGCCGAGCAGCTCGGGCGCCGGCGAGCCGCCGGCCTGGCGGATCTGGTCGCGGAGCTGGACGGCGCGCTCGACGGCGGCGCGCCCGCGATAGACCAGGGCATCGATCGGGACCACGGGCTCGCTCATCGGCGCCGGCTCGGCGAACGGTTGCGCGGCGAAGGCGTCGAGACTGGCGATGCCCTCGTCGAGCGCCGAGGCGGCGCCCAACGGCGGCGCGGCGACGGCGGGCG
>JAGWRI010000309.1 GCA_028876525.1 Gemmatimonadota bacterium | reverse complement strand
CGCGGCGGTGATGCGTGCCGACAGGTCGCCCCGGCTCAGCTGCTCGGCGTGGGTGAGCAGGGTGCCGAGCGGACGGCTCACCGATCGCACCGTGACGACGACGACCACGATCCCGATCACCGCCGCCAGCCCGATGAGCACGACCAGCAGGTTGGAGCGGTGATGCGTGTCCGACGCGAGGTCGGCCGAGGCGGCGGCCACCTTCTGCGACTTGAGCTGCCCCAGCCGCCCGATGTTGGCGAGCAGCGGATTGACCACGGCGCGCGCCTTGGCGGCCTCGGCGCGCGCGTCGGCGGCGCGGCCGAGGTCGGCCAGCCGGTGGGCGAGCGCATACCGGTCTTCGAGCTCGGAGAGGCGGGCGTCGATCGCCGCCAGCACGCCGATCTCCTCGGCGGTCTGGTTGGGGCGGTCGTTCATCTGGCGCTGGATCGCGTGCGCCGTCCATCCCTGGTCGCGGAACAGGCGCTCGGACGCCGTGTCGCGGCTCTCGAGATACTGGGCGCCGGCCTCCATGGTCTGGGCCACGGCGCCCGAGAGCTGCGACGCGAGGCGCGATTCGTCCTCGACGCTGGACAGCGTGGCGGTCATCGAGTCGCCGAGCGTGGCCATCGTGCTGCGCACGATGGCGCCGGCGACGAGCAGCAGCGCGACGAGAACGCCGAAGCCGCCCCAGAGGCGGCCGCGGATCGTGCCGAGCTGGCCAACGGAGAGCTTCATGGCGTGCCGTCCACGACCTTGAGGGCGCCGTTGCGGATCACCGTCATCACCACGGACTTGCCCACCGGATCGCCGTTGGCCCCGAAGTAGATGTTCCCCGTCACCCCCTTCCAGGCGGTGCGCTCGGTGAGGCCGGCGAGGAAATCCCGGATCTTCGCGCGGTCGGGCCCGACCCTGGTCAGCGCGTAGTAGAGCAGGTTCGTCGCGTCGTACCCGAGGGCGGCGTTGCCGTCGGGCGTCAGGTGGTACTTGGCGCGGAACTGCTGGACGAAGGTCTGCACCGCGGGATCGGGGTCCTCGGCGCTGAACGGCGCGCCGACGTACACGCCTTCGGCGAGCGCGGTGTCCACCGACAGCGGCGTCCAGCCGTCGCCCCCCATCAGCGTGACGTCGAACTTCTGGCGCCGCACCTCCTTGAGGAACGACAGCCCCGACGCGTCCGTGCCCGGGATGAACACGAGGTCGGGAGTCACGGTCTTGAGGTAGGTCACGAACGGCTCGAAATCCTGGGCGCCCTCGGCGATCGGGTCGAAGTCCACGACCGTGCCCCTGAAGTTGCGCCGGAAGGCGTCGGCGAGGCCGCGGCCGTAGGCGTTGTTCTCGTAGAGAATCGCGGCGCGATGCTTGTTGAGCGCGGTGCTCGCGAACTCCGCCATGTGCAGCCCGTTCACCGAATCGCTGGAGATCACGCGAAACACCCACGGGGAGATTCCGGTGAGCGCGGGCGAGGTGGCGGTCGTGGCGACGGAAACGAGATGGCCGCCGTCGTACACCTTGGCGGCGGCGACTTCGGTGCCGGAGTTCACGTGGCCGATGACGGCGACGACCGACGGATCGGTCACGAAGTGGCGGGCGATGGTGGTCGCCTTCTGGCCGTCGGCCTGGTCGTTCTGCCAGTCGATCTCGACGGGATGCTGGCCGTAGTCGGGGCGGGCGCGGATCTGGTCGTAGGCCAGCTCCATGCCGCGGCGATTCATGGCGCCGTACGCCTGGTCCCACGGCCCGGCGGCGCCGAATCGCACGACGCCGCCGGCCTCGGAACCGCCGCACGCGGCGAGGACCAGGCTGAGAATGCAGTAGAGCTTGCGCACGGGAAACAGGGTGACGACGGAAGGGAGTGTCCAGCGTGGCGTCGTCGCCATGAGGAGGGGGGGCCGTCGATGAGCGACGCCCGGACGCGCATGAATGTAACCAAGTTGGGGCGCTTCGCCACGCCCGTCGGGCGGCGACGTTCGCGCCCGGCAGAAGTCGTTCCGCGGCCGGCGCTACGCGCCCCGCGGCTGCTGCTGCGTGAGGCAGTGCAGCGTGCCGAGCCCCCACACGAGGTCGACGGCGTGAATGCCCACGACGCGGTGGTCGGGAAAGATCTCCGAGAGGATGTTCAGCGCCACGCGGTCGTTGACGTCGTTGAACGTGGGCATGAGCACGATGCCGTTGGCGATGTAGAAGTTGGCGTAGCTCGCCGGCAGCCGCTCGCCGTTCATCGTCACGGGGCGGGGGAAGGGCAGCTTGATCACGGTGAAGTCGCCGCGCTCGCCCCCCGCCGCCTGCAGCCGCTTCAGGTTGTCCCGCGACCGCCGGTGGTTCTCGTCGGCCGGATCCTCCTCGTAGGCCAGCAGCACCACGTCGTGGGCGGCGAACCGCGCGACGTCGTCCACGTGTCCGTGGGTGTCGTCGCCCACGCACCCCTCGCCCAGCCAGATCGTCTTGCGCACGCCCAGCCACTCGCCGAACGCGCGCTCGTAGTCGGCGCGCGACATTCCCGGATTGCGCACCTGCCGGTCGGCGAGCAGGCACTCCTCGGTCACGAGCAGGGAGCCGCGCCCGTCGGTGTCGATCGCGCCGCCCTCGAGCACCAGCGGCGCGCCGTCGGCGCGGTGGGCCTCGGTGCGGGCCAGCCCGGTGATCCGCTCGATGGCCCGTCCCACGCGCCGGTCCAGCGCGAAGTTGTCGTACTTGGCCCACGCGTTGAACGACCAGTTGACCAGCTCCACGCTGCCGTCGGAGCGCACGACGCCCGTCGGCGCCGAGTCGCGCAGCCAGACGCGGTCGGTGGGCACCGTGTGCAGGTGCACGTTGTCGGCCACGCCGTGCGCCGCGAGGCAGGCGTGCGCCCGCGCGCTCACGTCGTGGTCGTGGCACAGGATGTGGAGCGGCTCCGCGGCCGCCAGCACGCGCGCGATCTCGGCGTAGACCCAGTGCACCGCCGCCAGCTTGCCCGGCCAGTCGGGCTCGTGGTGCGGCCACGCGATCCACGTCGCGGCGTGCGGCTCCCACTCGGCGGGAAACCGGCGCGGCGCGGTCGGGGTGTTGCGCTTACGGGCCGAGGTAGCGGTTGAGGATCGGGGCGTAGGCATCGATGCGGCGATCGCGAAGGAATGGCCAGTTCCGCCGGGTATCCTCGATGAGCCTGGGGTCGCAGCGCGCGATCAGGATGTCGGGGTCGGTGCCGGCGTCGGCGAGGAGGCGACCGAACGGGTCGCTGATGAACGAGTGTCCGAAGAATTCGAGGCCGTCGGTGCCCGGCTCGGCCTCGAATCCCACGCGGTTGGGGGACGCGACGAACACGCCGTTGGCGATCGCGTGCGCGCGCTGCATCGTGCGCCAGGCCTCGACCTGCGCCGGGCCGAACGCCGCCTTCTCGGCCGGATGCCAGCCGATGGCGGTGGGGTAGAACAGCACTTCGGCGCCGAGCAGCGCCGTGATCCGCGCCGCCTCGGGGTACCACTGGTCCCAGCAGATCAGCACGCCGATGTCGGCGTAGCGCGTCTTCCAGACCCTGAACCCCGACGCCTGCGCGACCCTGCGCGGGTCGAGCGTCCGGTCGGGCACCCCGTCGCCGGGCGCGAAGTAGTACTTCTCCAGGAACAGCGGATCGTCGGGGATGTGCATCTTGCGGTACACGCCGAGCAGCGCGCCGTCGGCGTCGATGACCGCCGCCGAATTGCGATACACGCCCGGAGCCTGCCGCTCGAACAGCGGGACGATGAGCACCACCGCCAGCTCGCGCGCCAGCGCCTGCATGGCATCGGTGGTCGGGCCCGGGACCGGCTCGGCCAGGTCGAACCGCTCGGCCTGCTCGACCTTGCAGAAGTAGGGCGCGGCGAACAGCTCCTTGAGGCAGATGATCTGCGCGCCGCGCGCGGCGGCCTCGCGGATGCGCGCCGCCGCCGCCGCCAACGCCTCGGCGGCGGTGGCTGCCGCCGCGTCCTGGACGATGCCGACGGTGAAGGGCTGGCTGCTCATGCGGGAAAGTTGCAGCGGGCCCGCACCCGCTGGAAGGGTCGGCGCGAATTCACCCGTTCCCGTCCCGCGGCACGAGCACCCGCAGCGCTCCGGGAAGGCTCTCCACCCGGATGTCGGCCGACGCGGCCCGCCGCAGCTCGCCGTCGGCCTCGTACAGCGGCGGCTCGGCAAAGGCGAGGGTGAACGACGCGGCGCGCGCCACGCCGACGCGCGGATCGTTCACGTGCGTGCCGCGCGCCGCGCGGGCGAGCAGTCCGGGGCGCGCCAGCCGCCCGACGTCGGGAATGACCACGGCGTCGAGCTGCCCATCGTCGATCCGCGCGCCGGGCGCGACGTGGAACGCGCCGCCGAAGTGCGCGCCGTTGGCGAACGCCAGCAGGAGCAGTCGCGCGCGCGGCCCGCCGTCCAGCGCGACGTCGAGCCCGCGGTAGAACAGCAGCTCGCGCACGGCCGCGTAGGCGTACACGGCGTCGCCGCTCAGCAGCGGCGTGCGCTCCACGCGCGCCAGCACGGCGACGTCGAACGCGAACCCGGCCACGTTCAGGAACGGAACGCCGTTCACCGCCGCCATGTCGACCCGCCACTCGGCGGGCTCCCCGCCGTTGCCGGCCACGAGGCGCGCCATTGCCTCGGCGTCGCGCGACGGCTCGGGCAGGTTCTTCACGAAGTCGTTGCCCGTGCCCGCGGCCACGAAGGCGAGCCGCGCGCCGCCGCCCGCCTCGACCACCGCCGCCGCCGCCTTGCTCCACGTGCCGTCGCCCCCGAGCACGGCAATCGTATCGCAGCCGGCATCGAGCGCGCGACGGACCTGCCGCGCCTCGTCGCCCGGGGCGACGGTCAGCCGCACGTCGGTGATGCCGTGCCGCGCGAACGCCGCCGCGGTCTCGGGAATCAGACGGGCGCCGCGTCCCCGTCCGGCGGCGGGGTTGGCGAGCAGGCAGGCGCGCGTCGTCACGCGGATGTCGGGCGGAGAGGGAGGGGAGGGAGGGGAGGGGACGGACGGAAGGGCGGGGTCAGGAGCCGGGTTCGATGAGCCCGATCACGACGTCCGCCACATTGGTGCCCGTCGCGCCGGTGCGCAACAGCGCCCCGCCGGCGTCGAGCGCCGCGTACGACTCGTGGGAGGCGAGCGCGACGGCCGGGTCGCGGCCGGCGTCGCGGATCGCGCCCCACGTGCGGCCGTCCACGCACCCGCCGGCCGCGTCGGTGGGACCGTCGCGGCCGTCGGTGCCGGCGGCGAGAAAGCGCGCCTCGGGCCTGCCGCGCAGGTGGCGCGCCATCAAGAGCGCCAGGTGCTGATCGCGCCCTCCCGGGGGAGCGCCCGG
>JAGWRI010000308.1 GCA_028876525.1 Gemmatimonadota bacterium | reverse complement strand
GCCGGCGCGGCCGCTCTGGCCACGGGACTCCCCGCCGTGGCCGGCGCCCGGCCGCTCGGGCGCCGCCCGGCCGACGATCCCGACCACTGGCTCGACGCCCTCACCGGCAAGCACCGCCAGATCTACGACGTGCTGAGCCCCGAGAAGGCGAGCGAGGGCGCCGCCTTCGCCCGCAACTTCCTCAACGCGAACAATCAGGGGTACGGACTCACCGACGCCGAGGTGAACGCCGTCGTCTCGTTCCGCCACATGGCGTTCGCCATGGGGCTCGACGACGCGATGTGGAGCAAGTACGCGCTGGGCGAGCTGCTCGGGTGGAACGATCCGAACGCCAAGGCCCCCGCCGTGCGCAACACGATCGCCGGCGCGGCCGGCGACACGCGCCCGCAGAGCGCGAGCCTCGCGGCGCTGCATTCGCGCGGGGCCGTGTTCACCGTGTGCGGCATGGCCATGGCGGCCTTTGCCGGGCGCGCCGCCGAGCGCGCCGGCGCCTCGCACGACGCGGTGGTGGCCGACTTCCGCGCCCACCTCGTGCCCGGCGCGATCGAGGTCGTGGCCGGCGTGATTGCCGTGAACCGCGCCCAGGAGCGCGGCCTCAGCTACGTGTACGTGGGGTGACCGCGCCGCGCCGCATCCTGCTCGCCGACGCCGACGCGTTCTTCGTGGCGGTGGCGCGGATGGTGGACCCCGAGGGCGCCGGGCGCGAGCCCCTGCTCATCGTGGGCGGCACGCGGGAGAGCCGCGGCGTGGTGTGCTCGGCGTCGTACGAGACGCGGGCCTTCGGCGTGCGCTCGGCGATGCCCATTGCCCGCGCCCTGCGCCTGTGCCCGCAGGCGGTGTGCGTGCCGGTGCCGCGCAAGGCGTGCGGCCAGAAGAGCGGCGAGATCCGGCAGGTGCTGGAGCGGTTCGCGCCGGTGGTCGAGGCGGCGAGCATCGACGAGTGGTACCTCGACCTGGCCGGCACCGAGGCGCTGTACCGCCACGAGCCGCTGGCCGACACGGCGCGGCGCATCCGCGAGGCCATCCGCCGCGACACCGGGCTCGGCGTGTCGTTCGGCGGCGGGACGTCGAAGCTGGTCGCCAAGCTCGCCGTGGAGCACGCCAAGCCCAAGCCCGGCGCCGGCGCCGACGGCGTGTTCGTCGTGCCGCCGGGGGGCGAGTCGGCGTTCCTGCAGGGCGTGGCGCTGGCCGACATTCCGATGATCGGCCCCCGCTTTCAGGAGCGGCTGGCCGCGCTCGGCATGCGCACCGTGCCCGACGTGCTGCAGTACGATCTGGAGGCGCTCACCGGCTGGCTGGGCGCCCGCGAAGCGGCGTGGCTCCACGACCGCGTGCGCGGCGTGGACGAGCGCGACGTGGCGCCGCGGCTCGAGACCAAGAGCATCAGCCGCGACGAGACCTTTCCCGCCGACATCGCCGACGACGCGGCGCTCGCCCGCGAGCTGCTGGCGCTGGTCACGCGGGCGGCGGCCGACCTGCGGGCCGAAGGGCTTGCCGCGCGCACGGTCACCGTGCGCATCCGCGACTTCGACTTCCGCACGCGCTCGGCGGGGCGCACGGTGGAGCAGGGGGTGATGAGCGACCGCGTGATCCTGGCGCTGGCCCGGGCGATGCTCGGGCGGCTCCGGAGCGCGCGCCGCGTGCCGGCGCGCCTGCTCGGCGTGGCGCTGTCATCGCTGGCCGAGGACGAAACCGCCGACCAGCTCATGCTGTTCGAGCGCGATCGCGATCCGGTGGTGGAAACGGAGCGGGATCGCGCGGTGGCGCGCGCCGTGGATCAGGTGCGCGCCCGTTTCGGCCCGCGCGGGATCGGTCCCGGCGGGGTGTAGGGCGGCGTTCGCCGCCCGGCCGCTCAGCCGTCGAGCAGACGCTTGGGCGCGCGGCGCTCGTCGTCGTAGGCCACGGGAGCCTGCGACGCGGCGTTGGCCGGCAGCGAGGCCACCGGACGCACCGGCACCTCCGGCTCGTTCACCGACTCGCCCACCTCGCGAATGCCCTTTTTGAATTCGCGAATGCCCTTGCCCAGCGACGACCCGATTTCCGGAATCCGCTTGCCCCCGAAGAACAACAGAACGATGAGAAAGAGAAAGAGCAGCTTTTCCGGTCCAAAACCTTCGAACATGCGGCCTCCGGGGCGCGTTCGCGCCCGCTCTCGAATGCGGTGGCGCCCGTCCGGTCGCACGTCGCCGGCACTACGGGCACACCCGTCCACCAAAAATACCCATTCGCCGGCCCGGGGGCAGGGTGGCGCCGCGCCCGTATTTACGCTTTCTTAGCCCCCCGGGGACCGGGCGGAACCCGCCTGCCGCTCACTCCCGGTCGTGATCCCCGGCCGCGTACGACGAGCCCGGCCCCGAATCCGGCGGTTCGCCGGGCGCGATCAGGTACTGCATCGGATCGACGTGGCGCCCGTTCACGATGACCTCGAAGTGCACGTGCGGGGCCGTGGACAGACCGGTCGACCCCACCGTGGCGATGGCCGCGCCCTTGGCCACGTAGTCGCCCTTGTGCACGAGCGTCTTCTGGCAATGCGCGTAGAGGGTGGTCACGCCGCCCCCGTGGTCCAGCTCCACCACCAGCCCGTAGCCCAGCCGGCGGCCCACGAAGGTCACGCGGCCGTCGGCCGGGGCGCGGATCGAGGTGCCCTGCGGGGCCGAGATGTCCAGGCCCTCGTGGGGGCGGAAGAGGTGCAGCAGCGGCTCCCACCGCGACTGCGAGAAGCGGCTGGTGATCGTGCCCGCCACCGGCAGCAGGACGCCGGCCGCCGAGGCGGCGAAGCCGACTTCCGTGCTCGGCCGGGCCGCCCGGCGGGCGATGAGCCGCGGCCCGTGCGCCACGTTGGCGGTCACGGCGGCGATCTCGAATGCCGAGTCGGCCCGCTGATTGGACAGCCGCAGACTGTCGTTGAGCGTCAGCACGAGCCGGTGCACCTCGGCCAGCTGGGCGGCGCTCGCATTGACCTGCAGCGCCTCGGCCATGGACCAGCCGGTGTAGCCGACGAAGCCGATGGCCAGCAGCCACGCCGCGGCGCGGACCTGATGCCCGTGCACGCGCACGGTGCGCGTCCGGCCCGTGGGCTCGGGCGGAACGACGACGATCGTCCAGTGGCGGCGGCTCGGCGGCCGGAGGAATCCGAACACGGGTGGGCTCAGTCGGCGGCGACCGCCGTCTGACGTCCGCCGCCGGCGCCGGTCGTGGGATGCACCGTCATCCGGCCGTCCACCGTGCCGCCTTCCTGGATCATGATCGCCGTGGTCTCGATGTCGCCGCTCACCGCTCCCGTCTGCTGGAGTTCGACACGTCCCGTGGCGGTGACGTTGCCGGTGATCGTGCCGCCGATGATCACCTCGCGTGCCCACACGGTGCCGGTAATCGCGGCGCCGGCGGCGAGAACGAGGGTGCTGCCCGAGCGCACGTTCCCGTGCACGCGCCCGTCGATGCGGAGCGCGCCCTCGGTGTCGACGTCTCCCTCGACGCGCATCTGGGCGTCGAGCACGGAGTAGCCGACGGGGGCGGGATCGGGCACGTCGACGGGGCGTTTGGGGAAGATCGGCATGACAACGTCTGGGTATCGGGAGATCGCCAACTTTGCCTGAGAATGCGACTTGCGCCAGGGTCCCGGCGGTGATTGCCCGCACGTCGGCCGGCGCCCGAAGGAAGGCCGAAGTGGCGCGACCCCGCAAAACGGGGAATTAATTCCCCATGCGCTTCCGCTCGCTCTCCGATCATGAGTCGCTCCTGCAGTTCGTCCGGAACCTGGGGGAGGGGTTGTACATCACGACCCAGGACGGGCGCATTCTCGACGCGAATCCGGCGTGCGTGGCGATGTTCGGCGTCGAGTCGCTCGACGACCTGACGAGGTATCGCGCCACCGACCTGCTGGTGGACCCCCGGCGGCGCCAGGTGCAGCAGGATCTGCTGGCGCGCGACGGCGCGGTGCGCGACTTCGAGCTGGAGCTGCGCTGCCCCGACGGCCAGGTCCGCACCGTGCTCGACACGAGCTACGCCGTCCACGATCCCGACACCGGCGAGCTGTTCTACCACGGCGTCCTCGTGGACATCACGCCGCGCAAGCAGCTCGAGGCGGAGCTGGTGGAGATGTCCACGCACGACGCGCTCACCGGCGCGCTCAACCGCCGCTACCTGGACCAGCTCGACGAGCAGTTCAAGCGCGACCCGGCCTCGCGCTGGGGGTGCCTGTTCATCGACATCGACCACTTCAAGCAGTACAACGACGAGTTCGGGCATCAGGCGGGCGACCGGATCCTGGTGCGCATGGCGCGGTTCCTGATGCGGCACGTGCGGGCCGAGGAGGCCGTGGTGCGGGTGGGCGGCGACGAGTTCGTGGTCATCCTGTGCGACGCCGACGCCGAGCAGACGGAAGCCATTGCCCAGCGGCTGCGCGCGTCCGGCGAGCGGTCGGCGCCGGTGCCCTTCTCGCTCGGCTGGGCGGCCCGCCGTCCCAACGAGCCGCTGGTGCGGATGATCGACCGCGCCGACCAGGGGCTGCTGAGCGTCCGCGTGGCCCAGCGCCGGTCCGACCCGCGGGGCCGCCTCGCGTTCTGACGCCGATTGACCGCCGCCGCGCCGCGGCGCATGCTTGGTCGGCTTCCATCACGAGGAATTGCGTTGCTCCGTTACCGCCTCGGGCCCGTCGCGCTGGCGCTGGCCGGCGCCCTGTCCGGCGGCGCCGCCTTCGCGCCCGCCGCGGCGCAGCACCCCGGCTCGCCCGACTACTCGATTGCCTACGACATCGCGATGCCCGACCCGGCGTCGCACCTCTACCACGTGCGCCTCGACGTCGGCGGCCTGGCCGCCGATACGATCGCCCTGCAGATGCCGGTGTGGTCGCCGGGGCGTTACGCGCCGATGTTCTTCGCCAAGAACGTCCAGCGGTTCTCGGTCACGACCCCCGACGGCCGGCCCGTGCAGTGGGACCGCACCGACGGCTCGCGCTGGCGGCTGCACGTGACGGGGGTGCCGGCGGTGCGCGTCGAGTACCTCGTGTACGCCGATGCCCCGATGTCGGGCACGTTCAGCGTGCTGGACACGATCCACGCCACCTGGAACGGGCCGTCGCTGTTCATGTACGTCGAGCGACACAAGCCCGACCCGGTCACGCTGCACGTCGTGCCCCCCGCGGGGTGGCACATCATCAACGGCGACGCGGCCAGCCCCGACCAGACCGACTACCGGTTCGAGAATTACGATCGCCTCGTGGACACGCCCACCGAGGTCGCGCCCGAGTTCATGGTGGACAGCTTCACGGTGGACGGCGTGCTGTACCGGACCATGGTGCACCACAACGGGCCGACGACGCCCGACGAGCGGTCGCGATTCGTGGGCGACGTCCGGAAGATCGTGACGTACGAGAACTCGGTGTTCGGGCCGCCGCCGATCCGCATGTACACGTTCCTGTTCCACATCGGATTCCCCGGCGGCGACGGGATGGAGCACCTCTTCTCGACGCAGATCGCCGATCGGCGTCCGCGGGTGGCCGGCGACTCGGTGCTGGCCGGCGTGGCCACGGCGGCGCACGAGTACTTCCACGTCTGGAACGTGAAGCGCGTGCGCCCGATGCTGCTCGGTCCGTTCGACTACACCAGGGAGCGCTACGAGCCCAGCCTCTGGGTGGCCGAGGGGTGGACGCAGTACTACGGGATGATGGCGCTGCACCGCGCGGGGATCACCGGGCGGGCGCAGATGCTGAGCGCCGCGGCCACGATCGTGCAGTCGAACCTCACGGCGCCGGGCCGCAAGGAGACCTCGCCGCGCATGGCGAGCTTCGAGGCGCCGTTCTGGGACCAGGCGGGGCAGGCGCAGCCGGTGAACGCCAACCAGATCTTCTTCTCCTACTACTACGCCGGGGCCGGCCGGGCGCTGTACCTCGACCTGCTGATCCGCGAACGGACGCACGACCGGCGCGCGCTGGACGACGCGTTCTCCGATCTGCGCAAGCGCTCGTGGTACCAGCCCGACGCCTCGTACTACCTGCAGGGGCGGGGCTACACCGAGGCCGACGTCGAGGCGGCGGTGAACGAGGCCGCGGGCACGAACCTGCACGACTGGTTCGACCGGTGCGTGGGCGGCACCGACGACGTGGACTTCGACGGCGTGCTGGCCGGCGCCGGGCTGCGGCTGGACCGCAGCGGCCCGCGCTGGACGATCGAACTCGAACCGAATCCGACCCCGGATCAGCTCCGGGTGCGGAACGGCTGGCTCACCGGAACCAAGGGGTAGGAGCGACCATGGAACGACGCGAATTCTTCCGCACGACCTTCGGCGCGCTGGCCGGCAGCGCGCTGCTGCCGCAGCTGGCGCGCGCCGGGTGGCACGACGCCGGCACGCTGGGACCGATCGGGATCCAGCTCTACACCGTGCGGCGCGAGATGGCGAAGGACGTCGACGCCGCGCTCGCCACCATCGCGCAGATCGGGTACCGCGAGGTGGAGTTCGCCGGGCTGTTCGGGCATTCGGCGAAGGACGTGCGCGCGATGCTCGACCGGCACGGCCTGCGGGCGCCCTCGTCGCACGTCGCGCTGCCCGACGACATGACGCGGTGGCCCGCCGCGCTCGACGACGCGAACACGCTGGGCCAGGCCTACATCATCTGCCCGTCGTTCGACGACCGGTACCTCACGCCCGACGGAATCCGGCAGATCGCGGCGCGATTCAACGTGGCCGGCGAGGCGGCCCGGAAGGCCGGGCTGCAGTTCGGGTTCCACAATCACGACGCGATCTTCAAGGCGGCGGGCGGGAAGGTGCTCTACGACCTGCTGCTGGCCCAGTGCGACCCCAAGCTGGTGGTGTTCGAGATCGACGTGTACTGGATGGTGACGGGCGGGGCCGACCCGCTGGCCTACCTCGCGAAGTATCCGGGGCGCTTCCCGCTGATCCACGCCAAGGACCGGGCGCGCGACCGGAAGATGACCGACGTCGGGTCGGGCACGCTCGATTGGCCCAGGCTGCTGCGGGCGTTCGAGCGGCAGGGGCTCAAGCACACCTTCGTGGAGAACGACGAGGCGGCCGATCCGTACGCGTCGGCGCGGGCCAGCTACGCCTATCTGAGCCGGCTCACCTTCTAGGGGCCGGCCGCGGCGCTCAGTCGGCGGCCGATTCGGCGTCGCCGGCCACGGGCGCCGCGGCCTCGCCAGAGGCCTTGACGACGAGGCGCACGAGGTCGGCGGTGGTGACCACGCGGGCGTACTCGTCGGGCACGTAGGGCTTGCCCAGGGTCACCGTCTCGCGGCGGAAGCGCATCTCGCTGTCGCGGCGCTTGCTGGCGCGGACGTGGACTTCGTTGACGCCGGCCTCCATGATCACCCGGCCCACGTTGTGCTCGGTGATCCCGCCGGCGGCGGTGATCGTGCAGCGGCCCTCGGAGCGCCAGGCGAGGGCGGCGAGGGTCTCGAGCCCGTCGGCGGCGGTGGCGGCGCCGCCCGAGGTGAGCACGCGGTCCACGCCGAGGGCCATCAGGGTGTCGAGGGCCTCGAAGGGGTCGCGCACGAGGTCGAAGGCGCGGTGGAAGGTCACCGACAGTGGACGGGCGGCCTCGACCAGGACGCGGGTGCTGCGGTCGTCCACCGATCCGTCGGGGAACAGGGCGCCGAGCACGACGCCGTCCACGCCCACGGCCTTGGCGAAGGCGATGTCGCCGAGCATGACGCGGACTTCGTCGTCGTCGTAGATGAAGTCGCCCCCGCGGGGGCGGACGAGGACGTGGACGGGGATTCTGAGCCGTTCTCGCGCGAGCGCGATGAGGCCCGGGCTGGGCGTCGTGCCGCCCTCGTAGAGGTTCTCCGAGAGCTCGACGCGGCCCGCGCCACCGGCCTCGGCGGCGCGGGCGGACTCGACGGAGTCCACACACGCTTCCACGAGCACGCCGGTCGCGATCGACGGGTTCGAAATGGGGGTGACGGACACGACCCTAAGACTCCTTCGTGTAACGGTTTCGCGCAAGGTACGGGTGGCGATCCACCGGCCGCGGCTTAATTTAGGCCCGCCCGCCCGTGGGATCCCGAACCCGCCCCCCGCCCCGGGGTCCGGCCGTCCGCCACCTCCGTTCCGCAGGGAGACACTCCGTGAACGCCGCCCGCACGAAACTCTCGGTGATGATGTTCCTCCAGTACTTCATCTGGGGGGCCTGGTTCGTCACGATGGGGACCTACCTCGGTACGACGCTCAAGTTCACCGATTCGCAAATCGGCCTGGCCTACGGGGCCACGGCGATCGCGGCCATTGTGAGCCCGTTCTTCATCGGCATGGTGGCCGACCGCTTCTTCGACACCGAGAAGCTGCTGGCGGCGCTGCACTTCGTGGGGGCGGGGCTGATGTGGCTGGTGTCGAAGCAGACGAGCTTCGGAACCTTCTACCCGTTGCTCATCGGCTACGCGCTGTGCTTCATGCCCACGCTGTCCTTGACGAATTCGATCTCGTTCCATCACGTGAAGGACGCGGCGCACGACTTCCCGTTGATCCGGGTGCTGGGGACGGTGGGGTGGATCGTGGCCGGGATCCTGATCGGGCGCGAGCTCCGGGCGGACGCGCTGGCCCTGCCGATGCAGGTGGCGGCGGGCGCGTCGCTGGTCATGGCGGCGTTCTCGCTGACGCTGCCGCACACGCCGCCCAAGGCGGCCGGGGCGCCGTTCAGCGTGCGGGACGCGCTGGGGCTGGACGCGCTGCAGCTGCTGCGGGATCCCGACTTCCTGGTGTTCGTCATCGGTTCGTTCCTGCTCTGCATCCCGCTGCAGTTCTATTATACGTTTGCCAATCCGTTCCTCAACGAGATCGGGGCGCCCGAGCCGGCGTTCATCCAGACGTTCGGGCAGATGTTCGAGGTGGTGTTCCTGCTGATGCTTCCCTTCCTGCTGCGGAAGTACGGGATCAAGGGGATCATGGTGGGCGGCATGCTGGCCTGGGCCGTGCGCTACTTCGCGTTCGCGAACGGGAACGCCGGCGGGGGGATGTGGCTGATCTACCTCGGCATCATCATCCACGGGGTCTGCTACGACTTCTTCTTCGTGGCCGGCCAGATCTACACCGACGAGAAGGCGGGCGAGAAGGTCCGCGCCGCGGCCCAGGGGTTCATCAACTTCGTCACCAACGGCGTGGGCTACTTCATCGGCGCGTTCGTCTCGGGCACGGTGGCCGGCCGCTACGCCAACCCGGCGTGCACCGCGGCCGCGGCGGCGGCCCGCCAGTGCACGCCGCACGACTGGCACGCCATCTGGCTCGTGCCCTCGGCGGGCGCGCTGGTCATCGGCGTGGTCTTCGCCTTCATCTTCCGGCCGCGCGTGGCGCCGCAGGCCCGGGCGGCCGCGTAGCGGCCGCCCGGCCGCGGTCGCGCGCCCGGACGCACTCTCCCTGCCCATGCTGATCGACTTCCACAACCACTTCTATCCCCCCGCGTACCTCGACGCCCTGCGCACGGGCCAGAGCGCCGTGCGCGTGACCGACGACGCCGACGGGAACCCGTGCATCCACTATCCGGGCGACTACAACGTGGCCGTGCGCGGCCACCGCGACATCGCCTACCGCCAGGACGTGCTGGACGCCGCCGGGGTGACGAAGCAGGTGCTCACGCTCACCACGCCGGGCACGCACGTCGAGGCGGCGGCCACGGCGGTGCGGTTCGCCCGCCTCGTGAACGACGCCCTTGCGCGCATCGTCGCCGAGCGGGGGGCGCATTTCACCGCGCTGGCCACGCTGCCGCTCAACGATCCGGCGGCGTCGGTGGCCGAGCTGCGGCGGGCGATGACCGGGCTGGGGCTGCCGGGCGCGATGCTGTTCAGCAACGTCAACGGCGTGGCGCT
>JAGWRI010000307.1 GCA_028876525.1 Gemmatimonadota bacterium | reverse complement strand
CGCCGGTGGTGTCCACCACCGTGCCCGTCACGCGGCCCCTGGCCCCGGCCGCCGCGGCCGCGCCCCGCTGCGCGCGCACCGCGCCCGGCGCGAGCATGAGCCACGCGCCAACGGCCAGCGCCCGCGCGGCCCCACGCCCAACGGCATTTCGCCCTCGCCCTGCCCACTGCCGGGCCATCGCGCGCCTCCTCGGTTGGTCTACCCTAGACGCCGCGGAGAGCGGCGGCAAGCACGGAGTTGGTAAGGCCGCCGCGCGGTAGCCCCCCCGAGCCCCCCGGCGATATGTTTCGAGTGGAACATGCGGCCCCCGGCCCCGCCGCGGGCGCCGCCCGGCTCCCCATCATCCGAACCCTGACCATGGCTTCTTTCGATGTGATCTTCCTCGGCGGCGGCCCCGCCGGGTACGTCGGCGCCATCCGCTGCGCGCAGCTGGGCCTCAACACGGCCGTCGTCGAGCGCGAGGGCCTGGGCGGCACCTGCGTGCTCTG
The DNA here is from genome assembly GCA_028876525.1 of Gemmatimonadota bacterium. Lineage (GTDB taxonomy): Bacteria > Gemmatimonadota > Gemmatimonadetes > Gemmatimonadales > Gemmatimonadaceae > JAGWRI01. The sequence goes on along the minus strand of JAGWRI010000307.1, from coordinate 1,600 downwards.
GGGGTGCATCCCGGCCAAGGCGCTGCTCGAGTCGGCGGCCATTTCCAACCGCGTGCGCCACGATGCCGCCGACTTCGGCGTGGCCGTGGGCGACGTCAAGCTCGACTACGGCGTGGCCATGAAGCGGTCGCGCGGCGTGAGCACCCAGAACTCCAAGGGCGTCGAGTTCCTGTTCAAGAAGCACAAGGTCACGTACGTCAAGGGCACCGGGAAGCTGGCCGGCAAGAACGCCGTGACGGTCAAGACCGCCGACGGCAAGGAAGAGAAGCACACCGCCACCAAGGCCGTGGTGGTCTCCACCGGCTCGCGCGTGCGCGGGCTGCCGCAGATCGGGCTCGAGCTGAACAAGACCACCGTGCTCTCGTCCGACGAAGTCCTCGTCCTGGAAAAGGCCCCCAAGTCCATGATCGTGGTGGGCGCCGGCGCCGTGGGATGCGAGTTCGCCGACGTGTTCAACGCCTTCGGCACCAAGGTCACCATCGTCGAAGTCCTGCCGCGCATCCTGCCCGTGGAGGACGCCGAAGCCGGCGCCGTCGTGGCCAAGGCGTTCAGGAAGCGCGGCATCGACATCCTGACCGGCGCGAAGATCTCCAACGTCAAGGTCGGCAAGAACTCCGTCTCGATGACCGTGGACGTGGGCGGCACGAAGACCGAGCTCGAAGCCGAGAAGGTGCTCGTGGCCGCCGGCCGGGCCCCCAACGTCGAGGACATCGGGCTCAAGGAAGCGGGCGTCCAGCTCACCGAGCGCGGGTTCATCAAGATCAACGAGCGCATGGAGACCACCGCCAAGGGCATCTTCGCCATTGGCGACGTGGCCGGCCCGCCGATGCTGGCCCACAAGGGCTCGCGCGAGGGCGTCGTGTTCGCCGAGATCGTGGCCGGCCACCACACCCAGGGCATGAATTACCGGAACATCCCCAACGCCACCTACTGCCACCCCGAAGTCGCCTCCATCGGCCTCACCGAGGAGCAGTGCAAGGAGCAGAAGCTGGACTACAAGGTGGGCAAGTTCCCCTTCTCGGCCAACGGCCGCGCCCGCACCTCGGGCGAGACCGACGGCTTCGTGAAGATCATTCGCGATTCCAAATACGGCGAGATCCTCGGCGCCCACATCGTGGGGTCGCACGCCACCGAGCTCATCCACGAGCTGGCCGTGGCCCGCGAGAATGAATTCACGGTCGAGGAAGTGGACCTCGCCATTCACGCCCATCCCACCCTGGCCGAGGCCGTCGCCGAGGCCGCGCTCGACTCAATGGGCCGCGTGATCCACGTTTAGCCGCGCAGCCGTGCGATGCGCCGACCGCCGGTGCAACGAAATGGTGGGGCGCCGGCGGGAGGGGAGTGTACGCTGGGGTTGCGGGTCCGTCCGCCCGACTGGCCCCTCCCTTGCACCGTGTACGATCGTACATACATTTCCTCTTGGATTTCGAGTGGGACGCCGCGACAGCGCGGACCAACTGGCGCAAGCACGGGATTGATTTCGCCGACGCCGTGGGGGTATTCGGCGCGCCACGCAACACCGCGGGAGCGCCGCCAATACACAGAGGGCCAGGACGATGCGTAGCGAGTACGACTTCACGGCGGCAACGCGCGGCGCCGT
>JAGWRI010000306.1 GCA_028876525.1 Gemmatimonadota bacterium | reverse complement strand
GGCGGCGTGGGGCGCACGAAGGTCACCGGCTCGGGTCGGGGCGGCGCCAGCGGCGCGGGGGCGGCCCGAGCGGTGAGCGCCACCGCGGCGGCGATCAGTCCGGTGTGCGCGGCCACGCTGGCCAGCGTGCCGCCGGTGCGCCGCGTACGCGCGGCGCGCGATTCGAGGAGCGTCTGCATCATGGATGCCTCCCGGTTCACCCGCTTGTACCCGCACGGTGCACCCGCGGGCCGCGCGGTGCATGGCAAGACGGTGACCCGACGGTGAGGTTATCCTGACTCGCGAATGAAGCCTCGCTGAAGGCCGGATGACGATTCGATGACGGCAAACTCCCGCCGCTCCACCGGCGCGCCCCGGGGCGTGGTGTGCCGGGCCGGCGCGAGGTACCTTCTTCCCCAACCACCGAGCAGACCCGCCATGCGCCCCACGCCCCGCCTCCGGGCCGCCGCCTTCGCCGCGGCCCTCGCCCTCGCCTCGACGGCCGCCCCCGCCCCCGCCGTCGCGCAGGGCGGCGCGCCGGCATGGCTCGACGTCCGCCTTCCCTTCGCCGCGCGCGCCGACGATCTCGTGCAGCACATGACGCTGGCCGAGAAGGTCTCGCAGATGCAGGACCAGGCGGCGGCCATCCCGCGCCTGGGCGTGCCCGCCTACGGGTGGTGGAGCGAGGCCCTGCACGGCGTGGCGTTCTCGGGCCTGGCGACGTCCTTCCCGCAGGCCATCGGCATGGCGGCCACGTGGGACGACTCCCTGGTGTTCGAGGAAGCGAGCGTCATCTCCGACGAGGCACGCGCCAAGTACGACGATGCCATCGCCCACGACCGTCACGACCGGTTCGCGGGGCTCACCTTCTGGTCGCCCAACGTGAACATCTTCCGCGATCCGCGGTGGGGACGCGGCCAGGAGACGTACGGCGAAGATCCCTTCCTCAGCGGCCGGCTCGCAGTGCAGTTCGTGCGCGGCATGCAGGGCGACGACCCGCGCTACCTCGAGACCGTCGCCACCGAGAAACACTTCGCCGTGCACAGCGGCCCCGAGCCGGAACGGCACGTCTACAACGCCGTGGTGTCCCCGCGCGACCTGCGCGAGACGTACCTGGCGCAGTTCCGCGCCGGCATCGTCCAGGGCGGCGCCTACTCGGTGATGTGCGCGTACAGCGACCTGGACGGCCTGCCCGCGTGCGCCAACCCCATGCTGCTCGACACCGTCCTGCGCCGGCAGTGGGGCTTCGCCGGGTACGTCGTGTCGGACTGCGATGCGGTGGCCGACATCTACCGTACGCACCAGCAGGCGTCCAGCGCCGCGGCGGCCGCGGCCGCGGCCGTGAAGGCGGGCACCGACCTCGACTGCGGCAACACCTTCGCCGCGCTCCCCGCGGCCGTGGATTCCGGCTTCATCAGCGAAGCCCGCATCGACACCGCCGTGGACCGCCTGTTCCTGGCCCGGTTCCGCCTCGGCATGTTCGACCCGCCGGACTCGGTGCCCTGGTCGCATCTCGGCATGCGCGACGTGGACACGCCCGCGCACCGCGCGCTCGCCCTGCGCGCGGCGCGCGAGTCCATGGTGCTGCTCAAGAACGACGGGCACGTGCTGCCCCTGCGCCGCGATCCGGGCACGATCGCCGTGATCGGCCCCGATGCCGACGCCCCCGACGTGCTGCTCGGCAACTACAACGGCTCGCCCGGCGACTCGATCACGCCGCTGCGCGGCATCCGCGAGGAGGTCGCGCCCGGAACGCGCGTGCTCTACGCCCAGGGCTCCGAGCTGGCGGAAGGATTTCCGGTGCTGGCGCCGGTGCCGGCGGAGGTGTTCGACGGCGCCGGCGGGCTGCGCGTGACCTACTTTGGCACGCACGCGATGGAGGGAGCGCCGATGGATTCGGCGGTGGACTCGACCGTCGACGCCGGCTGGAGCGCCGGGGCGCCCCGCCCCGGCATGAACGCCGCGGACTTCGGCGTTCGCTGGGCCGGCACCCTCCGGGCGCCGGCGAACGGGGTCTACACCTTCCAACTGCAGGGCACCGTGCGGTACGACCTCTGGCTGGACGACACGCTGGTGCTGTCGTCGAGCCGGTCGACGCGCCGCCGGGGCGCGGCCGACTCGGCCCTTCAGAGCGGCGAGTTCGCCTCGCCGCTCACGATGCGGGTGGCCGTGGCCCTGGACTCGGGACGCGCATACCGTTTCCGCCTCGAGGCTTCGCAGTCGGGGGGCGGCGCCGGGCTCCGCCTCGCGTGGGCCCCGCCGCAGACGTGGCTCGAATCGCGGGCGCTGGACGCGGCCGCGCGCGCCGATGCCGTGGTGCTGGTGCTCGGCCTCACCTCGGCCATGGAGGGCGAGGAGAGTTCGCTCCGCATCCCGGGCTTCGACGGCGGTGACCGCACGTCCATCGATCTGCCCGCGCCGCAGGAGGAGCTGATGCGGCGCGTCGTGGCGCTGGGCAAGCCCACGGTGCTCGTGCTGATGAACGGCGGCGCCCTGGCCGCGAACTGGGCGCAGGACCACGTGCCGGCAATCGTCGAGGCCTGGTATCCGGGCCAGGCCGGGGGCACGGCCCTGGCCGACGTGCTGTTCGGCGCCTACGATCCGGGCGGGCGCCTGCCCGTGACCTTCTACCGCACGCTCAACGATCTGCCCCCCTTCGACAGCTACGACATGGCGGGGCGCACCTACCGGTTCTTCGACGGCAGGCCGCTCTATCCGTTCGGCTTCGGGCTGAGCTACACGACGTTCGCGTACTCGAACCTGCGCACCAGCGCCGGCACGATCGGCGCCGGCGACACGCTGGCCGTGCGCGTGGACGTCACGAACACCGGCGCGGTGGCCGGCGACGAGGTCGTGCAGCTCTACGCCGCGCATCCGGCGTCGGCGGTGCCGCGGGCGCGCGAGGATTTGCGGGACTACGCGCGCGTGCACCTCACGGCCGGCGAGACGCGCACGGTGACGCTGCACCTGGCGGCGCGGTCGCTGGCCTACTGGAATCCCAACGCGCAGCGGTGGGTCGTGGAGGCCGAGCCGGTGCAGCTCCGCGTGGGCGCGTCGTCGGCCGACATCCGCCTCACCGGCACCGTGCGCGTGCGCGCCGGCTCGTTCGCGCCCTGAGCGCGGCCTACGGCGCGGGCGCGCTCGGCGCCGGCACCGGATCTTCGCGCAACGCCAGGTCCTGCAGCCGCACGGCGTGCCCCAGCAGGTACGGCACCGCCGTCACCACCACCTTGGGGCGGAACAGCAGCGCCGTCCGGATGTACAGCGCCGTCTTGTTGTGCAGCAGGTGCTCCCACCAGTGGTGGGGCACGATCTCGGGCACGATCACGGTAACGAGGTCGGCCTCGCCGTTCGCCTCGAGCTGTTTCACGTAGTCGACGATGGGCCGGATCACCGACCGGTAGGGCGACTCGAGCACGACCAGCGGCACGTCGATGTCCCACTCCTCCCACTGCTTGCGGAGCGCGGCGGTGGAGGCGGGATCCACGCCGACGGTCGCCGCCCGGACATCCTCCGAAATCGTGGTCGCGTACACCAGCGCGCCGGCGGTGGCCTTGGTGATGCCGCTCACCGGCACCACCACCGTGTGGTGCATGAACATGAGCGGCGCCTGCCCGGTGTACTTGATCTCTTCGGCGAACTGCAGATAGTGCCGGTGGATGGCGACCAGCATCCAGATGATGAGCGGGATGATCAGCACCACGATCCACGCCCCGTGCACGAACTTGGTGGCGATCTGCACGATGAACACCAGCGCCGTGGCCAGCGCGCCCAGGCCGTTGAGCCCGGCGCGCCACCACCACCCGTCGCCCCGTGCCGCGAACCAGTGCCGCACCATCCCCGCCTGCGACAGGGTGAAGCACAGGAATACGCCAATCGCGTACAGCGGGATGAGCGCCGACGTGTCGCCGTGGAACATCCAGACGAGCAGGATCGCCACCAGCGACAGCGCCACGATGCCGTTGGAGAACGCCAGCCGGTCGCCGCGCGCCGCGAGCTGGTGTGGCATGTACCGGTCCTCGGCCAGCAGGCTCGACAGGCGCGGGAAGTCGGCGAACGCCGTGTTCGCCGCCAGCACCAGCACCGCGAACGTCGAGTACTGCAGGAGATAGTAGGCCCACCCGCCGCCGAACACATGGCGGCCGAGCTGCGACAGCACCGTCTCGTTGGCGCTGGGCATGATGCCGTAGTGCCGCGCGAGGTAACTGGTGCCGATGAAGAAGACGCCGAGGATCGCCGCCATCCAGCCCAGCGTCGTCGCCGCGTTCTTCGAGGCCGGGTTGCGGAACGCCGTCACGCCGTTGGAGATCGCCTCGGTGCCGGTCATCGCCACGCATCCTTCGGCGAACGCCCGCAGAATCAGGAACACCAGGGCGAAGCCGGTGAGCAGGCCGCCTGTGGCCGCGCCGTGCGCCTGCGATACGACGTCCACGCGCAGGGGACCCAAGGTGGGCGCCGGCGCGTGCCCCATCGCCAGCCGCACGACGCCCACGCCGAGGAGGGCCAGCATCGCGCCGATGAAGATGTAGGTCGGCACGCTGAACGCCGCCCCCGACTCGCGGACGCCGCGCAGATTCACGACGGCCAGGAGGGCGATGGCCGCCACGCACAGCGTGACCGTCCACGGAGCCAGCACCGGGTACGCGGACGTGATGGCCGCGATGCCGCTGGAGATGGACACGGCCACCGTGAGGATGTAGTCGGTGAGCAGCGCCGCCGCCGCCACGAGGCCCGCCCCCACCCCCAGGTTGTCCTTGGCGACGGTGTACGAACCGCCCCCGTTGGGGTAGGCGAAGATCGTCTGCCGGTACGACAGCGCCACCAGCATCAGCAGGCCGACGATGACCGCCGAAATGGGAATCAGATAGTGCAACGCCATCGTGCCGAGCACGGCGAGCACGATGAGGATCTGCTCGGTGGCATAGGCCACCGACGAGATCGCGTCGGAGGAGAGGACGGCGAGCGCGGTCTTCTTGTCCAGGCGCTCGTGCTCGAGCCGGTCCGAAGGAAGGGGGCGGCCGACGAGCAGCCGCTTGGCCCCGAGAATCGCGTTGGGCATTGCAGAGGTGGTGGTTCGGCGCCCCCGCGGGAGCCGGGGCGCGCCTAGAAGCATAGCGAACCGTGCCGGGAATGCACGGGGGGCCCGGCGGGGGGCGCCCGCTGGCGGCCTTCGGGCCCCGGCGTCACATTCCGGCACCGCGGCTCGTCTCCGCGGCCCCCCGACAGGCTCCCGGCAACCCATGAGGGCGGAATTCGTGCGCAACTCTACCTGGTACATCCTTGGCATTGCCGGCGCGGTGGCGATGCTCGTTCCCACCGGCGCGTCGGCCCAGGCGGCCGGTTCCGCCGGCTTCTACGACCCCGCCATGCAGTGGCGGGAGATCGGCCCCACTCGCGCCGGGCGCGCGCGCGCCGTGGCCGGCGTGCCGAGCGAGCCCAACGTGGCGTACATCGGCTTCGACAACGGCGGCGTCTGGCGCAGCACCGACTACGGCTCGACCTGGCACCCGCTGTTCGACCAGGAGTCCACGGGCTCGATCGGCGCCATCGCCGTGTCGCCGTCCGATCCGAACATCGTCTACGTGGGCTCGGGCGCGGGGATCATCCGACCCGACCTCGCCACGGGCGACGGGATGTACAAGTCCACCGACGCCGGGAAGACCTGGGCCCACCTCGGCCTGCGCAACACGCAGATGATCGCCCAGGTCGCGGTCGATCCGAAGAACCCCGACCGCGTGTTCGTCGCCGCGCTGGGCCATCCGTACGGCCCCAACGAGGAGCGCGGTGTGTTCCGCTCGCTCGACGGCGGCAGGACCTTCGAGAAGGTGCTGTACAAGGACGAGTACACGAGCGCCGCGGACGTGGTGATCGACCCGGCCGACCCGAACACGGTGTACGCGACGCTCTGGCAGCAGCAGCAGGGATACTCGGAGAACACGGCCTTCGGCGGACCCGGCGGCGGCATCTACAAGTCCACCGACGGCGGCACGACCTGGCACGAGCTGACCGATGGCCTGCCCGACATCATTCAGGCCAACCTCGCCATTGCTCCCAGCAACCCGAACGTCCTGTACGCCGCCGTGGCCGGCCTGGCGCGCAACGGCGAGGGACGCGGCGGCCGCGGCTCGACCACCGGCGTCGTGGGGCTGTTCAAGTCCACCGACGGCGGCGCGCACTGGTTCCGCGCCGTGGACGGCGCGGACGGCAGCGGGCGCGGACGGGTGGAGGACCCGCGGCCCATGGCGCGCATCGGCGGCGGCGATCTGCCCACGCTGGCCGTCGACCCCAGGAACCCCGACGTCCTGTACACCTGCTCCACGGTGTTCTGGCGCAGCGAGGACGGCGGCATCACCTGGTCCGCCGTGCGCGGCGCGCCCGGCGGCGACGACTACCAGAAAACGTGGATCAACCCCGAGCACCCGAACGTCATCCTGCTGGTCTCCGACCAGGGCGGCGTGATCTCGGCCAACCGCGGCCGGTCGTGGAGCAACTGGTACACCCAGCCCACCGCCGCCATGTACCACGTGACCGCCGACGACGCCTTCCCGTACCGCCTCTGCGGCGGGCAGCAGGACTCCGGCTCGGCGTGCGTGGACAGCCGCTCGATGGACGGGGAGATCACGTTCAACGCGTGGCATCCGGTGAACATCCAGGAATACGGCATCGCGGCGCCCGATCCCAACGACCCCGATCTGGTGTACGGCAGCGGCCGCAACAGCGTCTCGCTATACAATAGAAGGACGGGCCAGACGACGAACGTCGGCCCCGACCAGAGCGGCGCGGGCCCGGGCGGCGATTCGTTCGCCCGCAACGTGCGCACGATGCCCATCGTCTGGTCGCCGGTGGACCACAGGACGCTGTACTACACGTCCGACGTCGTCTGGAAGACCACCGACCACGCGCACAGCTGGACGCGCATCAGCCCCGACCTCGCCCGGAAGACATGGGCGGTTCCCCCCACCGTCGGCCGGTACGCCAGCGACGTCACGGTGAGCCCGCAGGGAACGATCACCGCGCTGGCCCCTTCGCCCCGCGACATCAACACGCTCTGGGCCGGCACCGACGACGGCAACGTCCAGGTCACGACCGACGGCGGGAAGACCTGGCACGACGTCACCCCGGCGGCGATCAAGCCGTGGACCCGCATCTTCAACATCGACGCGGGCCACTTCGACACGCAGACCGCGTACGTCGCCGCCAACACGATGCGCCTGGACGACATGAACCCCCACTTCTTCCGCACGCACGACGGCGGCAGGACGTGGACCGAGATCGACGCCGGCATCGCGCCCGGCGCGGTGGCCAACTCCATCCGCGAAGATCCGCGCGTGAAGGGGCTGCTCTACGGCGCCACCGACACCCAGGTCTGGGTCTCGTTCGACGACGGCGACCACTGGCAGTCGCTGCGGCTCAACATGCCCGCGATCTCGGTGCGCGACATCGCGGTCAAGGACGACGCGACCTGCCTGTGCAGCGACCTCGTGGCCGGCACGCACGGCCGCGGGTTCTGGATCCTGGACGACGTCACCCCGCTGCGCCAGGCGGCCGCCGTCGCGAGGGCGAAGGACGCCTATCTGTTCAAGCCGGTGACGGCCGTGCGCGTGCGCTTCGGCACCAACGATCCCACGCCCTGGCCGCCGGAGGTCGCGGCCGGCCAGAACCCGCCGCCGGGCGGGATCATCGACTACTACCTGGCCCACGAGGCCTCCGGGCCGGTGAAGCTCGAAGTTCTGGACCACGCCGGCAAGCTCGTGCGCTCGTACGCGAGCACCGATCCGGTGCTCGATCCCGATCCGGCGCTCGACCCCGAGCGGTACGACACCGAGGTGTGCCAGAAGAATCCGCGCGCCGCCGACTGCTCGGTGCCCCTCTACTGGGCCGCGCCGCAGATGACGCTGTCGACGGCCGCGGGCATGCACCGCTTCAGCTGGGACCTGCACTTCGATCCGATCGGCGGCAACGAGGCCCAGGGCGACAACGGGGCCGCCGTTCCGCACCGCACGTATCCGGCGGTGAACGCCCCCTGGGCGCCCCCGGGCGAGTACACGGTGCGCCTCACGGTGGACGGCAGGACGTACACCCAGCCGCTCACGCTCGAGCTCGACCCGCGCGTGAAGACGGCGCCCGCCGCGCTGGCCCAGCTCGCGGCGCTCTCGCGCGAGATGTACGACGGCGCGCAGGCGGCGCACGCGGCGTACGGGCGGGCCCGCGCGCTGGTGGCCGCGCTCGACGCGCTGTCCGGCGACGACGTGGGCGCCTTCAGGAAGGAGGTCGAGACGCTGGCCCCGGCCGCCCCCACGGGCGGGCGGGGACGCGGGTTCGGCTTCGGCTTCGGCCGCGGCGGCCGCGGCAGCGTGACGCCGACGCTCGAGAACCTTTCGGGCACGATGATGGGCGCGGCGATGGCGATGCAGGGCGCCGACGTGGCCCCCACCGCCGGCGACGTCGCGGCGTGCGCCCACGCGCGCGCCGAGTCTCGCGACCTGATGGCGCGGTGGGCGAAGCTCAGCACGACCGGGCTCGCCGCGTTCAACGCGAAGCGGAAGGCCGCCGGCCAGCCGCCGGTGTCGCTGCCGGGATCGCGGTAGGCCGCACCGGCCCCACGACGGCGCGGCGGGCCGGGATCACGCGCGGGAGTCGGCTTCGGCCGACTCCCGCGCGTTCTTCCGCCGCAGAACGACCATCACGATCGCCGCGACGATGACGGCCACGCCCACGACCACCAGCGCCGCGGCCACCTCGGGATTGCGCACCGCGCGCCCGGCCGCGGAGCGAATGAGCCGCTCCACGCCGGCGCCGAGCGCGTAGCCCAGCCAGTAGTAGATGGCCGCCCACAGCACCGCCGCCGCCGCCGCGCCGAGCAGGAACCGCGCGCGCCCCATCCGCAGGGCGCCGGCCGCGACCGTGAGCAGGATCCGGAAGCCCGGCACCAGCCGCCCCAGCGCCACGGTGAGCGTGCCGTGCGTGTTGAGCCATTCCTCCACGCGGTCGGCGCGCGCCCCATCGAAGCCGAACCGATGGCCGATCTTGCGCAGCAGCGGCTCGCCGAGGCGCCGCGAGATCTCGAACAGGATGGCGCTGCCCGTCACCGTCGCCCCGACCACGATGAGCGTCGTGACGACGTAGTTCGCGTGCCCCGCGCGCCCCGAAGCGCCCAGCGCGGCGATGAACACGTCGCCCGGCACGGGGAGCGGCACGCCCGACTCCTCGAGGAAGATCCCGATGAACGCGCCCAGGTACTGCCAG
>JAGWRI010000305.1 GCA_028876525.1 Gemmatimonadota bacterium | reverse complement strand
GAGCTTGGCGTTCACGGTGTACCTGGCAAACGCCTTGGCGCGCGTCTTCTGCTCGTCCTCCTGTCCCATGCTCGCCCACACGTCGGTGGTCACCACGTGGGCCCCCTCGGCGGCGGCCATCGGGTCGCGCGTCACGGTGACCGTGGCGTGCTTCCTCGCTTCCACCAGCAGGTGGTCGGCCGGCTCGTAGCCCTCGGGACAGGCGATGCGCAGCTCGAACCCCAGCCGGTTGGCGGCGTTGATCCACGAGTTGGCCATGTTGTTCCCGTCGCCGATCCAGGCAATCACCTTTCCCTCATAGCTGCCCAGATGCTGCCGCACGGTGAGCAGGTCGGCCAGCACCTGGCAGGGGTGCACCATGTCGGTGAGCCCGTTGATCACGGGCACGCCCGCGTACTGCGCCAGCACCTCGGCGTCCTGATGCGCAAAGGTGCGGATCATGATCCCGTTCACGTAGCGCGACAGCACGCGCGCCGTGTCGGCGATGGGCTCGCCGCGGCCCAGTTGCACGTCGCGGGGCGAGAGGAACAGCGCATGCCCGCCCAGCTGGTACGTGCCCACCTCGAACGACACGCGCGTGCGGGTGGACGCCTTCATGAAGATCATCGCCAGCGTCTTGCCGGCGAGCGGCTGTTTGGTGTAGGCGCCCCCGCGCATCCGCTCGGCGAGCGCGAACAGCCGCTCGAGTTGGGCACGCGTGAAGTCGGTGATCTGCAGGAAGTCGCGGTGCGGCGCGTACGACTCGGGCGGCAGGGCGGGCGCGGCGGCGGTGACGGGCTTGGCCATGGGAAGATGCCCAGTGGTTTGGGGTTCGGGGACTAGAGAATGTAGCGCCGGAGGTCTTCGTCTTCCACGATGGCCTTGAGCTTGTCGCGCACGGCGGCGGCGTCGACGACGATCTCGGCGGTGCCGCGGTCGGGCAGCTCGTAGAGCACTTCCTCGAGCTGCGTGGTCATCACGGTGTGCAGCCGGCGGGCGCCGATGTTCTCCATGCGTTCGTTCACCAGCGCGGCGATGCGCGCGATCTCGCGGATGCCGTCGTCGGTGAACGTGAGCTTGGCGCCCTCGGCCTCGACCAGCGCCGCGTACTGCTTGGTGAGGGCGTTCTCGGGCTCGGTCATGATGCGCACGAAATCGGCCTCGGTGAGCGGCTTGAGCTCCACGCGGATCGGAAACCGCCCCTGCAGCTCGGGGATGAGGTCGCTGGGCTTCGATACGTGGAACGCGCCGGCGGCGATGAAGAGCACGTGGTCGGTCTTCACCATGCCGTACTTGGTCTGCACGTTGGAGCCCTCGACGATCGGCAGCAGATCGCGCTGCACGCCCTCGCGCGACACGTCGGGCCCGCCCATCTGCGAGCGCTCGCCGGCGATCTTGTCGATCTCGTCGAGGAAGATGATGCCCAGCTTCTCCACGCGGTCCAGCGCGTCGGTGGTGACCTCCTCGATGTCCACCAGCTTCTCGAACTCCTGCTCGAGCAGGATGCGCCGCGCCTCGCTGACCTTGACGGTGCGCTTCTTGTGGCGCTTGGGGAGCATCTCCTTGAGCATGTCGGTGAAGTTCTCCATGCCCTCGGGCGCGCCCTGGGTGGAGAGCACGTCGATCATCGGCCCGCGCGGCGTGACCTCGACCTCCACCTCGCGCGACTCGAGCTGGCCGTCCTTGAGCAGCTGGTGGAGCTTCTCGCGCGTGCGCTGGTGGCGCTCCTGCGCCAGCTCCTGCTCGCGCGTCACGTCCCCCCGGGACGAGACGACGAACACGTTGCCGCTCTCGGCGTCCCCCTCCCCCGCTCCCGCCCCCGCCTCGGGCCTGGGCCTGGCCGGTTCGGGCACGGGCAGCAGGAGGTCGAGCAGGCGCTGCTCCACCCGCTCGTGCGCCAGGTCCTCGACCTCCGACTCGCGCTCGGTGCGCACCATGTCGATCGCGCTCTCGACCAGATCGCGGACCATGGACTCCACGTCGCGCCCCACGTAGCCGACTTCGGTGAATTTCGAGGCCTCGACCTTGATGAACGGCGCGCCGGCGAGCTTGGACAGGCGGCGCGCGATCTCGGTCTTCCCCACGCCCGTCGGCCCGATGAGGATGATGTTGTTGGGCGCGATCTCCTCGCGGATCCCCTCCGGGGCGCGCTGCCGCCGCCACCGGTTGCGGAGCGCGATGGCCACCGCCTTCTTGGCGTCGGCCTGCCCCACGATGTAGCGGTCCAGCTCGGCGACGATCTGACGGGGCGTCAGGTCGGCAAGACGCGCGAGGACTTGTTCGGTGTGGTTCGTTGGCATGAGCGGCACGTCCGCCCCGCGCCGGGCCGATGGCCTCAGGCGTCGAGAACGGTGATGTTCGTGTTCGTGTAAATGCAGATCTCGCCGGCGATCTGCAGGCTGCGCTCGACGATCTCGCGCGGCGTGAGCTGCGTGGTGGCGGCCAGCGCGCGGGCGGCGGACAGCGCGTACGGACCGCCCGAGCCGATGGCCAGGATGCCGTCGTCGGGCTCGATCACCTCGCCGGTGCCCGAGATCAGGTAGCCGTTGTTGACGTCGGCCACGATGAGCATGGCCTCGAGCCGCCGCAACACGCGGTCGCTCCGCCACTCCTTGGCCAGCTCGACCACCGACCGCGGCAGGTTGCCCGGGAACCGGTTGAGTTTTTCCTCGAACTTCTCGAACAGGGTGAGCGCGTCGGCCACCGAGCCGGCGAAGCCGGTGAGCAACTTGCCCCCCTGCATGGCGCGCACCTTCTGCGCCTTGGCCTTCATCACCGTCTCGCCGACGGTGACCTGCCCGTCGCCGCCAAGGGCGACCTTCCCGTCGCGGCGGACGGCGAGGATGGTGGTGGCGCGAACGGTCGGGAGTGGCATGGGTTGAAACATAGCGCCGCCCCGCGCCGCGGCTACCAGACGCCGGGAATGATCGCCCTAACCCGCTGCCGGTACTCCAGATAGCGGTCGCCGAATTGCTCGATCATGAACTGCTCTTCCACCGGCCATTTCACGCGCCACGCCGCCAGCGCGAACGCCAGCGCCAGGACCCCGCGCACCTCGCCCATGGCGAGCGCCGTGCCGGCCACGGCCAGCGAGACTCCGGAGTAGATCGGGTGCCGCACGAATCGGTACGGCCCGGTCTGGATCAGCTCGTGCGACTCCTTGACGGTCACGTTCGCGCTCCAGTTGCCGCCCAGCAGGAGGCGCGCCCAGATGGCGAGGCCGATGCCCAGCGCGGTGACGGCCACGCCGGCGTATCCCCACCCGGGGCCCTGGCGCACGAAGCGCCAGTGGAGCCACGGGATCGGGATCCGGCTCCAGAGAAGTAGCACGTACGCCGAGACGGCCAGGATGCGCTGGACCAGCGTGAACCCGATGGGCTCGCGGCGGACGGTGCGCTTGGTAAACAGGGCGCCCACCAGCCAGACGGCGACGATGATCAGCCAGAGGTCGCGCAGGAGAGCGCCGGGTGAGACGTCCATATGGGTCAGGCCCTGGGATGGCTCTTCTGGTACACCTGCTTGAGCCGCTCGACGCTGGTGTGCGTGTAGATCTGGGTCGTGCTGATGGAGGCGTGCCCCAGCAGCTCCTGCACGGCGCGGAGGTCGGCGCCGGCGTCCAGCAGGTGCGTGGCGAAGGTGTGGCGCAGGGAGTGCGTGGTGAGCCCCGCCTCCTCGTCCACCTGGCCCAGGAATTTGCTCATGATCTTCTGTACGGCGCGCACGGTGAGCCGGTTTCCGGTGCGGCCCACGAACAGCGCCCGCCGGTCTCCCCGGCCGCCCAGCTTCCCGGTGAGCTCGTCGCGCTTCGACTCGTAATTCCGAATGGCGAGCTGGGCGTGGTCGCCCACGGGCACGATGCGCTCCTTGCGCCCCTTGCCCCGCACCTTGGCCTGTTGCGAGACGAGGTCGACGTCGGGCCGGTTGAGGCCCTGCAGCTCCGACACGCGGATGCCGGTGGAGTAGAACAGCTCGAGAATGGCCAGGTTTCGGACGTCCTCGAACCGCCCCTCCATGGCGCGCGCCTCGGCCGACTGGAACAGGAGGTCGATCTGCGCCCGATCGAGGTAGCCCGGCAGGTGCCGGTCGAGCTTCGGGGCCCCGACGGCGCGCGCCGGGTTGGCGGCCACGACTTCGTTCACCGCCAGGAACTTGTAGAACCCGCGCACGGCGCTCAGGGTGCGCGAAATGGAGCGCCGCGCGAGCCCGCGCCGCGTGAGGTGGCCCAGGAAGCCGCGCATGGCCAGGCGGTCCACGCCATCCCAGCTCCACGCCGCGGCGCCGTAGTAGCCGCCCAGGAACGCCACGAATTCGTGGAGGTCGCGTCGGTAGGCCTTGACCGTGTTGGGCGAGACGTCGCGCTCCTTGGCGAGGTGCGTGAGGTAGTCCTCCACCTCGGGCGGCGCGGGCGCGCCGGGCGGCGGCGCGGCGGCGGTCATCGCGCTGCGGCCGCCGGCGCCGCGCCG
>JAGWRI010000304.1 GCA_028876525.1 Gemmatimonadota bacterium | reverse complement strand
GAGATCGTCCACGCGCACGCCGGGCACGACGTGACCCTCGGGGCACTGGCCGCGGCCGGAACGCCGGCGCGGCTCGTCGTGGCGCGCCGGGTGGATTTCCGGCTCCGCGACAACGCCGGCACGCGCTGGAAGTACGGCCGGCCGGCGGCAATCGTCGCCGTTTCGCGCGCCGTGGCCAATGTGCTCGTTTCGTGCGGCATCGCGGCGTCCCGCATCCGCGTGGTGCCCGACGGGGTGGACGTGCACCGCGAGATCGCGCCGGCCTCGCCGGAGCGGATGGCCGCTCTGGGCGTGCCGCCCGGCGCTCCGGTGGCCGTGCAGGTGGCGCAGCTCGTGGGGCACAAGGATCCGGTCAACTTCGTGCGCGCCGTGGCGCGCGCGCGGCGCGACGCGCCGTCGCTGCACGGGCTCCTGGTCGGCGACGGGGTGCTGCGGCCGGCGGTCGAGGCCGAGATCGCCGCGCTGGGGCTGGGCGGGTTCGTGCACCTGGCGGGCTACCGCACCGACCCCGACGAGTTGCTGGCGGCGGCCACCGTGTGCGTGCTCTCGTCGCGCGAAGAGGGCATGGGGTCGGTGCTGCTCGACGCGCTCTTTCTGGGGCGGCCCATTGCCGCGACGCGCGCGGGCGGCATCCCCGAGGTGGTGCAGGACGGCGTGAGCGGGCTGCTGGCGCCGGCGCGCGACCCCGACGCGCTGGGCGCGGCGATCGGGCGGCTGGTGAACGATCCGGCGCTCGCCCGCCGCGTGGGCGATGCGGCCCGCGCGCGCGCCGCGGACTTCTCGGTCGAGCGCATGGCCGACGCCACCGAGGCGGTGTACCGCGACGTGCTCGCCGCGCGCCGGCGCGCGCCCTGAGGGCCAGGACGTCAAGTCGCGCGCCCACTGCCTCCGGCGCCGCCCGGCACGAGGTGATCGCCAGGATCTCCGGGGGGTAGCGGCCCCGCTCAGGCGCGTTCGGCGGCCGAGCGCGCCAGCCTCGCGATCTCCTCGTCGGTCACCGCCTCGTCGAACCGCGCGCGGCGCTTGCGCAGCGACCGGTCCAGCCGGGCCAGGTTGTGGGCCAGCGCGTCGGTGGTGGCCCAGCCGAAGGTCACGCGGTCCACGTCGAGCACCAGCGCGCGGACGTCGGCGCCGCCGGGCGCGACCGATCCGACGAGCACGTTCTTGGCGTTGAGGTCCGCGTGCAGGGCGCCGGCGCGCGCGAGCTGCGCGACCAGCGTCGCGGTCAGGTCGAGGGCGCGCACCCGCGCCGCGCCGTCTCCCCCCGCGAGCACCGCCGCGAGGTCCGCCGCCGGGTCCGCCAGCCGCGTCGCGACGTCGGCCCGCGCCGTGAGGCCGCGGCCGTAGATGACGTAGGCGAGCACCGGCGGCGTCGGCACCCCCGCGGCGGAGAGCCGCACCGAGACGTCCAGCTCGTGCGGCGCGCGCGTCGGGTACAGGAATCGGTCGCCGGTGATCCGGGCCAGCGCGCCCCCGTGGCGGTTGTGGCGCACGACCAGGGCGCCGTCCAGGAACGACGTGGAGAACGCGTACGCCGGCTGCCGGCCCGTCAGCTCCCTGGCCCCGGGCCGCGCGCGGGCAAAGTCGTAGAGGCTGCCGGCGGCTAGCACGTCGCGCAGCAGGGGCACGAGGGCCGGCACCGCCACCGCCTCGGTCCGGCCGCTCACGAGGCGCTCGTACCCCGCCGGCAGCGCCCGCTCGCTCACACGACGATGCGGAACACCGGCACCGGCTGGCTCTTGCCCTTGAGCTCGAGCGGCGGCCGCTCTTCGAGCGGCGGCTTGTCCGACAGCGCCTGCCGCATACTCTCCGTGATCAGGATCTCGCGCGGCCCGGCCGCGCCGCACAGCCGGCTGGCCGTGTTCACCGTGTCGCCGATCACCGTGAACTCGAGGCGCTTCTCCGATCCGATGTTCCCGGCGAACGCGTCGCCGAAGTTGAGTCCGATCCCGATCTCCAGCGTCGGGCGTTCCTCGGCCTTCCACCGCGCGTTGAGCTTGTCCAGCTCGCGCATCATGTCCATGGCCGCGCGCACCGCCTTGTCGGGATCCAGCGGGTCGCCGATCGGCGCGCCCCACTGGGCCATCACCGCGTCGCCGATGAACTTGTCCAGCGTGCCCTCGTGGCGGAACACGCAGTCCACCATCTCGGTGAAGTACTCGCTCAGGAGCCGCGCCATGGCGTCGGGATTCATCGTTTCCGACAGCGGCGTGAACCCGCGGATGTCGCTGAACAGCACGGCGACCTTGCGCTTGTCGCCCCCCAGCCGCGAGGCGCCCGCGGAAGTCGCGATGCGCTGCGCGAGCTGCGGCGTGAAGTAGCGCTCGAAGTTGCTCCGGGCCAGCGTCTCCCGCCGGATCCGCTCGGCGAACTGGCTGTTCTCGATGGCTACGGCGGCGATGCCGGCGAACGCGACCACGAAGTCCAGGTCGTCGTCGGTGAACCGGTGCGTGGTGGACACGTTGTCCACGTAGATCACGCCCAGCACCCGGTCCTCGCTTCCGATGAGCGGCGTGCAGATGGCGGAGCGCACCTGCTGCAGCACCACCGACTGCCCGCCGAAGCGCGTGTCCTCGCCGGCGTTGTCGGACAGGATCGCCACCTTGTCGGCCACCGCCGCCCGGGCGATGGACTGCGGCACCATCCGCGGCGCGTCCGCGCCCCGCTTGTCGCGCGAGATCTTGGGCACGAGCTCGCCCTGCTCGTCGAGCAGCAGGATCGCCACGCGGTCCACGTCCAGGATCTGGTAGGCGTACTGCACGATCTTGTCGAGGATCGCGTCGGTGTCCACCGCCCGCCCCAGCCCCTTCGACACCTCGAGCAGCGTGGTGAGCTTCTCGCGGCTCTTGTCGGCGGGCAGGGCGGGCACCGCCTCCATGGGCGTGGCCGGCGTCTGCCCGCGCACGGGGAGCTGGCGCACGATCGTCGCGCCCGGCGGAAGGCTCGCCTCGGCGGGGGGCGGCGCCGCGGGCTTGCGGGCCGCCGCCTCCTCGAGCGAGAACTCCACCTTCCCGAACGTCACGCGGTCGCCCGCGCGGAGCGTGCCGTCCTGCACTCGCGCCCCGTTGACGAACGTCCCGTTGCTCGAGCCCAGGTCGCGCACCACGACGCCGCCCTCGGCCAGTTCGATTTCGGCGTGGCGCCGCGAGATCGTCGGATCGATGATCGGGAAGTCGCAGGTCGGGGCGCGTCCGACGAGCTGGGCCGGTCCCGGCCGCAGCTCGAACGACAGCGTCTGATCGGCGCTCGTCAGCTTGTAGGGCATGTGCCCGGAATATGGGGGGCCCGGTGCCCCGGGACTAGGCGGGTCCGGCGGGCGTGCGCACGCGTCCGATGGCCGTGAGGAGGGCCCGGGCCTTGTTCTCCGTCTCCTCCCACTCCCGTTCGGGCACCGAGTCGTACACGATGCCCGCCCCGGCCTGCACCGAGGCCGTGCCCCCGGCAATCACGCAGGTCCGGATGGTGATCGCCAGATCCATCCGCGTGCCGCCGGCCGAGAGGTAGCCCACCGCCCCGGCGTAGGGGCCGCGCCGCTCGGGCTCCAGTTCGTCGATGATCTGCATGGCGCGCACCTTGGGCGCGCCGGT
>JAGWRI010000303.1 GCA_028876525.1 Gemmatimonadota bacterium | reverse complement strand
TAATCGGCAAACGCCGGACTGGCGTGCAGCGGCACGTGCCCGAACACGTCGTGGAAGATGTCGGGCTCGGGCAGGTAATCGAGCTGCTCCCGCGGCCGCACGATGACCGTGGTCGGGAACTTGCGCACCGACAGACAGCGGAAGAACTCGGGCGCCGGTATGAACCCGCTCACCGGCGCCGCCCGCCACCCGGTGAGCCCGGCCAGCTTCTGGTTCACCACGTCCAGATCGGGCACCAGGTCGGGACACAGCCCGATGCGCTCCGCCCCGCGCAGATACACCTCGCTCCCGTGCTTGCCGAGGTCGGCCATGCGCCGCTCGTACAGCACCCGCCACACGTCGTGCTGCTCGGCGGTGTAGTCGCGCCAGCGCTGCTCGATGAACTCGGGCTCGGTCAGGCGAAGATTCGGGGTGACGTCCAGCATGGTGGCCTCGCGTATGGGGACAACAAAAAGGCGGCCCGTGTGAAACACGGACCGCCTGAGGAAGACCTGCTCGCGCCTTACTTAACCGTGCGCGCGCCCCTGGCTTCGGCCCGTGTGCGGGGTCGAATACCAGTAGTAATACGTGGCCAGGGCGCGATTCAGCATGGACCGGACAATGCTACGCGCGGCAGCCGGTGTCAAGGGACGGTCACTCATCCGCTTCGATGTCGAGATGGAACCGGTGCAGAAAGCGCTTGATGGCCGGCCCCAGCGCCACGCCCACCGACGAGATGAACACCACCCCGCTGAACAGGGCGTAGAACGACTCGAACCACTTGCCCGACCGCGACACGATGGGGTTCACCGGCCCCATCCCGCCCAGGATCATGCTCGCGTTCACCAGCGAGTCCAGCCACCCCAGCCCCGCGGTGAAGTGATACCCCACCACGCCAATCATGAGCGCGGCGAAGATCATCGAGCCGCCAATGACGGCGTTCCGCACGACGTGCCGCACGAACACCTCGCGCGGCGGCATTGGCGTGTACCGGCGGTGCCGGCGCGCGGCCGCGATGCCGGCGGCGGCGCCGGTTCTGGGATGCGGCGCGGGCGCCGGCGGAATGGGCGGCGGGGGCGAGGCGGGCGGCACGGGCGGCGTCATGACCGGACCCTAACCCGCCCGCCGCGGCGGCGACGGCACGCCGCGCGTGAACCCAATGAAATCCGTGGCCTGCGGCGTGTCGCCCGCGGCGCGGATGAGCTGCGCGATCTGCCCGCGGTGATACGCCCCGTGCATGGCCACCTGGGTCAGAATCTCCGAGCGCGACGACGTGAACCCCTGCCCCGCCGAGTTCCGGTACTCCACGGGCCCGTCGAGATCGGCGTCGCTCAGTTCGTCGAGCAGCGCCGTGTAGCCGGCGTGGTTCTCGTGCATCAGCGAGTCGCACTCGGCAATGGTGAGGTTGGACCAGACGGCGGTGCGCGGGGCCGTGCCGCGCAGTCGGCTCAGCCAGACGTGCTCGGCGCTCAGCACGTGCGCGAACAGCTCCACCGCGTGCGGGGGAAGGCTGGCGCTGTCCACCATCGCGCGCAGCGCGCGCGCGTCCGCCCACTCGGCGTGGGCGTAGAGCTTGCGGAAATATTCGATCATGAGGACGGTGGGGTTCGATGGGGCGGGTGGGGACGCGCGCTGACAATACCGCTCAACGGGACCGCGCGCGAGGTTCCCACCCGTAACGCTCCAGCGGCACCTTGCCCGAGGGCGCGAACGCCACCCCCTCGCGCTCGAGCAGCTGCCGCTGGCGCACGCCGGCCCCGGGGCCGGCCCGGCGCGGGCTCACCCGGCCCTGGGCGTTGATCACCCGGTGCCACGGCACGAGCGTGCCGGCCTTGAGGGCGGCCATCGCGTATCCCACCTGCCGGGCGTGCCCGGGCAGCCCCGCCAGCCGCGCGATCTGCCCGTAGGTGGCCACGCGGCCGCGCGGAATGCGCCGCGCGGCCGCGTAGATCTTCGCGTAGTTCCCCGCCCCGCTCACGCCGCGAGCTGGCTGGTGCAGTGGGGGCAGCGCGTGGCCGCGATGTCGATGGTGGACTTGCAGAAGTCGCAGCTCTTGGTGGTGGGCGGCCCCGCCGGCGCCGGCTTGATGAAGATCTTGCTGATGCGCCAGGCCACGAACCCGACGATGAAGAAGTTGAGCACCGCGCTGGCCAGGTCGCCGAACTTGAAATTGTGCCAGGTCCACTCCTGCCACGCCACCGACGGCGAGACCGTCTGCACCACCGGCAGGATGATGTCGTTGACGATGGCCTGCACCACGGTGTTCAACGCCGCGCCGATCACGACCGCGATGGCCAGGGCGATGGCGTTCTGCTTGATGAGGAACTCCTTGAACTCCTTCCACATGGGCGCCTCAGGCGTGAGGGGAATCCAGCCGCATTGCCGCCGGCCCCGCGCCCGTGACGAACGTCCGGGCAAGCGGGCCCGCGGCCGGGAATGCTTCACGATACCGCGCCAGCCACTCGCGCGCGAACTCCCGCGCATCGCCCTCGCGCACCAGCGCCCAGACACTGCCGCCGAAGCCGGCCCCGAACGCCGACGCCGCCGCGGCCCCCATGGCCCGCGCGTCGCGCTGCAGCCGAATGGTCTGCGCAATCTGGTTGCCCAGCCACCGCTCGACGTTGGCCTGCGACTGGTCCACCAGCGCGCCGAACCGCGCCAGGTCGCCGGCCGCGAGGGCATCGTACGCCGCCGGAATGATGCGCCGGCTCTCGTCGTCGAACTGCTCCATCCGGTCCACCAGCACCTGCGCCGGATACTCGGCGTGCTCGGCGCCGCGCAGCAGCCCGCGCAGCCGCTCCGCGGCGTCCGGCGCGCTGTCCAGCGCGTTTGCCAGCGCGCCGTCGCGGCGGCCGGTGGCGTCGTTCCAGATGCGCGTGATGACCTGCGTGGCCACCGACGCGCGGTTGTACGCGTCGCGCGCCGCGCCGGCCTTTTCGGCCACCACGCCGCTGTCGGCAATCACGAACGCGTGGCCGGCGGGGATCGGCACGTCGCCCTCGGCGCGCACGGGGCAGAAGGAGTACCGG
>JAGWRI010000302.1 GCA_028876525.1 Gemmatimonadota bacterium | reverse complement strand
CTCACACCCGCGTAGTTTACGCGCAGTTTCGGTCCTCACGCGCTGGTTGCCTGAATCCGTTCCCAGCGCAGTTCTTGTCGGCGCAGTTCTTGTCGGCGCTGTATTTGCCGGCGCAGCGTTTGCCGGCGCTGTTCTTGCCGGCGCTGTTCTTGCCGGCGCCCCTTGCACTTCGATGAACCGTCTCGGTCTGATCGGCACCTTCGTCTGGGACACCATCTACGGCCGCGATCCGCTCACGCCCGCCGTCGAGGAGTGGGGCGGCGTGACCTACGCCCTGGCGGGCCTCGACGCGGCGCTGCCCGACGACTGGCAAATCGTCCCCCTGATCAAGGTCGGAAGCGATCTGGCCGCCAAGGCCCGCGAGTACTGCTCGTCGCTCCGCCACATGGCCCGGGGGTGCCCGCTCGTCGAGGTGCCCGTCCCCAACAATCGGGTCGAGATCCGCTACGTGAGCGACGCCCGGCGAACCGAGCGACTCACCGGCGGCGTCCCGCCCTGGAGCTGGCCCGAGCTCCAGCCGCTGCTCCACGGCCTGGACGCGCTCTACATCAACCTCCTGTCCGGCTGGGAGGTGGATCTCGCCACCGCGCAGTTGATCCGTCAGCACTTCCGGGGGCCCATTTACTGCGACCTCCACTCCCTGATGCTGGCCATCCAGCCGGATGGCCTGCGGACGCCCCGGCCCCTGCCAAACGTGCGCGAGTGGTGTGCCTGTTTCGACATCATCCAGGCGAACGAGGACGAGATGGCGCTTCTGGCCCCCGATCCGATGGCGCTGGCGGCCACCGCGCTCGACGCCGGGGCCCGCTGTCTGGTGGTTACCCTGGGTGCAAGGGGCGCGGCGTACTTCGCGGCGCCCGATTTCGAGCGGTTGAGCGACCTGCGCCGCCCGCGGGCGCTCGGCGCGCCGGTCGGCCCGCTCCGCACGGCGCTGGTCCCGCCGCCGATGTCGGCGCCGGCCGGGGGCGACCCGACGGGTTGTGGCGACGTGTGGGGCGCGACCTATTTCTCACGGCTGCTTGCCGGTGATAAGTTGGGTGACGCCATCGTGACCGCCCACCGGGCGGCCGGCCGGAATCTCCAGCATCGGGGAGCCACCGGCCTCGCGCATCATCTTCGAGGGGAACTCAGCTCCACGTGACTACCGTCATCAACGTCCCGCCTTCGCTCGACGACCAGACGTTCGAGCAGGTGCTGGAGCAGCTGGCGCCGGTTCCCCCCGACGAGAAGATCCTCGTGGATGCCCGCCACTGCCGCTGGGCATCGCCCTACGGGCTGACGGCACTGCTCACCCTGGCGCAGACGCGGGCCGAGCGGCCGGCGTTCGCCGCCCCCGAAACGGAAGACACGGTGGGCTACTGGGCCCGCACCGACTTCTTCAAGTACGCCGAGGAACTCTACGACCTGCACGGCACGGTGCCCAAGCGCACGGGCGGCGATTCGCGCGTGCTGCTCGAAGTCACCCCGGTGGCGAAGAGCGAGGACGTGCACGAAGTCGTGGAGCGCATCCAGGCCAAGGCGCAGCAGATCATCTCCACCGAGCTGAGCCTGGACGCCAAGGCGACGGTGGGGTTCGCGATGACCCTGTCCGAGATCTGCCAGAACATCGTCGAGCACGCGGGGCGCGGCGGGTGGGTGGCCGTGCAGGCCTACACCTGGAAGAAGCGGCTCGGCCGGCGCGTGGTGCAGATCGCCGTGTGCGACGCGGGCATCGGGTTCCGGAACTCGCTCGAGGGAGCGCCGGGGCGCGTGCGCGACGACCGGTGGGACGATGCCGCGGCCCTCGAGGCGGCGGTGATCCGCGGCGTGAGCCGGTTCCGCGACCCCGGGCGCGGCCAGGGGCTGTCTGGGGTGCGGCGCTATTGCGGACGATGGGAAGGCAAGCTGTCCATTCGCAGCGGCACGGCGCGCATCGCGCTCGTGCCCAAGTGGGACGAGGACGTCCCGTTGGAAGAGAATCTCCCTCCCTTTCCCGGCGCTCAGGTGCAGGTGACCATCCCCGAGCGCGCGGCGAGCAAACCATGAACCACATAGACCTGGGCACCGTGCTGCGGCAGACGGTGTCGGCGAACCTCTATTCCAACCTCGTGACCCGCCCCACCGGGCAGGCCGTCCGCAACCAGATCGAGCTGCTCATGCGCGAGGCGCACGAGCGGACGCTGACCGTGCTCGACTTCTCGCACGTCTCGATGATGGATTTCTCCTGCGCCGACGAAGTGATCGCGAAGTTGCTGCTCCGCTACTGTGACGAGAACCCGCCTCACGAGGCCTATTTCCTGTTCCGGGGCATGACCGACGACCACTGGGAGGCGATCGAGACGGTCCTCGAGCGGCACGGGCTGGCGCTGGCCATCGAGCAGGAGGACGGCGTGCACGTGGTGGGGGTGCTGAGCGAGCGCGAGCGGCGGGCGTGGGAGGCGGTCAAGCGGCACGGGCGCGCCCTCGCGGCCGACCTGGCCGGCGAGATCGGCGAGGAAGAGCCCGAGATCCGCGACACGCTGGACGGATTGTGGCGTCGCCGGCTGGTCATGCGTCTGAACGAGGAGTACGTGGCGCTGGGCGGGGGCGCGGAGCGTGGCTGACGTGCTGCAGCGTCCGCTGCGGGTCGCGCAGCTCATCGCGACCCGTCCGGCCGACGCGGCGCGCGGTCCGGCGGTGTTCATGCACCCCGACGACGCCCGCGCGCGCCTGCTCGACGACGGGGAGCTGGCGTGGGTGTACGGACCCCGGCGGCACGAGCTGGCCGCGGTGCACATCGACCCGTCGATGAACAAGGGGGACGTGGTGCTGCGCGACGTCGTGGGCGCCGCTCCATCGGAAATCGTGCGGGTGATCAAGCCCGACCTGGACCGGCGCGGCCCGCCGCCCGCCTACGCGTGAGACCGCCATCATGAGCCGCAAACAGCAGCGCACCCTCGACCGCGCGTCGCTGCCCCTGCACGGGGGCCTCGAGGCCGGCGACCGCGAGGTGGACGCGCCGGTCGTCCGCGCCCTGTACCAGTCGGTCAACTTCATCCAGGAAATTGGAACGGCCGATGGCCTGCGCTACCCGCGCTACGGGAACGCGCCCAACGCCGAAGCGGTCCAGCGCCGCATGGCCGCGCTCGAGGGCGCCGAGGCCTCGGTGCTCCTGGCCAGCGGGATGGGAGCCACCGCCTGCGCCCTCGTCGCCCTGTTGCGCCCGGGCGACCACATCGTGGCCAGCGAGTGGATCTACGGCGGCACCCGCGCCCTGCTCGAAGAGGAGTTCGCCTCGCTGGGCATCGAGGTGTCGCTGGTGGATCCGCTCGAAGTCCGCGTCTGGCGCAAGACGATCCGGAAGAACACCCGGGTCGTATTCGTCGAGACGCCGGTCAATCCCACCTGCCGGGTGCTCGACCTCAAGGCGGTGAGCTACATCTGCAAGCAGTCGGGCATCGCGCTGGTCGTGGACGCGACGTTCGCCAGCCCGATCAACTTCCGCCCGCTCGAGCAGGGCGCCGACGTGTCCATCCACTCGGCCACCAAGTACCTCAACGGCCACCACGACGTGCTGGGCGGCGTCGTCTCGGGCACGATTCCCTACGTCGAGGAAGTGCGCCGCAAGATGATGCTGTGGGGGCAGGCCCCCGACCCGTTCGCCGCCTGGCTGCTCGAGCGCGGGCTCAAGACGCTCGACGTCCGCGTCCAGCGGCAGAACGCCAACGCCATGCGCATCGCCGAGTGGGCCGAGAAGTCCCGCGACGTGAAGCGGGTGCACTACCCGGGCCTGCCCTCGCACCCCGATTACGCCGTCGCGAAGCGCACGCTCGACGGGTTCGGCGGCATGATGGCGCTCGAACTGGCCGGCGGCGCGCGCGCGGTGGACCGCATGCTGCGGCGCCTGCGCATCTTCCAGCACGCGCCCAGCCTTGGCGGCGTGGATTCCCTGGTCTCCGAGCCCCGCCACACCTCGCACGCCGGCGTGTCGGCCAGCCAGCGCGCCAAGGCGGGGATTCCCGACGGGTTCGTCCGCCTGAGCATCGGCATCGAGAGCGCCGACGATCTCATCGCCGACCTCGAGCAGGCCCTGCGTTGACGGCGGCCGAGGCGGTGGGCGTGCTCCGGTTCGACCGGGTCACGAAGGAATACCCGAGGTCGGGGCTGGCGCTGCACGAGGTCTCGTTCCGGGTGGCCAAGGGAGAGTTCGTCTTCCTCACCGGCCCCAGCGGCGCCGGCAAGAGCACCATCCTCCGCCTGGCCTACTTCGCCGAGCGCCCCACGAGCGGCCTCGTGCGGGTGAGCGGGGTGAATTCCGAGCACGCCTCGCGCCGCGAGATCTCGAAGCTGCGCCGGCGCCTGGGCATCGTGTTCCAGGATTTCCGCCTGCTCGAGGACCGCACGGCCGAAGAGAACGTCGGCTTCGCGCTCGAGGTCACCGGGGTGCCGCGCGCCCAGATCGGCCCCAAGGTCAGCCGCGTGCTCACGCAGGTGGGCCTCGCCGCCAAGGCCACCGCGTTCCCCCGCGAGCTGTCGGGCGGCGAGCAGCAGCGCGTGGCCATTGCCCGCGCGCTGGTCAACGATCCGTTCGTCCTCATCGCCGACGAGCCCACCGGCAACCTCGACGAGCGCGCCACGCGGGGCGTCTTCCAGCTGCTGCGCGAGATCAACGCCGCCGGCACGGCCATCATCATGGCCACGCACGACCTCGATCTCGTGCGCCACGCCGACTACCGCACGCTCGAGCTCAACCGCGGGCAGATCGTCTTCGATTCCGCCGAATCGCCGGAGCCCGCCGCATGAGACGCACCGTCCGCGACGCCTCGGCGGCGTTCACCCGCGCCCCGCTCCTCACCGCGCTCAGCATCACGACCATCGCCTTCTCGCTGTTCGCGTTCGGCCTGTTCGGCCTCGTCGCCCTCAACATCCGCGCCGCGCTGCAGGGCGTCGAGGAGCGCGTCGAGATCCGGGCCTTCGTGGCCGACGGCACCGACGCCCAGTCGCTGGCCGCCGCGGCCGGCGACATCGACGCGTTCCCCGAAGTGCAGAGCGTGAACATCGTCACCCAGGACCAGGCGCTGGCCCGGGCCCGCACCGAGCTCACCGAGTTCAGCGACGTCTTCCAGTCAGGGGTCCTGCCCGCGTCCATCGACGTCAAGCTCAAGCCCGGATACCGCGACCCCGCCACGGTGGCCCGCGTCTCGGCCCGCCTCAAGAGCTACCCCTTCGTCGACGACGTCCGCTACGGCGAGGACTGGCTGGTGCAGCTGTACCGGCTGCGCAACATCGCCGGCGTGGCGGGGCTGGCCCTGGGCCTCGCCTTCGCGGCCGTGGCCGTGATCATCATCGGCGCCACGATCCGCATGGCGGTGCTGTCGCGCGCCGACGAGATCTCGATCATGCGGCTCGTGGGCGCCACCGACGGCTTCATCCGGCGCCCCTTCCTGCTCGAGGGGTTCGCCAAGGGCATCCTGGGCGGACTGCTCGCCCTGGGCCTGACCTGGCTCGGCATGCACCTGATTGACCGGTACATGCACTTCCACACCGTGTTCTTCAGCCCGGCCATGGCCGCGGCCGGAGTGGTCGCCGGCGCGCTGATCGGCGTACTGGGCAGCTCCGTGGCCGTCGGGAGGCACCTACGCGCGCTGTGACGCGGCGCGCGCGCGTCCGGACCGCGCTCGCGGCGGCCGCGGCGTGCCTGCTCGCCGCCGCACCGCGCGCCGCCCAGGGCCAGCAGACCCAGACCCAGACCGAGATCAAGCTGCGCGCCCAGCGCGACACGCTCGACCAGATCCGCCAGGAGCGCGCCGCGCTCGAAGCGCGCATGCGGCAGCTGCAGAGCTCGGCGCACAGCCTCAGCGACGAGGTGGCCAACCTCGACGCGCGGGCCGGCGCCACCGCCCGCCTGGTGGACGAGCTGGACCACCAGCTCACCACCATCAACGCCGACGTCGGCGACGCCACGCACGACCTGGTGGGCGCCGAGGACGACCTCACGGCCCAGCGCGCCATTCTCCGCCACCGCCTCGTGGAGATCTACAAGCGCGGCCCGATGTTCACCTTCCAGGTGCTCCTCTCGGCACAGTCGTTCGGCGACCTCGTGGCCCGGTACAAGTACCTCCACCTGCTCGCCCTCCGCGACCGCGCGCTGGTGAAACACGTCCAGGACCTGCGCGACCAGGTGGCCCAGCAGCGCGACCGCCTGGTCACCCTGCAGGACGCCGTGGCCCAGAACCGCAGCGACAAGGCCCGCGAAGAAGGCGAGCTGCGCTCGCTGGAACACCAGCGCCAGCGCAGCCTCTCGTCGGTGCGCCAGGAGGTGCAGCAGACCGAAGCCCGGCTCGCCGCCGTGCGGCGCACCGAGTCGGCGCTCGCCAACGCCATCGCCGCCCTCGAGGAGGCCCGCCGCCGGTCGCTCGCCGCCCGCCCCAACGCCGCTCCCAGCCGCAGCACCATCACCACCGCCGACTACGGCCGGCTCGACTGGCCGGTGACCGGCACCATTCTCTACCCGTTCGGCCGCCAGGTGCAGGCCAACAACACCACGATCCGCTGGAACGGCATCGGCATCGCCGCGCCCATCGGCACCCCGGTGCACGTCGTGGCGGCCGGCGAGGTGGTGAGCGTGTCGCAGCTCGGCCTCTACGGCCTCACCGTCATCGTCGACCACGGCGGCGGCGACTATTCGATCTACGGCTCGCTGCAGGAGGCCAGGGTCAAGCGCGGCGACCACGTCGTGAAGGATCAGGTGATCGGCACGGTGGGCGTGTCCGATCCGGATTTCCCCGCCCACCTCCACTTCGAAGTCCGCCAGCACGGCGGGCCCGCCGTGGATCCCACCACCTGGCTCAAACACCGATGACCGCCGTCAAACGCTGCGCCGTCTGCTCCCGCTTCCGGGCCTACGAAGAGGCCGACCGCTTCTGCCTCGCCTGCGGGCACGAGGGGCTGGAGGCCGCCTGCGACTGCGGCCGCGGCTTCGACTTCGCGCTGCACGAGGGCGAGGGCGAGCTCTACTGCCCGCGCTGCGGCCGCTCGCTGCGCGGCCGGTCCGCCGACTTCGTATGACCGCGCGGAAGCCGCCCCGCGCCGCGACCGCCGCCGCGGTCGACGGCGGCCGCCGCGGCGAACTGCTGGGCGCGCACGTCTCGATCGCCGGGGGCACCGACCAGGCCCCCGTGCGCGCGAAGG
>JAGWRI010000029.1 GCA_028876525.1 Gemmatimonadota bacterium | reverse complement strand
TTGTCGAACGTCGTGTGCGCGATGGCGTCCAGCGCGAACCACCCGGCCGCCGGGTTGTGATAGTTGTACTCGGCCAGCGACACCCATCCGGTGACGAACGGCCACACGGCGCCATTATTGTAGTGTAATGGGTCGAACAGCGGACTCGTCGCGCTGAGCGGGCGGGCGCCCCAGTCGGTCATGATGTCGCTGGACGCCAGCTTGGCCGCCATCTCGGCGCCGTGCGCCTGGTCGAACACGCTGAACCCCATGGCCGTGGCCGCCCACGCGGTGAGGTTCTCGTTCACGCTCCCGTCCTGCAGCAGCGCGAACCCGTACTGTCCCAGCCTGGGCAGCCAGAACTTCGACTCCATGGTATCGAGCGCCTTCGCGCGGATCGCCAGCGCGCTGTCGGCCAGCGCGTCGTGCCCCAGCGAGCGCGCCATCTGCGCGAACCGGTCCAGCGACGCGATCCACACGCCGTTCATGTAGACGTCGGAGAGGATCCCGATCTGCAGGTCACCCACCTCCAACGCGCCCGCCCCCGCCGTGGGCGTCTCCATCAGCCCGTCGCCGTTGGTGTCGGTGCTCTTGGACCACTCGTACGCCTTGTGCAGGTTGGGCCACAGCTCCTTCACCAGCGCCGTGTCGGCGGTCTGCCGCCAGTATTCCCCGAACGCCAGCACCCAGAAGGGCGTCGTGTCGCCGTGGTAGTACGGGTACGGGTAGTCGAACCAGTCCACGTGCCCCGCGCCCTGCGACAGCTCGTGCGTGATCTTTCCGTCGGCGCGCTGGTACTTGGAAAAGAACCTGAGCGCTCCCTGCCGCACCAGCGGCGCCTCGCCCACCCCGTCCATGGCGAACGAGTTGATGGACGCGTCGCCGCCGAAGAACCAGCCGAACCCGGGGCGGTCGCTGGCCGCGCCGCTCAGCCCGTACCCCGCCACGAGCCCGCACCCCATGTCGGGGTTGCAGACGTACGCCTGGTCCAGGTTCACCTTGGCGTACTCCACCGCCTTGTCGAGCAGCGTGTCGGGCGAGTGCAGCGCGAACATCGCGGTGCGAATCGAGTCTTCGTGCGCCACCACGCGATTCCACTCGCGCTCGGCGGCGCCGGGCGTTATGAGTTCTCTATACATCGCGAGCGCCGAGTCGTGCGGCATCTCGCCGCCGGCCAGCACGATCGGGATGTACGCCTCGTGCAGGTTGACGTTGTGTCCCGGCGGCTCGCCGAGTTTCGGCGCCGTGTAGCGGTCGGCGGCGCTCCCCACGCCCAGCACCAGCTCGGGCGGCGCGGCGGCCAGCATGTGCGCCGGCACGTCCGAGGCCATGGTCACCGCGGGCGAGCCCAAAAAGGCGTTGATCTGCCGCTTGCCCTCGGAGAAGAGGAAGGCCCGCGCGTTCTGCTCCCAGATCAGGTACTGCCCCCCCAGTCCCGCCGGCCACGCGTACTGGATGTCCGGCGTGAACGTCGCGACGATGTCCAGCGGGCGAATCGCGTCCACCTCGAGCAGGATCACGATGGCCGGCTTGTCCAGCGGCACGAACACGTGCTCCTTCACCGTGAACTGCTCGTACGAATAGGTGATGGTCACCCCCTCGGGGCGTTCCTCCACGCGCTCGGCCACTTCGCTGGCCGGAATCGGCGCCGTGTACTTGGGCACGCGGAACGAGAGCTTGAAGTCGTGCAGCCATTTGATGGGCCACGACCAGAGTTCCAGCGTCCCGTCCTCGGTGCCCATGGCGATGGCCTTGCGCCCCACGGCGGAGATGAACATCCCGGGGCGTACGCTGCTCGTGAGCGCCAGCGGCGAGCGGCCGAGCGGGAAGTACGGAATCGTGGTGCGCGTGGTGTCGAACACGGGCCTGGCGATTGCCGGCGGCGCACCCGGCGCGCGGGGCGGCGGCGGGGGGGGCGGCTTCACCTGCTGCGACGCGGCGGGCACGGCAATGCACAGCGCACCCAGAACGAGGGCGGCGCGACGGGAAACGATGTCTGAGATCATGATGTCGGGACGGGTGGTGAGTGCTGCGCGGAATCTCGCGGTTCCCGTCCCGCCTGTCGAGTCGGCCGGCCGCTCAGTTCGGCAGCGGCGCCGGATACGGCTTCTGCATGTCCCAGGCGCGGAACGCCGCGACCTCGAACGCCACCTGGCCCCCGCGCATGACGGGCACCGTGCCCGCGGGCACGACGGTCGCGAAGTAGGGCGCGTACTCCTTCACGACGTCGCGCGTGAGTCCCTTGGGCGGC
>JAGWRI010000301.1 GCA_028876525.1 Gemmatimonadota bacterium | reverse complement strand
GCGGCGGGTCGGGATTCGACGCGAGCGTGGCGGGCAGCGCCGAGCGGCGCACCCACCCGGTGCGCTCGACCTCGGCCCAGCTGCCCGAGCGCTTCACGAGATGGAGGCCCATGCCCTGCTCCAGCGATGCGACGACGGACGCCGACGCGCTGGGGGCGGCGCGCAGGCGCACGCCGGTGGCGCTCACGGTGAGCGCGAACGAATCGCGGCGCGCGCCGAGCAGGGCGCGGGCGACGAACCCCCGCAGGGTCACCTGCACGTACTCGCCGCGGCGCGCACCCGGCGAGAGAACGGTGCCCGGCGCGACGGTGGCGAGCGTGCCGGAACCGGGCGCGCCGTAGAACGCCGCGGGACCGTTGGTCGTCTGCGCCGTCGCGGTGCCGGCGGGCGCCGCGACGAGCACAAAGGCGGGGAGAAGAGAGCGGAGTCGCATCGCTTGGTTGGGGCTCTGGCGACGGGTACATTTCGTGTCTGCCGTCGCCTGCGCCCGCAGTATGAAAGGTCGGGCCCGGCGGAGCAAGCGTCCACACGGAGATCCATGCCGCCGCATCGCAAGCACCCGGTCGTCCTGATCGTCCTCGATGGCTGGGGCTATCGCGCGGAGCGCGAGGGCAACGCCATCGCGCTGGCCGACACGCCGACCTGGGATCGCCTGTTCGCCCGCTCTCCCCGCACCCTGCTCGAGGCATCGGGCCTCGCCGTGGGGCTCCCCGAGGGGCAGATGGGGAACAGCGAGGTCGGCCACCTCAACCTGGGCGCCGGTCGCGTGGTGATGCAGGACGTCGTGCGGATCTCGCAGAGCATCAAGGACGGGTCGTTCTACCGCAACGAGGCGTTCCTCGAGGCCTGCCGCCGCGTGCGGACATCGGGGGGGACGCTCCACCTGATGGGGCTCATCGGCGACGGCGGGGTCCACGCCCTGGACCGGCACCTGTTCGCCCTGCTCGACCTGGCCGAGCGCGAGCAGCTGCCCCGCGTGGCCATCCACGCGCTGATGGACGGGCGCGACACGATGCCCCGTTCGGGGCTGGGCTTCATGCGAGAGACGCTGGAGCGGGCGGCGGGCCGGGCAAAGGTGGCCAGCCTGGGCGGTCGCTATTACGGCATGGACCGCGACAAGCGGTGGGACCGCACGGCCCGGTGGTGGCACGCCGCGGTCGAGGGCACGGGGCCGGCGGGCACCGACCCGCTGGCCGTGATCCGCGGGGCCTACGAGCGCGACGAGACCGACGAGTTCATCGCGCCGCACACCATGTTCGAGGACGGGAAGCCGGTGGCCCCGATCCGCGACGGCGACGCCGTGATCTGCTTCAACTACCGGGCCGATCGGATGCGGCAGATCGTGCGGGCCCTGACCGTGGACGGCTTCGACGGATTTCCGATCGCCCACCGTCCGGCGGTGTATCTGGTGACCATGACGCAGTACGATCAGACCTTCGCCGCGCCGATGGCGTTCGAGCCCCGGTCGCTGGTGAACATCGTCGGCGAGGTGATCGCCGACGCCGGCATGACGCAGTTCCGCACGGCGGAAACCGAGAAGTACGCCCACGTGACCTACTTCTTCAACGGCGGCCGCGAGACCCCGTTCGCGCACGAGGAGCGCCTGCTCGTGCCCAGCCAGAAGGTGGCCACCTACGACCTCGCGCCCGAGATGAGCGCCGCGGGCATCACCGACGTGCTCTGCCCCGCGATCGAGGGGGGCGCGTACGACTTCATTCTCTGCAACTACGCGAACAGCGACATGGTGGGGCACACGGGCTCGCTCCCGGCCACGATCCGGGCCGTGGAAACGGTGGACGCCTGCCTGGCGCGCGCCGTGGCCTCGGCCGAGCGCGCCGGCGCGCGGCTCCTCATCACCGCCGACCACGGCAACTGCGAGCAGATGATCGATCCCGCCACCGGCGGGCCGCACACGGCCCACACGACGAACCCCGTCCCGATCCTCGCCGTGGACGCGGGGGCGGCGGCGCCCGTGCACGGCGCGCCCCCCCTTCGCGCCGGGGGCGCGTTGTGCGATGTTGGACCCACCCTGCTGCGCATGCTCGGGCTGGAGACGCCGGCCGAGATGACGGGCAGGGACCTGCGCACCAACGGAGCGAACTCGTGAAGCGTCTCCTCCCCGCCCTCCTCCTGGTCGCTGCGGCCGCCACCGCCGGCGCGCAGCAGGAAGTGGGCTACGCCCCGAATCACAGCCCGTACCGCGACATCGAGAAGACGATGGAGTTCTCGCTACTCTCGGGGCACTTCTCCGCGGGCGTCGACCCGGCCGGCGTGGCGCCGCAGAGCGCGTCCATCTGGACCTTCCTCTACGGCTGGCACGCCACGGGACCGCTGTTCCTGAACGCGTCGCTGGCGCAGACGCTTTCGGTGCGCCACGTGATCGATCCCACGGCGGCGGTGCGCGACCGCGGAATGGCCTACTGGCCGCTCTACGCGTTCGACGGCACCATGGCGCTGTCGCTCACCGGCGACCGCACCTACCACGGATT
This sequence comes from Gemmatimonadota bacterium, assembly GCA_028876525.1. Lineage (GTDB taxonomy): Bacteria > Gemmatimonadota > Gemmatimonadetes > Gemmatimonadales > Gemmatimonadaceae > JAGWRI01. The sequence continues at coordinate 4,532 of JAGWRI010000301.1, read as the reverse complement.
CATGCCGCTGGTCAACGCCGGCATGGGCATCATCACCGACCGCCGCACGCAGAGCGACGTGGGCGACTTCCAGTTCGGCTCGCGCTTCGAGCTGGTGTACGGCGTGACCCTGCGCTACATCCCCGGCTCGCGGTGGGGCCTGCGGGCCGACCTGACCAACCGGATGTACTCGATGGGCTACCCGGAGACGTACTACGTCGCCGGCAAGATCGGGACGCCGGTGGTGGCGCCCACGCTCACCAAGTCGTTCTGGCGCAACAACCCGTCGTTCTCGATCGGCATCTCGTACCTCTTCTCGCACTGACGCCGCGTGGCGATCGCGTACCTCACCCGCCGCATCTCGTTCGCCGCCGCTCACCGGTACCGCCTGCCGGAGCTGAGCGACGAGGAGAACACGCGCCGGTTCGGCCTCTGCGCCCGCCCGAACTACCACGGGCACAGCTACGCCTGCGAAGTCACGGTGCGCGGCCCGATCGAGGAGCGCAGCGGAATGATCGTCGACCTCGCGGACCTCGACCGCGTGCTCGAGCGCGACGTGCGCTCGCGCTTCGACCACGCCAACCTGAACCTCGACATCCCCGAGTTCGCCGAGGGCCGGCTGATGCCCACCGGCGAGAACCTGGCGCGGTTCATCTTCGAGACGGTGCAGCGCGGGCTCCCCGCGGGCGGCGCGATGGTGTGCGAGGTGCGGGTCGCCGAAGACACCGCCCTCAGCGCCACCTACCGCGGCGAGTAGCGCCGCCCAGCGAGCCGACGTGGCGCGTTCCGCCGCACCGCCCGCCGCCGCGCCCATCGGGGTGATCCTGGCCGGCGGCGCGAGCTCCCGGTTCGGCTCGCCCAAGGGGCTCGCCCGCGTGGCCGGGACGCGGATCGTGGACCGGGTGGCCGGAGCGCTCCGCGGCGCCGCGTCGGAGTTGCTGCTCGTGGCCAACGACCCGGCGGCGGGCGGCTGGCTGCCCGGCGTGCCGGCCATTGCCGACACCCGGCCGGGCGGCGGCGGCCTGAGCGGCGTGCACGCCGCGCTGGCCCACGCCGGCCGTCCCGTGATCGTGGTGGCCTGGGACATGCCGTTCGTGTCGAGCGGCCTGCTCCGCGCCCTGTGGGCGCGCTGCGACACCGCCGGCGCGTGGGCCTGCTGTCCGGAGAGCGATTCGCCCATGGGCATCGAGCCCTTCTGCGCCTGCTACGCCCCGGCGTGCCTGGCCCCCCTCGAGGCGGCGCTGGCCGCCGGGCGCGCCGGCGGCGCGGCCTTCGCGCGCTCCCTCCCGCGCGTTGCCTGGCTGTCGCGGGCCGACGTGCGCGCGCTCGGAAACCCGGCGCGGCTCCTCTTCAGTGTGAACACGCCCGCCGATCTCGCCCGGGCGGAGGCCCTGGCGGCGGAGTCGGCGTAGCGTCATGACTACCGTGATGCCCTTCCTGGCCAGACTGCTGCGACGCGCGGGGGCCGCGCTGTGCGCGACCGCGGGCGCGGGGTGCCTCTCCGCGGCCGCCCCTCCCGCCCGGGTGCCGGCCCCGGTCCCGCCTCCCGCGCGCGCGCGGCCCCACGACGTGACGCGCGCCGAGTTCGCGCGCACGGTGGACTCCGTGGTCGCCCAGCCCGAATTCCGCAACGCGCTGTGGGGCGTGCTGGTCGTCGACCCGGCGAGCGGCGACACCGTGTTCTCGCTCGACGCCGGCAAGCTCTTCCTGCCCGCCTCGAACATGAAGCTGGTCACGGCGTCGGTGGCGCTGGCGCGCCTCGGGGCCGGGTTCCGCTACGTCACGACGCTCGCCGCGCGCGGCCCGGTGACCGACGGCACGCTGCACGGCGACCTGCTGGTATACGGCCGCGGCGATCCGACGGTGAGCGATTCCGCCGTCGGCGACGCGATGGCCCCCCTGCGGGCGATGGCCGATTCGCTGTCCGCCGCGGGGATCCGCCGCATCACGGGCCGGCTGGCGGTGGGCGCCGACGTGTTTCCGGGGCCGACGCTCGGATTCGGGTGGTCGTGGGACGACCTGGGCGAGAGCTACGGCGCGCCGGTGGACGAGCTGCTGTTCAACGACGGCTACGCCCTGGTGCACGTGCGCGCCGGCAGCGTCCCCGGCGCGGCGGTCACCGCGGCGACTTCGCCGGCCCGCGACTATCCCGCGGTGCGCGTGCAGGCGCGGACGGTGAGCCGCGACGCCGCCGCGCTCCCGGCCGGCGATGCCCTGCGGGCGGTGGTGGACACGCTCTCCGGCACGGTGGACGTGCTGGGCGCGATCGGCGCCGGCGACACGGCCACCCTGGTCGTGCCGTTCACGGATCCCGACGGCGCCTACCTGGCGGCGCTGCTCGAGGCGCTCCACGACCGCGGGATCGCGGTGGACGGGCAGCCCGCCGACACGACGGGGCCGGTGGACACGCTGGTCCGGATGCGGTCCGAGCCGCTCGGGGGGCTGCTGCCCGCGGTGCTCAAGCCGTCGCAGAACCAGATGGCCGAGATGCTGCTGCGCACGGTGGCGCTGCAGGAGACCGGGATCGGCGTGGCCGACAGCGCGTTCCGGGTGGAGCGCGACCAGCTGGTCGCGTGGGGGGCGCCGGACGACGGATTCGTGCTGCGCGACGGGAGCGGACTGTCGCGGTACGACTATCTCTCGCCGGAGACGATCGTGCGCGTGCTCGCGGCCATGGCCGCGTCGCCCGACTCGGCGGCGTTCATCGCCGCGCTGCCCGTGGCCGGCGTGGACGGCACGCTGGAGCGCCGGATGCGGGGCACGGCGGCCGAGGGCAACGTGCGCGCCAAGACCGGCTCGCTGGCCGGCGCGCGGTCGCTTTCCGGCTACGCCACCACGGCCGACGGCCGGCGGGTGGTGTTCAGCGCGCTGTGCAACAACTTCTCCGTGTCCGGCGGCCGCGTGACCGAGGCGCTGGACGCGATCGCCGTCGGACTGGCCTCCCTCCGTCTCCGCTGACCATGCGCACCGTTGCCGACGCCGCCGCCGAGATCCTGGCCGCCATACGAGTTCTCGAATCCGAGGCGGTGCCGCTGCGCGACGCGCTGGGGCGCGTGCTCGCGGCGGACGTCGCGTCGCCGGTGGACCTGCCGCCGTGGGACAATTCGTCGATGGACGGCTACGCCGTGCGCGCCGCCGACGTGGCGGGCGCGACCCGCGGCCGGCCGGCGGCGCTGGCCGTGATCGGGACGATCGCCGCGGGGGCGCGGGGCGAGCGCCCCGTGGGGCCCGGCCAGGCGTACCGGATCATGACCGGGGCGCCGCTTCCCGCGGGCGCCGACGGCGTGATCCGCGTCGAGGACACCGACGGCGCCATCGAGCGCGTGCAGGTGTTCGACGACCGCGACGCCGGGCGGAACGTACGGCCGCGCGGCGAGGACCTGGCGGCGGGCGCGGTGGCGGTGCCCGGCGGCACGCGGCTCGGGCCGGCCCACCTCGGCGTGCTCGCGTCGGTGGGCTGCGCGGCGGTGGCCGTGGGGCGCCGCCCGCGGGTGGCGATCCTGGCCACGGGCGACGAACTCGTGGACGTCGACCGGTTCGACGAGGTGCGGCGCGGCGAGCGGATCGTGACGTCGAACAGCTACGCCCTCGAGGCGCTGGTGCGCGCCGTGGGGGGCGAGCCGGTGCCGCTCGGGCTCGTGCGCGACGACCCGGCGGCGTTGCGCGAGCGGCTCGCGGGCGCGCCGCCGGCCGATCTGCTGCTCACATCGGGCGGAATCTCGGTGGGCGCGTTCGACCACACGCGCCGCGTGCTCGGCGAGCTGGGCGCCGAGCTGGCGTTCTGGCGCGTGAAGGTGCGGCCGGGCGCGCCGCTGGGGTTCGGGCGGTGGCGCGGGGCGCCGTGGATCGGGCTTCCCGGCAACCCGGTGTCCACGATGGTGACGTTCGAGCTGTTCGCGCGGCCGGCGCTGCGTCGCATGCAGGGCATGACCCGGGTCTTTCCGGTGCCGGTGCCGGTGCGGGTCGCCGAGCGCGTCACGACCGCGGCCGCGCTGACGCACTTCTTCCGGGCCGTGGTGGCGCCGGGGGCCGACGGGGTGCTGGAGGCGCGGCTCACCGGCCCGCAGGGGTCGGGGCTGCTGACCAGCATGGCGCGGGCCAATGCGCTGCTGGTGGTGCCCGAGGAGCGGCGCGTGGTGGAGGCGGGGGAGACGCTGGGCGCCGTGATGCTCGGCGACGAGGCGATGCTCGGCGAAGCCGTGGCCCCATAGCACGGTAGGACGGCAAACCGCTTGGCGCAGTTCACCGTCCTACCGTCCTACCGTCCTGCCGTCCTACCGTTCTACGCTCAGTTGCAGACCGGCTCGCCCTCGCCGGCGGTGCTCACCAGCGGGTTCGTCGTGTTGATGGCGATCGCGCAGGTATGGCCGGCGAGCTGGCTGTGCGTGATCGTGGCGCTCCAGAAGCCCTGACCCGTGGTGATCACGGGGGCGTTGACGCCGGTGGACTGCTTGAAGTTCATCGCCGTCTCGTTCGTCGTGTAGGCCGACGAGTCGGAGAAGAACGCCTCTTCGGCCGTGACCATGTTGCGCAGGTCCGACTTCATGGCGGTG
>JAGWRI010000300.1 GCA_028876525.1 Gemmatimonadota bacterium | reverse complement strand
TCATCATCGCCCCGGCCACGATCGAGGAATGCTTCCACGTGATGGTCACGGCGCGCCGCATCGCCGAGACCTTCCGCACGGTGGTGATGGTGCTCTCCGACGCCAACCTGGCCACGGGGGTCACGCCGTTCGCGCGGCCAAGGCCCGACGAGCGGTGGATGGCCGAGCCGGTGGACCTGTCGCCGGTGCCCGACGGGCAGAAGGCGTACCAGTGGGATCCGAAGACGGGGCTCGCCCCGCGCATCATTCCCGGCCAGGCGGGGGGGATGCACACGGTGACCGGCCTGTCGCACGACGAGGGGAGCAAGGTGGCCTACAGCTCGGGCGTGCACCAGCGCGCCACGGCCATGCGCAGCCGCAAGATCGCCACGCTGCAGAGCCTGCTCCAGCCGCCGCCGGTGTACGGCCCCGACAAGGGGGACCTGCTCGTGGTGGGGTGGGGGAGCACGAAGGGGGCGATCGAGGAGGCGGTGGACCGCGCGCGGGCCGAGGGGCTCGAGGTGTCGTCGCTCCACCTGCGCTTCCTGTCGCCGCTCGAGCCGGGGCTGAAGAAGATCTTCCGCCGCTTCCGGAAGGTGATGACGGTGGAGATCAACTACAGCGACGAGCCCGACGATCCGTACGTCACCGACGAGAACCGGCGCCGCGGGCAGCTGAGCGTTCTGCTGCGCAACGCGACGCTCGTGGACGTGGACTGCTGGACGCGCGTGCCGGGCGAGCCGCTGCGGCCGGGCGCGATCGTCGGCGCCATACGCGGCAGGATGCCGCGCGGAGGACGCGAGCCATGACCACGACCTGCCATCTCCCCGTGCTCGACATGGGCGCCGACGATTACGTCTACGAGATGACGGACTACGAGGGCGCGCGGGCCCGGTGGTGTCCGGGCTGCGGCGACCACTCGATTCTCACCGCGGTGCAGCGCCTGCTGGCGGCCGAGCAGCTCACGCCCGAGAACACGGTGTTCGTGTCGGGCATCGGGTGCTCGAGCCGGTTTCCGCACTACCTCAAGACCTACGGCTTCCACGGCATTCACGGCCGGGCGCTGCCCGTCGCCACGGGCGTCCGGCTCAACCGTCCGGATCTCACCGTTTTCGTGGTCATGGGCGACGGCGACTGCACGTCGATCGGCGCCGGCCACTGGATACATGCCCTGCGGTACAACCTCGACATGGTGGTCATGCTGCTGGACAATGGCATCTACGGGCTGACGAAGCAGCAAACGTCGCCGACCACGCCGCAGGGCTTTCCGAGCAACACCCAGCCGCGCGGCAGCTGGCTGCCGGCGCTCAACCCGCTCCAGGTCGCGCTGGGCGTGACGAACGCGTCGTTCGTGGCCCAGACGGCGGAGTGGGCGCCGGCGCACCTGTACGCCACGCTGCGCGCGGCGCGGCAGCACCGGGGGCTCAGCTTCGTGCGCATCCTGCAGCGCTGCCCCGTCTACTCCAGCGCGCTGTTCCTCAAGGCGGTGCAGAACCCCGACAACATCGGGATGCTGGTGCACGACGACGGCGTGGTCGTGCCCGAGCTGGCCAGGCTCTACGCCAACCAGATCGCGCACGACCCGCACGATCTCGACGCGGCGCGCCGGATGGCCGGCGTGACCGACCGGCTGAACCTGGGCGTGTTCTACCGCGACGATTCCAGGCCGCGGTACGAGGAGACGCGGCGCGTGCCGCCGCGCACGGCCGCCGAGCGGGTGGCCCTCATCGAAGCGGAGCTCGATCGCTATGCCGTCTGACCCCCGCACCGCGCAGGCGCTGTCGGCGCTGGCCCAGCCGATCGCCGAATTCCGGACCCTGATCCAGGGGGCCCTGGCGCAGGCCCAGGACTTCCTGGCCGCGCAGTCGGCCGACGCCGCGGTCGAGGCGGCCCGCGCCGGGGCCGAGCTGGGGCCGTTCGCCGCCGGCCGCATGGACGCGGCCGCCTTCGCGAAGCTGTTCCCGTCGGCGCGCCGCGTGGACGCGGCGGCCATCGACGCGCTCAAGCGCGCGATCGACGATCTGCGCGCCGTCAGCCTCGTGGGCGACGATCTGTTTCTCGTGCGCGTGCCCGCGGGCGCGCGGCTGGCCACGGCGGTGGGCGACACGCTCGGTCTGATCGGCCGCGCCTTCGGGGCCGTGGTGCTCACCGAGATCGTGCGCGGCGGCCGCTACGTGCCGGCCGAGCACGACCGGCTGCTCGACGACGCCGGCTTCCAGACGTGGACCCGGGCCGAGCGGCGCATCGCGCCGCCGCTCGTGGTCGAGGTCGACGGCGCCGACGTCCAGGCCGCCGCGCTCACCGATTTCGCCGACGGGCGGGAGAAGCTGGTGCTCGTCGTGAAGGGTCCGGCCGCTCCGGCGCCGCTGGCCCGCTGCATCTCCCCCGGCACGTTCGTGCTGCAGACGGTGGACGGCTCGGGGCTCGATCGCGCGGCCGCGTTCGACGGCCCGGCGATCGCCGCCCTCATGCCCCAGGGCTCGGCGGTGTTCCTGCACGACCCGCTGGCCGGGCGCGAGCCCTGGCAGCGCATCACGGTGCAGCACCTGCCCGAGGCGCCCAGGCGGGCGATCCGGGGGCTGAGCGCGTTCCAGATGAGCGAGGAGCTGCGGCTGCTGTCCGACGCCGCGCGGACGCCGTTCGCCGTGCCCACCGCGGCCGGCACGGGCGCCCCGGCGGTGGGCGCCTCCGAGGCGGTGGACCGTCTTGCGTCGTGGCTGCTCACGCAGTCGGGCCTCAACGGGCAGGGGTGAGGCCGTGGGCGCGCTGACGATCACGCTGCACGCGATCCTCATTCTGGGCGGCGTCGGGCTGGTGTTCGGCGTCTTCATCGCCATGGCCAACCGGCAGCTCTGGGTGTGGGAGGATCCGCGCATCGACATCGTGACCCAGATGCTTCCCAACGCGAACTGCGGCGCGTGCGGGCACCCCGGGTGCCGCGCCTTTGCCGAGGGGGCAGTGGCGGGCGCGATCGCGCCGTCGGAATGCACGGTGGCCAGCGACTCGGTGCACAAGCAGATCGCCGACTTCCTGGGCGTGGACGCGGGCAGCGCGGCGCGGCGGGTGGCGCGCGTGCTGTGCGCGGGCGGCACCGACGTGGCCCGCGCCCAGGCCGAATACCGGGGACTGCCGACCTGCGAGGCGGCGGCCGCGGTGGCCGGCGGCGGCAAGGGGTGCGCGTGGGGGTGCCTGGGCCTCGCCGACTGCGAGCGCGCCTGCACCTTCGACGCCATCCACATGTCCGAGACCGGACTGCCGGTGGTGGACCTGGCGCGGTGCACGGCGTGCGGCGATTGCGTG
>JAGWRI010000299.1 GCA_028876525.1 Gemmatimonadota bacterium | reverse complement strand
GGCAATCTCGACGTCGTGCTCGCCGTGTACAACCCCAACGGCTACCAGCTCGACGCCACGGACCTCCACTACCGGGTGCTCGTGGACAGCGTGGAGGTAGCCGACGGCGCGGTGACGCAGCGCAACGCGTTCCGGAGCGGCGACACGACCGTGGTCCATCTTCCGGTGCAGTTCAGCTACGCCGGCGTCGGCGCGGCCGGCCGGGAGCTGACGCAGAGCGGGGCAGTGAACTACAAGGTGGTGGGGGACATCACGGTAGGTTCACCCATCGGGAACCGCACCTTCCCGTTCACCGCAACGGGGCGGTTCACCACGGTGAACGCCCGCATCCGCTGAGCGGAGGCTCGTATCGCACGCGAATTGATCACCGTCCACCCGCCGGCCGACCGGGCGCTTCTCGTGGGGGCGCCGCTCAAGCGCGCCGGCGCGCGGAAGGCAATGGAAGAGCACCTCCGCGAGCTCGAGCGTCTGGCCGACACGGCCGGCGCCGAGGTCGTGGGCGAGCTGACGCAGCAGATCGAACGCCCGCACCCCGGGACCTACCTCGGCGCCGGGAAGCTCGATGAGCTTCGGGCGCGCGCCGCGGACTCCGGCGCCACCGTCGTCATCTTCGACGACGAGCTGTCGCCGACGCAGGGAAAGAACATCGAGGACGCGATCGGCCGCCGCGTCGTGGATCGCGCCGAGCTGATCCTCGACATCTTCGCCACGCGCGCCCGCACGAGCGAGGCCAAGATGCAGGTCGAGCTGGCGCAGCTCGAGTACATGCTCCCGCGCCTCACCCGCATGTGGACGCACCTCGAGAAGACCCGCGGCGGCATCGGCATGCGCGGCCCCGGCGAAACGCAGCTCGAGACCGACCGCCGGCTCATCCACCACCGCATCAAGCTGCTGAAGCAGCGGCTGGCCGAAGTGATGAAGTCGCGCACCGTCCAGCGGTCGTCGCGCCAGGGCGTGTTCAAGGCCTCGCTGGTGGGATACACCAACGCCGGCAAGTCGTCGATTCTGCGCGGCCTCGCGGCCGACGCCGAGGTGTTCGTCGAGGACCGGCTGTTCGCCACCCTCGACCCGCTGACGCGCGAGGTCGCCGTGGGCGATCGCGCGAGCGTCCTGCTCACCGACACCGTGGGATTCATCCGCAAGCTGCCGCACCACCTCGTGGCGTCGTTCCGCGCCACGCTGGAGGAAACGCGCGACGCCGACCTCCTGTTGCACGTGATCGACGCGAGCCATCCGATGTGGGAGGACCAGCGCCAGGTGGTCGATCAGGTGCTCGAGGAGTTGGGCCTGGAGGAGAAGCCCACGCTGCTCGTGTTCAACAAGATCGACAGCCTGTCGGACGAGGCGCTGCTGGCGCTGCAAGCGCGGATGGCGCAGGCGTCGCCGTCGGCGATCTTCGTGTCGGCCACGGCGGAGGATGGACTCGAGCCGCTGCGCCGCGCGCTGGCCGCGGCCGTCCGCCAGCGGCGGCCGGTGTCCGAGATCCGGCTGCCGGCGGCCGACGGGAAGCTGCTGGCCGCCATCCACCGCGAGGGGGAGGTGCTGGAGCAGCGCACGGAAGGCGACCGGTTGATCGTCCGGGCGCGGGTGGGCGAGGCGCTGGCCGGAAAGCTGCGGAGCGCGGGTGCCGAGGTGGCGGCGGTCTGACCGGCCGGCACTGGCCCAGATGTGGTGTTCTGGCGTGTGACAGAATATGACATAGGTTGACAGATATGCCCTGATCGTGCCATCATTATCGGCGCGAACTTACCGGATGGGCATTTGCCTGACCTGTTCAGCCCCAAACAGCTCGCCGAGTATCTGCAGCTCTCCCAGCGGACCGTGTATCGGTTGCTGGAGCGGGGGGATCTGCCGGCCGTCAAGGTGGGCGGGCAATGGCGGTTTCGAAAGTCGGCGGTGGACGAGTGGCTCGACGTGGGCATGCAGCGGCTGGATCACGACACGCTCCATGCGCTGGAGACGGACGATGAGAGTCGCGCCGCGATCCCGACCCTGTCCGATCTGCTGACCCCCGAGAATGCGCGCATCGCCGTCCCGGCCGGATCGCGGGACGACGTCGTTCGCGCGTTCGTGGACAAGGTGCATCTTCCCGAAGGCGTTCCGGCGGACCTCGTGGCCGAGCGGGTGCTCGAGCGCGAACGGCTGTGCACGACGGCGATGTCGGGTGGGGTGGCGCTGCTGCACACGACGCGCAGCCTGCCCCGCGTGCTCAAGGCGAGCGACCTCGTGGCGATGGGCCGGGTGGCGTCGCCGGTGGAGTTCGGCGCGCTGGACGGAAGCCGGACCGACCTCCTGGTGCTGATGCTCGCCCGAAGCGAGCGGGTGCAGCTCGGGCTCCTGGCCAAGCTGACGAGGCTCTGCCAGGAGCCCGGGTTCCTGGCCGCGCTCCGCGGCGCCGCGTCGGCGGAAGCCGTCGTGACGCTGGTGCGCGAGACGGCGAGCCGCGTGTTCGAATCGGCGCTCTGACTTCGACGCCGCTCATGCAGCTCACGCTCCGCCAGGTGGCCACGCACCTCGACGTGCCCGAATCCACGGTGCGCCGATGGATCGCCGGGCGGGGCCTGCCGGCCCACCGGGTGAACGAGCGCCTGTACTGCAATCCCATCGAGTTGTGGGAGTGGGCGGTGGAGCAGGGCATTCCCGTGTCGCGCCATCTGCTCGAGCAGGCGCAGCGGTCGCCCGACCCGGTGCCGCCGGTGTCGGCGTTGATTGCCGCGGGCGGGGTACATCGGCACATCCCCGGGTCATCCCGGGCCGACGTTCTGCGCAACGTGGTCGCGGTGCTCCCGCTGCCCGAAGAGGTGGACCGTGAGTTCCTGGTGTCGGTGCTCGAGGCGCGCGAGGCGATGGGCTCGACCGGAGTCGGCGACGGCATCGCGATTCCCCACGTGCGGAATCCGATTCTCCTCCACGTGGCCCGGTCGTTCGTGGCGCTGTGCCTGCTGGAGCACGCGGTAGACTTCGAGGCGGTGGACCGCCGGCCCGTGAGCGTGCTGTTCCTCGTCGTGAGCGCCAGCGTTCCGGAGCATCTGCGCATTCTGGCGCAGCTCGGATTCCTGCTGCGGGACGCCGACCTGCGCCGGCTGCTGCGCTCGGCCGCGCCGACGGAGGACATACTCGCGCGCATGGCGCAGCTGGAAGGGGGGCCCGCTTCGCAGGCGCGGCCCGGCGCCCGGCGGAGCGGCCGCGGGGGCGG
>JAGWRI010000298.1 GCA_028876525.1 Gemmatimonadota bacterium | reverse complement strand
TGCGAGGAGGAGGTTGGCGCGCTTGTAGGTGGCGAATCTGCGTGCGAAGCCAATGGTGAGCGCGTCGGGCGAGAGCACGCGGGCGAGTTCGTCGAGAGTCTCCTGCCCCTCATTGCGGCGCGCACACTGCTCGATGGCGCGGAGTCGAGTGAACTCAAGCAGGCGGGATTTGAGGGCCAAGTGGGTTTCCCACAGCTCGGCGTCGTCGACGGATTCGATGCCTTCCCAGGTGCGAGCGTCGCCGCTGCGGCGCTGCCAATCGACGCCGAGGTGCCGGTCATAGAGGCGGCACATCTGGGGAGCGAGCCAGGAGGGGACATGGACGCCATTGGTGATGTGGCCGATGGGGACGGCGTCTTGCGCTTTGCCTGGGAAGAGGTCCCACCACATGGCGCGTGAAACTTCACCGTGCAGCGAGGAGACGGCGTTGGCGCGGCGGGAGAGCTTGAGTCCGAGGACGGTCATGCAGAAGGGCTCTGCCTGGTCAGTGGCATTGACGCGCCCGAAGCCCATGAGGTTTTCATGGGAGATGCCGAGTTGAACGCGCAGCGGCCCGAGGTGCTCTTCAATGAGGTCGGGGGAAAATCGGTCGTGTCCGGCAGGGACCGGGGTGTGTGTCGTGAAGATGACTTCGCGGGGAATCAAGGCCGCGGCGGCATCGAAACTGATGCCCTCTTCGAACATGCTGTGCGCGCATCTGTGGTTGAGCCGGCGCACCTCCTGGGAGGTGTGCCCCCGAATTTCCCTTGAGCTCCAGCTGGACTCCGGAAGCCGAACCCGCTCCGTACGATCGAGATAGCTCGTGAACATCCTGTGCGCGCGGGATTTCGTGGGCCGCCGGCGCGAGCGGATTCCGCACGAATGCCATGGGGCGGATGCCCACCGCAGACGCCGGCGTCATTTGCCGCGTTCGCCCATTCCGACGTCTCACCGGCTACTTTACAGATAGCTGGCGAGCAGCAACGCGTTGCTCCTCTTTCCAGCCGGCCGACCTCCCGTCGGCGGCCGGCTTCCGAGAATCGTTCCGATCCAGCGTTCCCTCGTTCGCCGAGGACGCCCTGTCGCTGTCCAGAACGATCTCTCCCGCCACACAGCACCGTGGCGAGGCCCATTACCCATTCCGGCCACGCCCCGTCTCATGATGACGACCCCACTCCACGACGTCGCCGTCTCTGCGGTGGCGTACGACAGCATTCTGGTCGGCGAAATCGCCGAACGGCTGGCCCCGCGCCTGCGCACGCGCCCCGCGTGGGCCGGCGCGGCAAACGAACCGGCAATCGCGGCCTCCCCGCTGGCCGAGGAGTCGTCGCGTCTTGTCCTCGTACTGCACCAGCGCCTGTGGGGGCACGACGACGTGACGCGCTCGGAGGCCGCGATGCTCGGCGAGCGGGCCCGGCGCCGCCCCGCGTCGATCGTCGTGGCCGCCCTGGACGAGACCCCGCTCCCCCACTGGGCGTCCGGGCTGCCCTCGTGCTCCCTTGCCGCCCTGGGCGTGGACGGCGTGGCGGACTCGGTGCTCGATGCGGTCGCCCGCTCGGGCGGGACGCTCCGGCCCGTTTCCGCGCCGGCGGACGGCGAGTCCGCCCCGCATTCGTGGGACGCCCCCAAGGCGTTCCTGCAGCAGATGCGCGCGCACGCCGCGCTGCAGCATGAGCTCGCCGCGCTGTCGTCGCAGCTGCGGCCGTGGTTCCGCGCCGAAGAGGCGCAGGCCGGCACCCACGTGGTCGAGTTCCCGGCTCGGCCCAATCGGCTGATCGCACGCCTCGACGACATCGGCGTCAGCTTCTCGTGGGTGCCGGGACAGGGCGGCACCGTGGCCGATGGGCGGCTCCTGGTGATCGAATGGGCCGGATTGCGCCGAGTGGACCGGGGCCTGGAGGCGCTGAAGGGCGGGACGCCGGTGCGGGAACGGGTGTACCGCCCGGAAGCGCGCGATGCCGAGCGCTGGCAGTGGCGGGCGGACGAGCCCAACGGCCGCGCGTGCAACACCGCGCACCTCGTCGGCGAGTGGCTCTCGGGGGCGTTGATGGCTCGGCGCGGATTGGAAAACGCCTGACGCCCGCCGCGGCGCAAGGTTGCGCGGATGCCTTGGCGGCGCTATCGTTACATGCTCAAGCGACACACGCGCGATGCGCGTGGACATGTTCCGAGCGCTTCCGGGGCCTGCCGAATTGCGAGCAGGCCCTTTTTGCGTTCGGTCGCCGCGCTTCCGCGACCGCGGAGGAAACCGTCGTGACGAGCATGGTCACGATTCCCGCCGTGTCGGTCGGTTCGGACGGTCCGCACTCCCCAACACAGCAGATCATCGTCAAGGAGCAGGACAATGCGCACGACCGGCACCGTGAAGTGGTTCAACGACGCGAAGGGTCCCGCGGCCGAGCACGTGACCAGGTTGGGCCGTTGAGCAACGCCCTTCCCTTCCGGGCGGCCCCGGCCGCGGAGCCGTCCGGCGGCGCGGGCTGGCGCCGTGCCGTCGAGCCGTACGTCGGGCCCGATGCGCGGCGCGCGACGCTGCAGCTCGTCACGACGCTGGTGCCGCTCGCGCTGCTCATGTGGGCCACCGCTCGCGCCCTGGCGGTCTCGCCGTGGCTCGCGCTGGTGTTCGTGCTGCCCACGGCCGGGCTGCTGGTCCGGACGTTCATCTTCATGCACGACTGCGCGCACGGCTCGTTCTTCGCGTCGCGCCGCGTGAACGACACGGTCGGGTTCCTGACCGGCGTGCTGACCCTGACGCCGTTCGGCCAATGGCGGCGCGACCACGCGCTGCACCACGCGTCGTCGGGCGATCTCGAGCGCCGCGGACACGGCGACATCACGACGCTGACGGTGCGCGAGTACCTGGCCAGGACTCCGCGCGAGCGCCGCAGCTATCGCCTGATGCGCAACCCCGTCGTGCTGCTGCTGCTCGGGCCGCCCTACCTGGCGCTGAACCAGCGCGTGCGCGCTCGCAGCATGGCCACCCGTTCTCCGCAGGTGGCCAGCGTCTGGCTCACCAACGCGGCGATTGTCGTGGGACTGACCGTGGCGTTCTGGACCGTGGGCTGGAAGACGGTGCTGTTCGCGTACGCGCTGCCGTTCTACCTCGCGGCCATGGCCGGCGTCTGGCTGTTCTACGTCCAGCACCAGTTCGAGGGCGCCTACTGGACGTCGCACGCGGACTGGGACTACGTGGACGCCGCGCTCCAGGGCAGCACGCACCTGCAGCTGTCGCCCCTGTTCCGCTGGTTCACCGGGAGCATCGGGCTGCACCACGTGCACCACGTGGCGCCGAGGATTCCCAACTACCGGCTCCAGGCGTGCCACGACGCGAATGCGATGTTCCAGCACTCGCCGGTGGTCACGCTCCGCTCGGGACTGGCCGCGTTGCGCCTCGCCCTGTGGGACGAGGACCGGCAGCGGCTGGTCGGATTCCGGGACGTGCGCGATGCCTGAGGCGAGGCTCCGATGCCCGAATTGATTCTCGACGAGTCGGACCGGCTCGACTGGGCGCTCAAGACGTTCAAGCGGAAGATGCAGAATGCGGGCATCCTGGCGGAGCTGCGCCGGCGCCGGCACTACGTGAAGCCGGGCGAGGCGCGACGGCTCAAGACGAAGGCGGCGCAGCAGCGCCAGCGCCGGCAGGCGCGGAAGGCGAAGCAGCGCGGCTGAGCCGCCGCAGGTAAGCGATATCCCGACCGGGTGTCCGCCTACTCCGTGTCGGGCAATCGCCGATGCTATGTCCGTGCGCAGGGAGCTTCCATCCATGGACGGGAGGCTCCCCCATGCGACTGCTCAGCCAGACGTTCAAAGCCCTGTCCGACGAAACGCGCCTCGAGATTCTGGCCCTGCTGTTCCGACACGGCGAGCTGTGCGCGTGCGATTTCGAGGCGATCCTCGACACGGACCAGTCCACGGTTTCGCACCAGCTGCGCTACCTCGTGGCCAACGGCCTCGTCACATCGCGGCGCGACGGCGACTGGATGCGCTACCGCGTCGCCGATCACCCGGGTCCGGAGCTGCAGCTCGTGCTCGACACGGCGCGCACGCTGCTCGCCGACGTGCTGGTGGCCAGGGCCGAGTCGCACTACGCCCGGTGGATGGAGCGCAAGGCCTGCTGCGGGCCGTTGTATCACATCGGCGGGCCCGACGGGTCGCTCATTGAAGCGGATCCGCCGGGCGCGCCGGTGGGCGTCCCGATTCCCCGCCCGCCACGACCGCCGCATTTCTCCTGAGTCCGGCCCGCTTCGCCCGCAGCATCGGCGAGCCACGGAACGCGGCGCGAAATTCGTCTTCGCTCATGGCGAGGATCTCCGCCGCGAGCGTCTTCGCGTCCTTCCCCGCGATCACCGCCCGCGCCTCGAACGCCGGCTCCTTCACCTCGCCCGCAAACTTCACGTTCCAGGGACAGCACGATTGGCAGAGATCGCATCCGTAGAGATGCCCGCCGCCGGCGATCGCCGCGTGAAACTCCCGCGGAATCTCCCCCCTGAGCTCGATGGTCAGATACGAGATGCACCGCGTCGCATCCAGCACTCCCGCCTCCACGAACGCCTGCGTGGGACAGGCGTCCAGACACGCCCGGCAGCTCCCGCAGTGCTCGCTCTCGAACGGCGCGTCGGGCTCCAGCTCGAGATCGACCAGCAGCTCGCCCAGAAAGAAGTACGACCCGAGCGTCGGGTTGATCAGGTTGGTGTTCTTCCCGAACCAGCCGAGCCCGGCCTTCCGCGCCAGGTCGCGCTCCAGCACCGGCCCGGTGTCCACGTACGCCTTGCCCGGCACGTCACGGCCGACCTCGGCGCTGAGCCACGCGTGCAGCGCGTTCAGGCGCTCCACCATCAGGTCATGGTAGTCGTCGCCGCGCGCATACCGGGCCACGGGCCCGTCGGGCGCGCGGCCGCCGTAGTCGAGCGCCACGACGATCGCGGACTTCGCGCCGGTCACGGGGAGGCGCGTGTCGGCCCGCTTGGGCGCGCCGCGGGCGAGATAGGCCATGTCGCCGGCATACCCGGCGGCCAGCCACCGCTCGAACGCCGGCGCGGTGTCCGCCGGCCCCAGCGCCGCGACGCCCACGAGGTCGAACCCCAGCGCGTACGCCCGGTCCTTGAGGCGCGCCTCGAGCGGGCGCGTCACGGCTCGCGCACGGCCCACCGCGCGTAGCGCACCACGTCCGCTGCCGGCGGAACGGCATCATAACTTCCATATGCCGTGTGCATGCGCCAGCGCACGTACTCGCGCGACGGCAATGGCAGGAAGGGAAACCGCGCGAGCCACCCGCGCCGGCGGAACCGCCACGCCACCCGCGCCAGCGCCACGCCGGTGGCCGGATTCGCCACCGACTTCGCCGCCAGGGTGAGGGTGAGGCGCGTCCAGCCCATATGCCGCCAATCTACAGGAACGACGCCCCGTCCAGCGACCCGGGGATCGGCAGCCCCAGCGCCGCCAGGGCGCTCGGCATCACGTCGGTGGTGCGCCGGGGCGCCCGGGCCACCGGCCGGTTCACGAGCAGGGGCACGGTCATGTGCTCCCGGTGCAGCGCGCCGTGCGAGCTGAGGTGCGGGATGGGCTCGTACCGCGCCCGGAAGTCCCAGTCGCGCGCCGCCGAGAGGATGAGGTCGCCCGACCGCGGCGACGCGGCCAGGTTGGCGATCTGCACCACCGAGTCGGGATAGTCGGTGTGCGCGGTCGCGTCGTGCGCGTCGTCGGCGCTCACCCCCTGCAGGGCCCGCCCCACCCCCAGCGGATCGCCGATGGCCGGGAAGTACGAGTAGAAGCCGGCCACCCGCGACACGATGCCGATCTCCCCGCGCCGCGACCGCACCTCGCACCGCTGGCCGTCCACCGGCAGCATCACCAGGTCCACCGACGGACGGCCGAGCAGCCGCATCACGAGCCCGTTCCACCGCTCGGCCAGCGCGGGCCACCAGGGGCGCTCACGCCGCCGCACCTCCAGGAAGACGTGCGCCATCGCGTTTCCGCTCACCATCACCGCCGTCTCGGGGAAGGGCACGTACACCCACGGGTGCGCCACCACGCGGTGCCCCATCACCTTGAACAGCCCCGCCAGGTCCTCGTGCCGCTTCACCGGCGAGTGCCCGTGATCGCTCACGATCCAGAGGTGCATGTCGCGCCACGCGCCGTCGCGCTCGGCGTCGGCGCGGATGCGCCCCGCGGCGTCGTCCACGATGCGCAGCGCGTCCACCACCATCGGATGGTCGTGCCCGCGGGCGTGCGACACCTTGTCCACCCCGGTGAACGCCGCGTACGTGTACGCCGGCCGCTCGGCGCCCACGCGGCGCACCACCTCGTTGGCCACCTCGCGGTCGATGTCGAGCCACCCCGCGACGTTGCCGGTGAAGTGGGTCCGCGCCGCCCGCACGGCCGACGCCGGCGAGAGTTCGGCCACGCGCCGCTCGGCGGGCAGCCCGCGCGTGATCATGCTCAGCGCGGCCAGGCTCGACGGCGCCAGCTCGAAGATGGTCGGGGCGTCGGCGGCGAGATCGCGGTCCACCTCGCGCATCTGGTAGCCCACGTAGCTGCGGGTGTAGTCGGGAAAGCCGCACGCCGTGCGCTCGCGGTCGAACCAGCGCAGCCCGGGGAGCCCCACGGGGCCCGGGAACCGTCCCATGAGAAAGGGCGCATACGCGGGGCCTGTGACGGATGGGAACACGGTGCTCACGGCGTGCAGCCCGCCGTCGGCGCGCAGGCGGGCGAGGGCGGGCAGGTCGCCGCGGTCGAGGGCGGCGGCCAGGGTGTCGGGGCGCACGCCGTCGGCGAGCAGGACGACTACGGACACTGCGGGAGTCGGCGCATTCGTGCCAAAACAAGCGCCCCGACCCGGCGCCGGCAACCCGCGCGCTGGCGTCGCATCGGGGCGATGGCGTAAACTCCTGAGGCGCGCGCTTGCGGAGGCGCGCGTTTCCTTCAGCGGAACGAACCTCATGTCAGCATTCAAGCGCAGCGGGCCGCCGGCCCGCCGCGGGCACCGACCCCACCCGCCCAGGCCGCCGAAGACGGCGGGGGGCAAGCCCGCCGACGTCGAACTCCTCGCCACCGCCGCGCGCGAGGCGCGCGACGGGCTGCGCGAGCGCACCGAAGCCGGCCACATCGCCGCGGGCCGCCGCCCGCCCTCCCAGCTCCATCATTTCCGCGGCGCCGGCGCCACGCGACGCATCGACGACTCGATCCGCGACGTGACCGTCGTGACCGAAGACCAGAAGCTGCTGCAACGGCACACCGACCCGGCCGATTTCACGCGCACCGACCCGTGGCGGGTGATGCGCATCATGGGCGAATTCATCGAGGGCTTCGACGCCCTGGCCCACCTCACCAAGGCGGTGACGATCTTCGGCTCGGCCCGCACGCACCCCACCGACCCGCAGTACGAGGCGGCCAAGGAGACGGCGCGGCTGCTGGCCGAGGCGGGGTTCGCGGTGATCACCGGCGGGGGCCCGGGAATCATGGAGGCCGCCAACCACGGGGCCAAGGAGGGGAACGGGCTCTCCATCGGGTGCAACATCGAGCTCCCGTTCGAGCAGGGCGCCAACCCGTACATCGACACGCTCATCAATTTCCGGTACTTCTTCGTCCGGAAGACGATGTTCATCAAGTACTCCGACGCGTTCATTATCTTCCCCGGGGGCTTCGGCACCCTGGACGAGGCGTTCGAGGCGATCACGCTCATCCAGACGGGCAAGATCTACCACTTCCCGGTGGTGTTCTTCGGGCGCCACTACTGGGCGGGGCTCGTGCGGTGGCTGCAGACGCGCGTGCTGAGCGAGGGGAAGATCTCGTCGGGCGACATGGACCTCATGATCATGACCGACGACCCGGCCGAGGCGGCCAGCGTGGTGATCCAGGCGCAGCAGTCACTCCAGGACAACGGCTTCGGACGAGGAACCTGACGGGCATGGCGAAAAAGCGAGAGAGCGGGGCGGGGCGCGAGCGCGGCGGATTCAAGGCGTCGCGGCACGGCGCGGGCAAGCGCGCCTCGGCGGCGGGCCCCAAGGCGGCGCAGAAGCAGGCGGCCGAGCAGCGCGAGGCGGCGGGCGTCAAGCACACGGCCGCCGAGCAGAGCCGGTTCCTGCGCGGCGGCAGGATCGACCCGCGGCGCATCGACGGGAAGGAATCGATCGTGGATCTGGTCGACGGGACCTTCCTGGCCTACAACGCCGCGCGGCTGCGCGAGGCCTGCCAGCTGTTCACGCAGAAGATGCTGGCGCCTGACGTCACCGTCGGTCTCACGCTCACCGGGGCGCTCACGCCGGCCGGCATCGGCATGTCGGCCATCATTCCGCTCATCGAGTCGGGATTCGTGGACTGGATCGTTTCCACGGGCGCGAATCTGTACCACGACACGCACTTCGGGCTCGGGCTCACGATGCACCGGGGCAACGCGCAGGAGTCGGACGTCGTGCTGCGGGAAGAGGGCGTGGTGCGCATCTACGACATCTTCTTCGACTACGACGTCCTGCTCAGCACGGACGCCTTTTTCAGAAAGATCATAGAAGGACCGGAGTTTCAACGCCCCATGTCCAGCGCCGAGTTCCACTGGCTGTGCGGCAAGTACGTGCGCGAGCGCGAGAAGGCGCTGGGCATCGGCCAGAAATCGCTCCTTTCCGCGGCATATGCCGCCGGCGTGCCCATCTATACGTCGTCGCCGGGCGATTCGTCCATCGGCATGAACGTCGCGGCGCTGGCGCTGGAGGGGAACCGGTGCGTCATCGACCCCAACCTCGACGTGAACGAGACGGCGGCCATCGTGCTCAACGCCAAGCGCTCGGGCGGCAGGTCGGCGGTGCTCATCTGCGGGGGCGGAAGCCCCAAGAACTTCATGCTGCAGACGGAGCCGCAGATCCAGGAAGTGCTGGGCATCGACGAGAAGGGGCACGACTACTTCCTGCAGATCACCGACGCGCGTCCCGACACGGGCGGTCTGTCGGGCGCCACGCCGGCCGAGGCGGTGAGCTGGGGCAAGATCGATCCCGACCGGCTGCCCGATGCGGTGGTGTGCTACCTCGACTCCACCGTGGCGCTGCCGGTGCTCACGTCGTACGCGCACGCGAAGCATCGGCAGCGCCCGCTCAAGCGGCTGTACGGCGAGCGCGCGGCGATGATGAAGCGGCTGAAGGCGGAGTTCGCGAAGGGCCGGGGCTAGCTGTCCGGCGGCGGCGGCTGGTCGGCCGCCGCGCCCGGCAGCTGCTCCACGTCGCGCAGCCTCCGGTCCATGGCCCGCGCCCGCACGGCGACCTGTTCCACGGCGTCGGCGGCCAGCGCCAGCTTCTTCTGCGCGCCGGCCACGGTCTCGTTGAACTTCCCGAACTCGGCCCGCGCCGCCCCCAGCAGCCGCCACACCTCCTCGCTCCGCTCGGCCAGCGCCATGGAGCGGAACCCCATCTGCAGGCAGTTGAGCAGGGTGGCGAAGGTGGTGGGTCCGGCCACCATCACGCGGCACTCGGTGCTGAGGGTCTCGACCATGCCCGGCAGGCGCACGACCTCGGCGAACAGCCCCTCGCTGGGCAGGAACAGGATCGCATAGTCGGTGGTGTTGGGCGGGTCGATGTACCTGGCGCGGATGTCGTCGGCCGAACGGCGCACGGCCACCGCCAACGCCTTCTGCGCCGCGGCCACGGCCGGCGCGTCGGCGCGCTCCTGCGCGTCGAACAGCCGCGCGTAGTCCTCGGCGGGAAACTTGCTGTCCACCGGCAGCCACATCCCGCCGCCGGCGCCCTGCGCCGGAATTCGGATGGCGAACTCCACGATCGCGTCGCGCACAGGATTGGGCTTGACGTTGCGCGCGAACTGGCCGGGGGTGAGCAGCTGCTCGAGCAGCGCCTGGAGCTGCCACTCGCCCAGCACGCCCCGCGTCTTCACGTTGGTGAGCACGCGCTTGAGGTCGCCCACCCCCTCGGCCAGGGTCTGCATCTCGCCCAGCCCGCGCTGCACCTGCGCCAGCCGCTGGTCCAGCGCTTCGGTCACCCGGGCCAGCGAGGCCGCGGTCTCCTCGCGGTTGCGGCCCATCTCCTCACGCACGAGCCGGTCGGCGCGCTCGAGGCCGCGCTGCACCTCGTCCAGCCGCTGCTCGACGCGCGCGGCGTCGCGCGGGCGGGCGCGGGCGAGCAGCGCGGCCTGGGCCGCGAGCACGAGGGCGAGCACGACGAGGATGGCGACGAGCAGCGGATTCATGGCGGAGGGCGGGGCTCAGCGCGCGGCGCGGCGACCGGCGCGCACGTTCCGCACGAGATTAGCGCGCGCGTACTCGCCGCGCGAGACGAACCCGGCCCATTCTTCGCCGCCGAGCACGGCGCGGACGATCGTGCGGTCGTCCCACCCCTGGGCAACGCGCCGTTCGACGACCGCGATCGTCTGCTCCAGCCAGTCGGCCTTGGCGGCCAGCGCCTGCACGGGGTGGCGCACCGACCCGCGGTGCGCGTCGAACAGCCGCTGCGGGCCGAGCGCGGCGGCGGCCCGCAGGTCGGCCACGAGCCGCCAGGGGTCTTCCTCGGCGGCGTGCATCACCTTCACGTGCACGCCCAGCCAGAGGTCGGCCGAGAAGAGAGTCTCGCGCTCGGCGTCCCACACCACGCGGTGGTCGGGGCAGTGGCCGGGAGCGGAGATCAGGCGCAGGGGCGCGGGATCGAACGGGGCGAACGGCTCGGCGAACGGGGCGGGCTGGCCCCAGGTGTAGCGGCGGTAGGCGCGGACGCGCCGGCCGGCGCGCAGCTCGTCGAGCGACGGGGCCCCGATGTCGAGCGGGATGCCGCGGCGGGCGAGCAGGCCGACGTTGCCGGCGTGATCCTCGTGCGCGTGGGTGATGATGGCGCCGGTGGGCCGGAGCGCGTCGAGCGCGCGCGCCAGCGCGCGTCGGACATCCGGGAACCCGCAGTCGATCAGCACGCCGCGGGTGACGTACGCGCTGACCTCGTAGCCGATGGACCGGCTGCGCCAGGTGGACATCCGGAGCCGCGTCACGTCGCCGTACCGCTCGGGGCGGATCATGCACGAATTCTAGCGAGCGCCCCGCGGCCGGTTCCCGCCGCTGGACGAACGGGGCGGGCCGCGATAGTATGCAATCATGCGCCACGTATTCCGAGCGATGACCTTCCGTTTGACCGCGAGCCGGTTGCGGCCGTAGGCGGGCGTTCGGGATTCGTCGCAGGATCGGCGCCCGGCCTCCCAGCCGGGCGTCGCGATTTTTGTACCCCACGGGCCGGTCCAGATGATCGAAGCACTCAAACTGAAGCTGAGCGAGGAAGTCGAGCGCCTGCAGTACGAGCTGAACATCACGCTCCCCAACGAAATCCGGAGGGCGGTGGAGCTCGGCGACCTGCGCGAGAACAGCGAATACAAGTCGGCGCTGGAGCGCCAGCAGTTCGTGCAGGCGCGCCTGGGGCACCTGCGCCAGCGCCTGAGCAAGCTCTCGTCCATCGATCCGTCGCAGATTCCGCAGGACAAGGCGGGGCTCGGATCCCGTGTCGTGGTCGAGGACAAGAAGTCGAAGGCGCGCGAGACGTACCACCTGGTGTTCGGCGACGCGGTGGAGTTCGAGGACGGCCACGTGACCATGGCGTCGCCGATCGGGCGCGCGCTGCTGGGCAAGGCGGTGGGCGAGGACGTGGTGCTCCGTCTTCCGACGCTGACGCGGCAGCTCGTGGTCGTGGAGCTGTACACGATCCACGACGAGGCAACCGGCAAGGGGTGACCGCCGCGGGGCGGGATTACCGGCCCGCTCCCCCGTCCACGCCGAAGATACGCCGCACCTCGGCGGCGTAGCGCCCGACCTCGGCCCGCGCCGCGGCCGCGTCCCAGCCGAGCAGCGGGGCGACGTATCCCGCGACGTCGGGCGCGACCGACAGCCCGTGGTCGCGGGTCTCGAACGCGAGCTTCGTGCGCCGGATCAGCAGGTCGCCCAGCGTGCGGGCGTGCGCCTGCTCCACCCCCCACCGCAGCTCGCCCCACCGCCATTCCAATTCTGGAATGATGCGCGCGCCGGCGCGCGCGTCGGCGGCGCACGCCGCGTCGCGGGCCGGGCCGTCGTCGGGCAGGGGCGCGTGCGCCGTGACGCAGGGGCGGCCCCCGGCCACCCGCCGGCACGCGAGGTCCACCACCTGCCGGGCCATGATCCGGTACGTGGTGAGCTTTCCCCCCGTAATCGCAATCACGCCGGCGGCGGTGGTCTCGATGGCGTGCTCGCGCGACGCCGCGCTGGGGTGGCCGGCCGAGGTGGCGACCAGCGGGCGGATCCCCGCCCACGCGCTCACCACGTCGCCGCGCGCCAGCCGTGCCTCGGGAAAGAAGGCGCCGGCGGCCTGCAGCAGATATGCGACGTCGTCCTCCGAGGCGCGGACCTCGTCGGGGCTGGCGTCGGTGAACGTGTCGGTGGTGCCGAACACGGTGAACGCGCCCGCCGGCAGGGCGAACATCACCCGGCCGTCGGATGGTGACAGCAGGGTGAGCGCGCCGTGATTGCCCACGCGCGAGCGCGGCACGAGGATGTGGGCGCCCTTGCTGCCGCGCACGCGCCGGCCGGCGCCGGCCCCCTCCAGCCGCCGGACGGCGTCACTCCACGGGCCGGCGGCATTCACCACCGCCCGGGCGGCGATCTCCACCGACCCGCCGGCCAGCCGGTCGCCGAGCCGGGCGCCGGTCACGCGGCCACGCTGCACGGTCAGTTCCTCGACGGCGACGTGGTTCAGCACCGTCGCGCCGGCGCGCTCGGCGTCCAGCACGTTGGCCAGCGTGAGGCGCGCGTCGTCGGTGGCGGCGTCGTAGTACGACACGCCGCCGCGCAGCCCGGCGCGCGCCACCATCGGTTCCTCGGCGGCCACGCCGGCCGCCGACAGCTTCCGGTGGCGGTGGACGTTCCGGAACATGGCCAGCGCGTCGTACAGCGTGACCCCGGCCCGGACCTTCCAGAACGGCACGCGCGCGCCGTCGTACACCGGCCAGACGAAGCGCAGGGGGCGCACGAGGTGGGGGGCCAGACGGAGCAGCCGGCGCCGCTCGCCGCTGGCCTCGAATACCAGCTCGAGCTGGCCGTGCTCGAGGTACCGGAGCCCGCCGTGGATGAGCCGCGAGCTGCGGCTGGACGTGCCGGCGGCGAAGTCGTCCTTCTCGGCCAGCAGCACGTGGAGCCCGCGCAGCGCGGCGTCGCGGGCAACGCCCGCGCCCGTGATCCCGCCGCCGATCACCAGCAGATCGTACGACGATCCGGAGGGCGGTAACCGGAGGGCGGAGGTCGGCATCGCTGTCCCGGAAGCTCGCACCGGCCGAGCGCGCGAACAAGCGACGGCGCCCGATTGGCGGGAGATACCGGAGCGTCTAAGTTCCAGCCATGCCGACTTTCGGGAACGGACGTCGCGTGGCGATCGTGGCGGGGGTGCGCACCCCGTTCGCGCGTGCCGGCACGGTGCTCCGCCACCTGAGCGCCATCGATCTCGGGCGGCTGGCCGTGTCGGAGCTGCTCCACCGCTCCGAGCTGGACGGCGCGCAGGTCGAATCGCTGGTCTACGGCACCGTCGTGCACTCGGTGGTGGCGCCCAACATCGCGCGCGAGGTCGCGCTGATGCCGGCGTTCCCGAAGACGGTCGAGGCGTACACCGTGAGCCGCGCCTGCGCATCGGCGAGCCAGGCCATCACCGACGCCGCCGACCAGATCGCGCTGGGCCATCGCGACGTGGTCATTGCCGGCGGGGCGGAGTCGCTGTCCAACGTGCCGATTCTCCACTCGCGCGGCATGTCGGACGTTCTCGTCGCCGCGTCGCGCGCCAAGTCGGTGGCCGGCCGCCTGGCCGCCTTCTCGCGGCTCCGCCCGCGCGACTTCGTGCCGATCACGCCCGCCATTGCCGAGCCGTCGACGGGCGAGACGATGGGGCAGAGCGCCGAGAAGATGGCCAAGATCAACGGCATCGGCCGCGAGGACCAGGACCAGTTCGCGCTGCGCTCGCACCGGCTGGCGGCGGTGGGCACGCAGGACGGCCGGCTCACGGCCGAGATCGGCCCGGTGTGGGTGCCGCCGCGCTACGACGTCGCGCTGACCAGCGACAACGGGATCCGCACCGACACGAGCATCGAGCAAATGCGCCTGCTCAGGCCGGTGTTCGACCGCCGCTACGGGTCGGTCACGGCGGGCAACGCGTCGCCCCTCACCGACGGGGCGAGCGCGGTGCTGCTGATGAGCGAGGAGCGCGCGAAGGCCATGGGCTACCGGCCGCTGGCGTACATCCGCGCGTACGCCTACGCCGCGCTCGACCCCGGCGACCAGCTCCTGATGGGCCCGGTGCTCGCGGCGCCGGTGGCGCTCCGCCGCGCCGGGCTCACCCTGCCGCACATGGATCTGATCGAGATGCACGAGGCGTTCGCGGCGCAGGTGCTGTGCAACCTGCAGGGATTCGAGTCGAAGGCGTGGGCCGGGCGCGCGGGGTTCGCCGAGCCGGTGGGCGAGGTGGACCGCTCGAAGCTCAACGTGATGGGCGGGTCCATCGCCATCGGGCACCCCTTCGGCGCCACCGGCGGGCGCATCCTCACCACGCTGGCCAACGAGCTGGCGCGGCGGGGCGGGCAATTCGGACTCATGACGGTGTGCGCCGCCGGCGGCATGGGGCACGCCATGGTGATCGAGCGCGAATGACGGCCCCGGCCACCCCGCCGCTCATCCGCCGCGAGCGCGACGGCGACGTGCTGATCCTCACGATCGACACGCCGGGCGCGCCGGTGAACACGCTCGCCCCGGCGCTCGGCGACGCGCTGCTGTCGGTGGTGGGCGACCTGGACCGCGATCCGGAGATCCGCGCCTGCGTGATCGCCAGCGGCAAGCCCGACTCGTTCATCGCCGGCGCCGACATCGAGCAGTTCCTGGAGTTCCGCCGCGAGCAGGATGCCGAGCGCACGAGCCGGATGGGGCAGGACATCCTGAACGCGCTGGCCGCGCTGCGCGTGCCGGTGGTCGCGGCAATCCACGGGGCGTGCCTGGGGGGCGGCCTCGAGCTGGCGCTCGCCTGCCGCTACCGCATCGCCACCGATCATCCGAAGACGGTGCTGGCCCTGCCCGAGGTGCAGCTCGGGCTCATCCCCGGCATGGGCGGCACGCAGCGCCTGCCGCGGCTGGTGGGGCTGCAGGCGGCGCTCGACCTGATTCTCACCGGCAAGAACGTGCGCGCGAAGAAGGCCCTGCAGCTGGGGCTGGTGGACGAGATGGTGCACCCGGCGATCCTGCGGGACATCGCGGTGGCACGGGCGCTGGAGCTGGCCAACGGCACGCGGCGGCCGGTGCGCCCGGGGCGCGGCGCCGGCGCCACCGGGCTCCTGCTCGACACCAACTTCGCCGGACGCGGCGTGGTGTTCCGCAAGGCGCGCGAGAGCGTGCTCTCGAAGACGCACGGCCATTTCCCGGCCCCCCTGGCGGCCATCGACGCCGTGCGCGCCGGATTCGAGCACGGCATGGCGGCCGGCCTGCGCGAGGAGGCGAAACGGTTCGGCGAGCTGGCCATGACGGAAGTCTCGCGGCAGCTGATCTTCCTCTTCTTCGCCACGACGGCGCTCAAGAAGGATGCGGGTGTGGACGCGCCGGTGCCGGCGCCGCGCCCGGTGCGCAAGCTCGGCGTGCTGGGCGCCGGTTTCATGGGCGCGGGCATTGCCAGCATCGCCGCGCCGCGGGGCACGGTGGTGCGGCTCAAGGACACCGATACGGCGCGGGTGGGAAAGGGGCTGGCCGCGGTGCGCGACGTGCTCCAGGAACAGCTCCGCCGCCGCCACGTCACGAAGCAGCAGTTCGCCGACCAGATGAGCCTCGTGAGCGGCGCCACGACGTACGCCGGGTTCGGCAACGCCGACCTGGTGATCGAGGCGGTGTTCGAGGACCTCGACCTCAAGCACCGCGTGCTGCGCGAGGTCGAGCCGGCGCTGGCCCCCGGCGCGGTGTACGCGTCGAACACGAGCACCATCCCCATCGCGCGGATCGCCCAGGCCGCCGTGCACCCCGAGCGCGTGCTCGGCATGCACTTCTTCTCGCCCGTGCACCGCATGCCCCTGCTGGAAGTGATCGCCGCGCCGGCCACCGACCGGCAGGCGATCGTGACGGCGGTGGACTACGGGCGCGCGCTGGGCAAGACGGTGATCGTGGTGCGCGACGGGCCGGGGTTCTACACCACGCGGGCGCTGGCCGCGTACCTGAACGAGGCGGGGCTGCTGCTCGACGAGGGGGCGGCGATCGACGCGGTGGACCGGGCGCTGGTGGAATTCGGGTTCCCGGTGGGACCCATCACGCTGCTGGACGAGGTGGGAATCGACGTCGGCGGGAAGGTCGGGCGGGTGCTGGCCGAGGCGTTCGGCAACCGGATGACCCCCTCCCAGGCGCTGTCGCGGGTGGTCGAGGCCGGGCGGACCGGCCGGAAGGGAGGTTCGGGGTTTTATCGGTATGACAAGACGGGGACGAAGGGGGGCGTGGACCCCACCGTGTACGGGGTGATCGGACACGCCGGAGCCCACAATCCGATCCCGGGTGGAGAGATCGTGGAACGCTGCGTGCTGGCGATGGTAAATGAAGCAGCGCACTGCCTCCAGGAGGGCATTCTCCGGTCGCCGCGCGACGGTGACATCGGCGCCGTGTTCGGAATCGGGTTCCCGCCCTTTCGCGGCGGCCCGTTCCGCTACATAGATACTGTGGGCGCCGAGGAGATCGTTCGCCGTCTCGAGGAGCTCGAGGGCCGGTTTGCGGCCCGGTTCCGGCCGGCGGAATCGCTGATCGACCTGGCGCGTGCGCACCGGCGGTTCTATCCCGCCGAGGGTCGGCCGGTCTGAGGCCGGCACGACGTCGTCCCCCACGAGGTGCTGTGACTCCACCCCGGTTGCCAAGGTCTGAGCGTTATGGATGGAAGCGCTGACGCGCTGATCGTCGAGCGGGTGCTCAACGGTGACGTGGAGGCGTTCGCAATCCTGGTCGATCGGTATCGCGACCGTTGCGCGCGCTATGCCATGCACATGCTCGGCAATCGGGAGGACGCGGACGAGGTCCTGCAGGACGCGTTCGTCCGGGCCTACCGGTCGCTCTCCCGCTGCGAGGATCCGGAGCGGTTCGGCGCCTGGCTGTTTAGGATTCTCGTAAATCGCTGCCGGACGGCGGGAGCCCGCCGGGCCCGGCGCGCCCGCACCTTCCTGGCCGACGACACCGCCCTCCTCACGGCGTCGGAGGAGCATCCGGCGGAGCAGTGGGCGTGGCGTGAGGAGATCGAACGGGCGCTGGCCGAGCTGCGGCCGGAACAGCGCGAAGCGTTCCTCCTCAAATACGTGGAAGGGATCGGGTACGACGAGATGGCGGAGTTGACCGGCGTCGGCGTGTCGGCGCTCAAGATGCGGGTGATGCGTGCCTGCGACCGGCTCCGCGTGTTGCTGAAGGAGGTGCGCAGTGCCTGACGTCAACGGGTCGCGACTCGACGAGGTGATCGCGGGACTCCGCCGGCCGGTGCCGGTGGACCCGTCGTTCGACTCGCGCGTCATGCGCGCCATCCGGGCCGTGGCCCGGCAGCCGATGCGGATCATCCGGCCGCTGATGCCCATTCCCCGCTGGCGCCTGTACTCGGCGTTCGCCGCCGTGGCCGCCGGCATGCTGGCCGTGGCCGTGCTTCCCGCCATGCGCCACCCCAAGGGCCAGCCCGTCCAGTTCGTGCTCGTCGCGCCCGACGCCAAGACGGTTCAGGTCGTGGGCGACTTCAACGGCTGGGACGCGAATCATGCCCAGTACGCCGCCGCGAACCGCGGCGGCGGCGTCTGGTCGCTCACGACGCCCATCCCCCCAGGGCATCATCGTTATGCCTTCCTGGTAGACGACTCCCTGTGGGTTCCCGATCCCGCCGCGCCCCGTGTGGCCGACGAGGACTTCGGCCTGCCCAACTCGGCCCTGGTCGTCGAAGACAACGACACGCCCTGATGCGGCGCGTGTCGTGCACGGCGGCGCTCGCGCTGCTCTGTTCCGCGACGGCGGCGTCGGCGCAGCAGGGCCAGCTCGCCCGGCTCAACACCACGCTCGATCCGGCCACCCGCGTCGCCGTGCTCGCCATCGTGGACTCGGCCCGCGTCGCCCGGCTCCCCGCCGACGCCCTGGTGAACAAGGCGCTGGAAGGCGCCGGCAAGCACGCCGACGGGCCGCGCATCGTGGCCGCCGTGCGCGCGCTGGCCGGTGAGCTGCGCGAGGCCCGCGGCGCGCTGGGCAGCGGCTCGCGCGCCGAGGAGATCACCGCCGGCGCCCACGCCATCCACGCCGGCGTCCGTCCCGCCGACCTGCACATGCTCCGCCAGTCGGCGGTGGGCCGCGAGCTGACCACGCCGCTGATGGTGCTCACCGACCTCGTGGCCCGCGGCGTGCCCGCGCCGATCGCGTCGTCGGACATCGTCATGCTCGTGCGCGCGGGGCTGCGCGACTCCGACTTCACGTCGTACGAGCGCGAGGTGCGCCAGGACATCGAAGCCGGCGCCGCGCCCGCCGCCGCCGCCACCACGCGGGCCCGAGGCGCCACGCTGCGCCGTCGGAGCGGCTACTCGCTGGTCGGCCCGGGCCGCTGAGCGCTCTCTAGACCGTTTCGGGGCCAGTCGGGTACAATTCCCCTGTTCCCGACCCCGACTCCCCAGCCAGAGAGACGCCTCATGGCCCGATCGCTCGTCCGTGCCCTTGCCCCGCTGGCCGCCGCGCTCGCCGCGGCGTGCGCCGGCGGCCCGCCCGCCGGTGGTGGGGCCGCCC
>JAGWRI010000297.1 GCA_028876525.1 Gemmatimonadota bacterium | reverse complement strand
GGCCTACTCCACCCGTCCCGGCGCCCGGGCGGCGCGCGTCGCCGCCCGGGCGACGAGGTCCGCCGCCTCGGCGGCGCGCGAGGCGCCGAGCGACCGGTCGTCGAGCGAGGCGACGTTGATGCGCACGTTGTACGCCGCGCCGCGGCAGGCGGCCTCGGCGAGCAGCGCCGCGACGCCGGCGTCGGACACGGCGTTGGCGTTGCCCTTCTCGGCCACGGCCACCGCCAGCCCGCAGACGCGCACGCACGCGCGGGCGGTTTCGAGCGGCACGTCGGCCGCGCCGAGGAGCGCCGCGGTGACCGCTTCGTTGCGGCGCCGGGTGTCGTCGGCGTGCTCGTGGGGCAGCTTGTAGGCCGCGCTCACCGCGGCGTACGACGCCGCGTCGCGGTCGGCGAGCGCCGACAGCTCGGTGACCAGCGCCGCCGCCTGCAGCGCCGCCTCGCGCATCTCGGCGTCCACGGCGGCGTATTTCTTGCGGCCCACGGTGAGGCCGGCGACCATCTGGGCCAGCGCGGCGCCCAGCGCGCCGGCGTGCGCGGCCACGCTTCCGCCGCCGGGCACGGGGGCCGACGACGCGACTGCGGCCACGAAGCCGCTGAGGGAGATCCCGCCCTCGACGGCGGCGCGCACCTTGCGCTCGAGCACGAGGTCGGGGTGGAAGTCGCGGAGCTGGAGGTGCCGGGCGGCGGCGTCGAACAGCGCGCGCTCGGGGATCAGGCCGACGACCTCGCTCCAGGTCGGCGAGAGGCCGTGGGCCTCGGCCTCCATCCGCACCATGTCGAAGGCGCGGTGGACGGGGGTCTGCTCGGTGTCCACGAGGTTCATCGAGACCTGGGCCTGGCCGTCGACCTCGAGGCCGAGGGCCTTGACGTAGCGCAGCCCGCCCGACGATCCGCGCACGGCCCGGGCGACGGCCCTGGCCACGGGGACATGCTCGGCGCCGCCGAGGTAGACGTTGTAGGCCACGAGGAAGGGGCGCGCGCCGACCGCGGTGGCGCCGGCCGTGGGATGCACGCGGGCGGGGCCGAAGTCCGGGGTGCGCGCGGGGGTCGTTCCGATGTCGTCGCGCAGGCCCTCGAACTCGCCGCGCCGCACGTCGGCCAGGTTCTCCCGGTCGGGGCGGGTGGCGGCGCGCTCATATAAGAATACTGGTATATCCAGCTCGGCGGCGGCGCGCTCGCCGAGCCGGCGGGCGAGGCCGATGCAGTCGTCCATCGTCGTGCCCTCGAGGGGGACGAACGGGACGACGTCGGTGGCCCCCATGCGGGGATGCTCGCCGGCGTGCGTCGTGAGGTCGATCCGGTCGCGGGCGGCGCGCATGCCGGCCAGGGCGGCGTCCACCGCCCGGTCGAGCGGGGCGACGAAGGTAATCACGCTCCGGTTGTGGGACGTGTCGGAGCTGACGTCGAGGATGGAGACGCCGTCCACGGCGGCGATCGCGTCGCGGATGGCGGCGATCACCTCGGGGCGGCGGCCCTCGGAGAAGTTCGGAACGCACTCGACCAGGCGCATGGGAGTCGGCGGTTGGAGGCGGTGCAGGAACGGGCGACGCTCGCAGTTAACCGCCGCGGCGTGGCCCCTGTCAACGGCTACGGCCGCCGGGCCCGCGCCGCGCCGAGGCGGAGCTGGTCGAGCAGCCAGGCGTGCACGGCGGGGTTGCCGGCGACGATGGGGCCGTGGGCGACGGGCGCGGGGCGTCCGTCGAGGCCGGTGACGACCCCGCCGGCTTCGCGGACGAGGAGGATTCCGGCGGCGACGTCCCAGGGGGCCAGGGACAGCTCCCAGAAGCCGTCGAACCGGCCGCAGGCGACGTCGGCCAGGTCCAGCGCGGCGGCGCCCGCCCGGCGGACGCCGGCCGTGGCCCGCATGATCTCGGGGAAGGCCTCCATGTACGGCGCGATGAGCTCGGGGGCCTTGAACGGGAAGCCGGTGCCGATCAGGCAGCGCATGGGGTCGGACTGCGTCGAGACCGCGATCGGCTCGCCGGCGCGGCGGGCGCCGCCGCCGGCGGTGGCGGTGAACAGCTCGCCGGTGGCCGCGTTGAGCACGGCCCCGGCCAGCGGCACGCCGTCCACGAGGGCGGCGACGGACACGGCGTACCAGGGGTAGCCATGGAGGAAGTTCGTGGTGCCGTCGAGCGGATCGGCCACGAACACGAGGCCCGAGAGGTCGGCGGCCTGCTCGGGAGAGAATTCCTCGCCGGCGAGGCGGGCATCGGGATGCCGTTCCCGCACCAGGGCGGCGATGGCGCGCTCGGAGTCGCGGTCGACGTCGCTCACGAAATCGGCCGGCGACTTGACCTCCCAGGTGAGGCGGCCGAGGTCGGCGGCGCCGGCGCGCAGCACTTCGGCGCCGCGCGCCGCCGCGGC
>JAGWRI010000296.1 GCA_028876525.1 Gemmatimonadota bacterium | reverse complement strand
TAGGCGCACGGCGACAGCACCCGCATCGAGGTGGGGTCCCAGTTCAGGATGCAGCCGTCGTTCGGGGCGACCCCTTCGAGGCCGGCGAACGCCTGCTCCCCCGTGCGCACCACGAGGATGACCTGCGTGCCCCAGTCGACGAGCCGGCTCGAGCCCACCGGGAACTCGGACTCGGGGGCCACGACGTACGCCGGCTGCAGCTCGGGCAGCTGCAGCCGCTCGGGCGGCAGGAGGTAGAGGAAGGCGGCCAGCGCCAACCCCACGGCCATCAGGACGACGATTCCGGCCAATAAGTATTCGCTGAACCCTGGCCCCCACGGGCTCTCGCCGGTCCGGGGCTCCACTGTCGGAGACGTCAAGGGCACACCGCTCCACGCCTGGGTGAGTTCATCGCCGCGATGCCAAACGAATGGGCAAACAGAAGTCTTCGCTGCATCCGGGGGGCAAGCTACGGGACACCTCCCCCCCCTCTGTCGGGCGAACCCCGATTCTCTGTCGGCCGATGGGGCGGCGCGGCTCGGGGAACTCCCGCGCCGCCGCTCAGTTCTTCTTTGCCGGCGCCTCGTGCACGCTCTTCAGCGTGCTGTCGTTCAGCGCTTCGGGGCTCGTGCCGCTGCGCTTCCCGTACTCGGCCAGGGCGCTGTCGGCCAGTTTCTTGTTGCCCAGCTTGCCGGCCGCCATGTAGACGCCGAAGTAGGGCGCGGCATTGAGCGGCGCCTGGGCGGAGGCGTCCTGGTACGCCTTCAGCGCGTCGGCGTACTTGCCCGCGCGGTAGAGCGTGTTCCCGCTGTCCAGCGCGGCCCGCGCGGCCGGCGACATCGTGGTGTGCGGGTTCGTCGTGTCGGCCTGGCCGGCGGCCATCTGCGAGAGCGGCGTCTTGGGCTGCGGTGCGCCCTTCGTGCATCCCGCGGCCAGCAGGGACAGGGCGGCGGCTACGGCGGCGAGACCGCGCTGAGCGCGGCGCGAAAAGTCGGACATGAAGACCTCAAACCGTGAACGGTTGCCGGGGGGACTGCCATGCGAGGCCAGTATCGCGATGTCGGGGCATTTCGCGCAGCCGGACCTCTTCCCCGACACCCGTGAGGGTAACCCCCACAGCTCTGTCCGTGCAAATCCCCCCCGGTATTCAGGTGTTCTCTTCTATATGCCTCCCGGCCCCGGGCCAATCGTGCTATACGCGATCGCATTACGCGCGCAGCGCGGAGCCGGACCGTCCGCCCCCGCGGTTCCGCGCGCCCACCAGCCCACCCTAGGGGGTTGTGCCATGCTCACGCCAACCACGCATGCGTGGTCCGAAGACGAGGCGCTGGGCGGATACCTCGGCCGTCGCGGCATCAACCGCCGTGACTTCCTCGAGTTCTGCGGCCAGATGGCCGCCGTGCTCGGGCTCAGCAGTCTGGCGGTGCCGAGGATCGCCGCCGCGATGGAGTCGCTCCGTCGCCCGAGCGTCATCTGGCTTCAGCTGCAGGAGTGCACGGGGTGCGTCGAGAGCGCCATCCGCACCGCCGACCCGACCATCGGCAACCTGCTGCTCGACGTCGTGTCGCTGGACTTCATGGATACCCTGATGGCGGCGTCCGGCACCGCCGCCGAGGGGGCGCTCGAGACGGCGCGCAAGGAGAACGCCGGCAAGTATCTCCTCGTCGTCACCGGGTCGGTGCCGACCGGCGAGAACGGGATCTACACGATGATCGGCGGGCGGACCGCGCGGTCGCTGCTCGAGGAGACGGCAAAGGACGCCGCGGCGGTGATCGCCGTCGGGGCGTGCGCCCACTGGGGCAGCGTCCAGGCGTCGAAGCCCAATCCCACGGGCGCCGTGGGCGTCTCCGACATCGTCCGGGACAAGCCGGTGCTCAACATCGCCGGCTGCCCGCCCATTGCCGAAGTGATCACCGCCACGGTGGTGCACTTCCTGACCTTCGGCCGGCTCCCGGCGGTGGACGCCGACGGGCGGCCGCTGTTCGCGTACGGCAATCGGATTCACGACCAATGCCCGCGGCGGGCGCACTACGACGCCGGGCAGTTCGTGGACACGTTCGACGACGCCGCGGCGCGGCAGGGCTGGTGTCTGTACGAGGTCGGGTGCAAGGGGCCGGCCACCTTCTCGCCCTGTCCGATCTTCATGTGGAACGGGCACACGGACTTCCCGATCGGCGCCGGCCATCCGTGCATCGGCTGCACCGAGCGGAACTTCTGGGACACGATGTCGCCGTTCTATCACCGGCTGCCCAACGTGGCCGGAGTCGGGGTGGAGCACACGGCCGACATCCTCGGCGCCGCGCTCGCCGTCGGGGCGGCGGCCGGCATCGCGGCGCACGCCGCGGCGACGGGCATCTATCAGATCCGTTCGCGCCACACGGACAGCGGCTCGCCGTCGCCGAACGCAACCGGTCGGGAGGACAGCCATGGCGAAAACTAAGGTCGTCGTCGATCCGATTACCCGCATCGAGGGGCACCTGCGCATCGAGGCCCAGGCCGACAACGGCAAGGTCTCCGACGCATGGGCCTGCTCGACGCAGTTCCGCGGAATCGAGATCATCATGGAGGGCCGCGACCCGCGCGACGCCTGGGCCTACACGCAGCGCATCTGCGGCGTGTGCACGGTGGTGCACGCCGTGGCGTCGTGCCGCGCCGTCGAGGACGCGCTCGGCATCCGCATCCCGCCCAACGCGAACACCATCCGCAACCTGGTCCACGGGATGCAGTTCGTGCAGGATCACGTGATCCACTTCTACCACCTGCACGCCCTCGACTGGGTGGACGTGGTCAGCGCGCTCAAGGCCGATCCGGCGGCGACGGCCAAGATCGCCGCCTCGATCTCGCCCTGGCCCAACAACTCGCCGAGCTATTTCCGCGAGGTGCAGGAGCGGGTGAAGACGTTCGTGGGCAGCGGCCAGCTCGGCATCTTCACCAACGGGTACTGGGGGCATCCGGCGTACAAGCTCCCGCCGGAGGTGAACCTCCTGGCCGTGGCCCACTATCTCGAAGCGCTCGACTGGCAGCGCGACGTGATCCGGCTGCACACGATCTTCGGCGGCAAGAATCCGCACCCGAACTTCCTGGTCGGCGGCATGGCGAGCGCGATCAACCTCGACGGCACGGCCACCATCAACGCCGCCAAGCTCACCGAGATCCAGGCCATGATCGCCCGCGCCCAGCGGTTCGTGGAGCAGGTGTACTGGCCCGACCTCGTCGCCATCGCCGGCTTCTACAAGGAATGGGCGTCGATCGGCGGCGGCACGGGCAACTACCTGGCCGTGGGCGAGTTCCCGGACACCGACATCCGGGACGTCAACTCGCTCTACCTGCCGCGCGGCATCGTGATGAACAAGGACCTGAGCAAGGCCCTGCCGTACGATCAGGAGAAGGTCACCGAGTCCATCTACTCGTCGTGGTACGATTACGACGAGGGACCCAAGGCGACGCTCCATCCGTACAAGGGCGAGACCAAGCCCCACTACACCGGGCCGCAGCCGCCCTGGCAGTTCCTGCAGGACGAGACGAAGTACACGTGGATGAAGGCCCCGCGGTACGACGGGCATCCCATGGAGGTCGGCCCGCTGGCCCGCATGCTGGTCGCGTACGCCAGCGGCCACAAGGACGTGAAGGCCATCGTCGGCGACACGCTCAAGGCGCTGAACGTGGGCCCGGCGGCGCTGTTCTCGACGCTCGGCCGCACGGCCGCCCGCGGCATGGAGACCGTGCTCCTTGCCCGGCGCATGAACGTGTGGTTCGACGATCTGGTCGCGCGCATCAAGGGCGGCGACGTCACGACGTTCAACGGCAAGACGTGGGAGCCGTCGACGTGGCCGAAGACGGCCCGCGGCTACGGGGCGCTGGACGCGCCGCGGGGCGCGCTCGGGCACTGGGTCGAGATCACCGACGGCAAGATTGCCCGGTACCAGTGCGTGGTGCCCACGACGTGGAACGCGTCGCCGCGCGACGACAAGGGCGTGGTCGGCCCGTACGAGGCCGCGCTCACCGACAACCACCCGCTGCTCAAGCCCGATCAGCCGATCGAGATCCTGCGCACGGTGCACTCGTTCGATCCGTGCAACGCCTGCGGCGTGCATGTCCTCGACGCCGACGGCGACACGGTGACGGAGGTGCGCGTGCAATGACGCCACACGATGCCAAACGCGTGCGCGGATCGCCCTGGCCGTCGATCGACGAGCGCTCGGGGCAGATGACGCGCGAGCCGGTGTTCGACCGGGCCGGCCGGATGGAGCAGTGGGTGTATCTGTGGCACTGGCCCATTCGCGCCATGCACTGGGCGGCGGCGGCCAGCATCGTGGTGCTCGTGGTCACGGGGTTCTGGATCGGCCGGCCGTACTTCCTGACCGGCGGCGCGAGCCAGACCTTCGGGCTGCAGTATGTGCGCCTCGCGCACTTCCTGGCCGCCGGCGTGCTCGTCGCCACGGCGATCGTGCGCCTGTACTGGCTGTTCGCGGGCAACCGGTTCGAGCGGCTGCCCGCGCTGCTGCCGGTGCGGAAGCGCGACTGGGTGAACCTGTGGCGGATGGTGAAATTCTACCTGCTCGTCCATCCGGAGCGCTCCCCGCGGTATCTCGGGCACAATCCGCTGCAGCAGCTGTCGTACACGTTCACCTACCTGATGGCGGCCATTCTGGTCGTCACCGGGTTCGCGATGTTCGGCGAGGCCAGCCCCCAGGGGTTCTTCATGCACACCTTCGGGCACCTCGCGCCGCTGGTCGGCGGCTTCCAGTGGGTCCGCGTGATCCACCACGTCGCCGCCTGGTACTTCCCGCTGTTCATCATCCTCCACGTCTATCTGGCCATCCGGGCCGACCTGCTGGAGCGCAGCGGGGCGATCTCGTCCATCGTCAGCGGCGGCCGGTTCGTGGCCACCGACGAGCATTTCGCCGATGAATGAGGAGCGCGCGGGCGATGTCGTCATCGGACTCGGCAACCCGATCATGGGCGACGACGGTGTCGGCATCGCCGCGCTCGAGCGGCTGCGGGACGCGTGGGTGGTGCCGGCCGCCGTCGAGCTGGTGGACGGCGGCACCTGGGGGCTGACGCTGTTGCCCGTGCTCGAATCGGCCCGCCGCGTGCTGTTCCTGGACGCGATTCGCACCGGCCGGCCGGCGGGCACCGCCGTGACGCTGCGCGGCGACGAGATTCCCCGGCAGGTCGCGCTGAAGGTGTCGCAGCACCAGATCGACCTTCGCGAGGTGCTGGCCGTGGCGCAGCTCCGCGGCACGCTCCCGCCGGAGATGGTGGCCGTGGGCCTCGAGCCCCGCACCTTCGAGCTCGGCGACCCGATGACCCCCGCCGTGGCTGACGGCATCGACCGCGTCGTGGACCTGGCCGTGCAGCAGCTCCGCGCCTGGGGGCACGAGTGCGCCCCGGCGCGCGTCAACCCCGATCGGCCGGCGGCGCGGGCCGCGTCGGCAGCCGCCGTCGATGCATGAGATGAGCGTCGCCATGGAAATCTGCCGGATCGTGGAGCAGAAGTTCGATCCGGCCGCGGGCGCGCTGGTCACGGTGGGGCTCGAAGTCGGCGACGACGCCGGTCTGGAGGTGGACAATCTCACCTTCTGTCTCGAGACGCTGCTCTCGCTGCCGCCGTTCGGCGCGCCGCGGCTGGACGTCGAGCGAAAATCGGGCGACGTGCTCCGCGTGACCTATCTGGAGTTCGACGATGGCCATTAGAACGATCGACGTGCGCGAGCGCGTCATGGAACGCAACGACGGCATCGCCCGCGACATCCGGGGGCGCCTGGACCGCGCCGGCGTCGCGGCGCTCAACCTCGTCTCCTCGCCCGGGGCGGGGAAGACGCTGCTCCTCGAGCGCACGCTCGACGCCCTGCGCGACGAGCTGCGCATGGCGGTCATCACCGGCGACGTGCAGACGCAGAACGACGCCGATCGCCTGGCGCGTCACACGACGCGCCTCGTGCAGGCCGTCGTCACCGGCGGCGCGTGCCACCTCGACGCGCTGCAGGTGAGCGCGGCGCTCGACGCCATCGACCTCGCGCGCACGCGCCTCCTGTTCATCGAGAATGTGGGCAATCTCGTCTGCCCGGCGTCGTGGGACCTTGGCGAGCTGCATAAGGTGGTGCTGTTCACCGTCACCGAGGGCGAGGACAAGCCGCTCAAGTATCCGAAGATGTTCCAGAACTCGCGCTACGTCGTGCTCACCAAGACCGACCTGCTGCCCTACGTGCCGTTCGAC
>JAGWRI010000295.1 GCA_028876525.1 Gemmatimonadota bacterium | reverse complement strand
GCACGCGGTCGCTGGACGCGCCGCGGCCGGCCGCGCCGGGCCGGCTCACGGTGCTGGTCGTGGACGACGACGCGGCGGTGCGCGACATGCTGCGCCGCAGCCTGTCGCGCCGGCGGCACACGGTGCTCGACGCGGCGTCGGGCGACGAGGCGCTGCGGCTGAGCCGGATGTTCAACGAGCGCATCGACCTGCTGATCACCGACGTCCGCATGCCCGCGATGAGCGGGCTCGAGCTGCGCGAGGCGTTCGCCGCCGAGCGCCCCGACATGCGCGTGCTGTTCATATCCGGGCACGCCGACGAATTCCAGCGCGGCGAGCTGCGCGACCGCGCCACGGCGTTCCTCGGCAAGCCGTTCAGCATGGACGAGCTGGACGAGGCGATCCAGCGCGCGATGGAAAGCGCGGTGAAGCGCTAGCCTTCGCCGGCCGCGCGGCGCACCGCCGCGGCCGGGACGCCGTCGAGCTCGACGACCTTGGCCCGCGACGCGTGGCCGGCGACGATGCGCACGGCCCGGCGCGGCACGCCGAACCGCTCGGCGAGGAACGCCGCCAGGGCGTCGTTGGCCGCGCCGTCCACCGGGGGCGCGGCCAGGCGGACCTTGAGCGCCGTGCCGTGGACGCCGGCCAGCTCCGTGCGCGCCGCCCGCGGCTGGACGTGCACGCTCACGCGGACCCCGCCGTCGCGCGCCCGCACGTCCACCGGCATCAGGGCAGCCGGAGCAGGCTCTGGACCAGCCAGAGCAGGAAGTAGGCGATCACGGGGGTCAGGTCCACCATCCCGAACGGGGGGACGATGGCGCGGAGGGGGCGGAGCAGCCACTCGGTGAGCGGGTAGCTCCAGCGGATCCAGCGCGAGTACGGGGGGATGGGCAGCCACGACGAGACGACGCGGACGATGAGCGCGACCTCGACCAGGGTGAGCGCCCACGACAGCAGCAGCAGGGGAAGCACCGCCGGATGGCCGGCGGCCCATGCGGCCTGGAGCGCGACGCCGGCCAGGGCCTGGACCGTCGTGAGGAGCAGGGTGCCGGCCACGAGCAGGGCCACGAGTCCCCACCACGGGGCGCTGGTCGGGTGGCCGCCGGCGCGGATCACCATCCGGTCGACGGGCGCGAGCAGCGGGTCGATCCGCCGCCGGGCGGTGCGTCCGGCCCAGCCGAAGGGGTTGAGCCGGCGCGTGCGCACGGCCCAGGCGATGGCGGCGCCGGCGGCGGCCGCGGCGCCCAGCGCGAGCAGCGCCCAGCGCAGCCCCGCCACGAAGAGTGCGTAGGCGTCCGCGGTCCCGGTCATGGCCGAAAGGTCGGCGCCCGGGGGCGCCGCTTCAAGGGCGCGGCCGGCGCACGAGGCCGCGGGCGCGCCAGAGGGCGCGCGCGCGGCGCACCCACCCCCGGTCGTGGAGGGCCACGATGGCCGCGTCCAGCGCCTCGCGCAGGGCCGGCCCATACGGGTACCACCATACCTGGCGCAGGCGGGGAAGCCGCTCGAGCACCACCGCCTTGCTGCGCACGCACTCGCGCAGCCCGGCCACGCCGTGGGCGCGTCCGGCGCCGCTGGCCTTGACCCCGCCGTGCGGCACGTCGCTCATGCCGGCCACGATCACCGAGTCGTTCACGACCACGCTGCCGGTCTCGAGGCGGGCCGCGACGGCCAGCGCCCGGCGGCGGCTCACGGTCCACACGCTGGCGCTGAGGCCGTACGGGGAGTCGTTGGCGCGGGCCACCGCGTCGTCGTCGTCGCGCACGCGCACCAGCGGCAGGAGGGGGCCGAAGGTCTCCTCGCGGAGCACGCGGGCGTCGGGGGTGACGTCGGTGAGCAGCACCGGCGCGAACACGTGGTCGGCGGCGGGGGCGCCCCGCGCCGCGACGTGCGCGCCGCGGGCGAGGGCGTCGTCGAGCTGGGCGCGCAGCCGATCGGTCTGCGCGGGGCGGATGAGGGGGCCGAGGTCGGCCGCGGACCGATCGACGCCGGCGTTGAGCCGGCGCACCCGTTCGGCGAGGAGCGCCGAGAAGCGCTCGTAGACGCGCTCCTCGACGAACACCCGCTTCGGGGCCACGCAGGTCTGGCCGCTGTTCGAGAACCGCCCCCAGACCAGGCCCTCGGCGGCGCGCTCGAGATCGGCGTCGTCGAGCACGATCGCGGCGTCGCTGCCGCCGAGCTCGAGAACGCAGGGAATGAGGCGCGCGCCGCACTCGGTGGCCACCTTGCGTCCCGTGGCCTCGCTGCCGGTGAAGAAGATCTTGTCGCACCCCTGCTCGACCAGCGCGGCGCCCGCGGTGCGGGCGCCGGGCAGCACCTGCAGCACGTCGGGCGGGAGCCCCGCGGCGTCGAACAGCCGGTCGATGACGAGCCCCGTCTCGGTGGTGAATTCCGACGGCTTGAGGATGACCGCGTTGCCGGCCACGAGGGCCGGCAGGACGATGGCCGCCGGCAGCATGAACGGGTAGTTCCACGGCGAGATGACGCCGATCACGCCGAACGGCTCCTCGCGGATGAGCACGCGCTTGCGCCACATCGGCGGCCCGGCGGCGGTGCGCGACTCGGGGCGGAGCACCCGGAGCGTGCGGCGGGCGGCGTAGAAGCGGGCGAAGTCGAGGGTGACCATGACCTCGCTCAGCGCCTCGACGGGGGGCTTGCCGTTCTCGCGCCCGATGAGGGCCGCGACTTCGGCGCGCCGTTCGAACAGCACGCGGTGGAAGCGGCGGAGGATGGCCGCGCGCTCGCCGACGGTCCGGAGCTGCCACCCGCGCTGGGCGCGGCGGGCGCGGGCAAGCGCGTCGGCGACCTGGGTCGAGGTCGCGCTCTCGTGACGGCTCCAGACCTCGCCGGTGGCGGGGTCGCGGGACTCGACGGCGCCGGAGGCGACGTCGGGAGCGGCGGCGGTGGACATGTCTGTAACGTGTACGGAATCGGGGCCGGCGGAAAGAGGGCCGGGAATGGCGTAGTATTACGGGGCAGCGCCGGCGCGCCGGCGCGCCGACCCACCGACATACCGACTCACCGATGACGTCCAAGTTCTGGCTGGTGAAATCCGAGCCCGCGGAGTTCTCGTTCGACGATCTGGTGACCAGTCCGGGGCGCACGACGTGCTGGGATGGCGTGCGGAACTACCAGGCGCGGAACTTCATGCGGGA
The DNA here is from genome assembly GCA_028876525.1 of Gemmatimonadota bacterium. Lineage (GTDB taxonomy): Bacteria > Gemmatimonadota > Gemmatimonadetes > Gemmatimonadales > Gemmatimonadaceae > JAGWRI01. The sequence continues at coordinate 32,609 of JAGWRI010000295.1, read as the reverse complement.
CGGGATGCGGAAGGGCGAGCTGGTGCTGTTCTACCACAGCAACGCCGATCCGGCGGCGGTCGTAGGGGTTGCCCGGATCGTACGTGAGGCGTATCCCGACCCCACCGCATTCGACGCGTCCGATCCGCACTTCGATCCGCGGTCGCGGGCGGAGGCGCCGACGTGGGTGATGGTGGACCTGCAGGCGGTGGAGCGGTTCACGCATGCGGTGGCGCTGGATGCGCTGCGCAAGGTGAAGGGGCTGGAGAAGATGGCCCTGTTGCAGCGGGGGAGCCGGCTGTCGGTGCAGCCGGTCACGTCGGGGGAGTTCGCTCTCGTGCGGGGGTTGGGGCAGCCGGAGCCGGTGTGACGGCCCGTAGCGATCCCGAACGCAATCCCGCTGGGTCGCGTATTCCCATAGATTGCAGGGACGCGGCCGGAGCAAGACGGCCAGCCTGAGAACATCTACGGAGACCGTAGCATGGCCAAGACACAGACAGAGTCTGGCGCCGCAGGGGCAGCTGCCGCGACGCTCGAGAAACCCGATACGAAGGCGAGCGCCGCCGGAGCAGCTGCACCGGCGCTGGACATCACCGATTCCCGGACGGGCAAGGCGTACAGCGTGCCCATCATGGCCGAGGGCGTGGTGGGCGACACCACGATCCGGGCGATGGATCTGCGGAAGATCAAGACCGCGCCGGACGAGTTCGGCCTGATGACGTACGACCCGGCGTTCATGAACACGGCGTCGTGCAAGAGCGCGATCACGTACATCGACGGCGACAACGGCATCCTGCGCTATCGCGGCTATCCGATCGAGCAGCTGGCGGAGAACGCGACGTTCCTCGAGGTGGCGTGGCTGCTGCGGCACGGGGAGCTGCCGAACAAGGACGAGTACAAGCAGTGGGTGCGCGACGTCACGTACCACACGTACGTGCACGAGAACATCAAGAGCTTCCTGCAGGGCTTCCGGTACGACGCGCATCCGATGTCCATGCTGTGCAGCACGGTGGCGGCGCTGTCGTCGTTCTATCCCGAGGCGAAGAACATCGCCGACCCCGAGCAGCGGAACATCTCGATCATCCGCCTGCTGGCCAAGGTGCCGACGCTGGCGGCGTTCGCGTACCGCCACGTGAAGGGGCTGCCGTTCATCTATCCCGACAACAATCTCAGCTACGTCGAGAACTTCCTCTCGATGGTGGCGCGGATGTCGGAGTCGCAGTACGCCGGGAATCCGGTGTTCGTGAAGGCGCTCGAGGTGCTGTTCATCCTCCACGCCGACCACGAGCAGAACTGCTCGACGAACGCGGTGCGGGCCGTGGGCTCGTCGCACGTCGATCCGTTCTCGGCGGTGGCGGCGGGGATCGCGGCGCTGTTCGGCCCGCTGCACGGCGGCGCGAACGAGCAGGTGCTGCGGATGATCAACGAGATCGGACACGTGAAGAACGTGCCGGCGTTCATCGAGTCGGTGAAGGGCGGCAGCGGCCGGCTGATGGGCTTCGGGCACCGCGTGTACAAGAGCTACGATCCGCGGGCCAAGATCGTGAAGAAGCTGGCCTACGAGGTGTTCGAGCAGGTGGGCATGGACAAGGATCTGGAAATCGCGCTCGAGCTGGAGCGCATCGCCCTGTCCGACGACTACTTCGTGTCGCGCAAGCTCTACCCGAACGTGGACTTCTACACCGGGCTGATCTACCGCTCGATGGCCTTCCCGACGGACTTCTTCACGGTGCTGTTCGCGGTGGCGCGCACGGCCGGCTGGCTGTCGCAGTGGGAAGAGATGCTGAACGACAAGGAGCAGAAGATCGCCCGTCCGCGGCAGATCTATGTCGGACCGGGCGAGCGGGCGTACAAGAGCAGGATCAAGTAACGGCGGGAAACGGCGCGAGTCGATCGCTGGAGGCCCCGAGCCGCCAGCGGTCAGCCGTCGGCCACCATTGCACGAGGGACCCCTCTCTACCCACACGGTGGAGAGGGGTCCCTTCGCACGTGCCGCCGGCCCCGGCGCACTGCCGTCGGGCCGGGCCCGCGCGCGTCACTCCCGCTGCGCCGCGACGGCCTGCACCTCGATCAGGCACCCCGGCTTGAGTTCCCCGACCGGCACGATGGCCCGCGCCGGGCGGTGGGCGCCGAGCATCCGCGCGTAGACGGCATTGACGCCGCCCCACAGATCGCGCCCGGTGACGAACACGGTCACCGAGAGCAGCCGATCGAGCCCGCTGTTGGCGGCGCGGAGCACGGCCTCGACGTTCAGCAGCACCCGCTCGGTCTGGGCGGCGATGTCACCCGCGCCCACGACTTCGCCGGTGGCGGGATCGAGCGGAAGCTGGCCGGCGACGTAGACGAGGCCGGCGTGGGCGATGCCCTGGGAGTAGTGGCCGGCGGGGGTGGGGGCCGCGGGCGTCGCGATGGGATGCATGGGCGGGTGCCTCACGTGGTCAGGATGAGCGAACAGCAGGTCACGGCGCCCTCGGCCTTGGCCAGCTCGGCGGCGGGCACCGTCCGGGGGTTCAGCCCGCGGCGTTCCAGGCGCTCGAGCGTGCGCGGGAACTCGGCGGGGTAGATCAGCGCCTCGCCCACCCGCAGGATGTTCGCCGCGTCGGGCTCGAACGGGTGCACGTCGAGCAGGTCGAAGCCGCGGAACGCGTCGGCCCGCGTCCAGGCGCGATTTATAAGCAAACACATATTTCCCAGCGCCGTGACGGCGGACTTGAGGTGCAGGCAGCCGAGCACCGGGACCGGTTCCACGGCGTAGCCGAAGGGGGCGAGCAGGTCGGCGAGCTGGGAGATGCCGTCGTCGCTGGTGCGCGACGACCGCCCGACGAACACCCGCCGCCCGGCTACCAGCACGTCGCCGCCGTCGAGCGTGGCCGGGGCCCGGATGCAGGCCAGCGGCCGATGCCGGAGCAGCGCCAGCTCCACCGCGGGCAGCTCGGCGCGCCGCGCCGCGGCGCCGGGCCGCGTGACGACCGCGATCTCGTCGAGCACCACGGCGGTGTCCTCGACGAACACGGCGTCGGGCAGCTGGTCGGACCCCTCCAGGCGCTCGACCGCGCAGCCGGCGGTGCGGAGCGCCTCTTCGTATTCGGCGTGCTGCTGTCGCGCGCGCTCGACGTCGATCGGCCGCCGCTCGCGATGGGTCAGCTCGCAGCGGTCGATCGTGGCGCTCACCGGGCGGGTGATCGCGACGTACGGGGGGCCGGACCCGGCGCAGGGGGGCGCGGTCATCGTTCGCGGCGAACGCGAGGCTGAACGGTCAGGGCGCGGGCGGGGCGGCCCCCAGCGGCCGCTCTCGCGAGGTGAGAAGCAGCATGTCGGCAATGCGCCAGCCGCCGTCGGCCCGCGCGTCGAGCGACACGGTGACCGTGTGCCCGCACGCGGGGCCGCACTGCCAGTCCACGAACACGAGCGCGCGATCGCCGCGGGCGCTGAAGCCGATGGGCGAGAACCAGACGAACCCCGACGCGCCGCCGTGCGCCTCCTTGAACGCGGTCCAGTTGGCGGTGTCGGGGTGCGCCGCGACGGCGGCCGCCGAATCGGGCGCCACGCTCTGGAGCAGGCGCTGTCCCGCGGGCACGCCGGCCAGCGTGGGACGGTCGCCCAGGCGGGCGAGCAGATCGCGGCGCTCGGCAACGGCGGCGACGGTGTCGCCGCCGGCCCACCAGAGCGGGTCGAGCCCCCACCGAGTCATGAGCGGACGGCAGGGCTGCGCCAGGCACGCCGTGTCGAGCGGAGCCGACACGACGCCCACCGAGCGGCCGGTGGTGGCGACGTACACCGATTCCGCGACCAGCCGGTAGATCGCGGTTTCCGCGGCGGTCGTGGCGCGCGCCGGGCCCGGCGCGGTGTTCGGACGGCGGACGCAGCCGGCGGCGAGCAGAGCCGCGGCGGCGACGGCCAGCGGGCGGAGGCGGGGGTTCATGCCCCTACGCTACGCCGGGCGACCGGGTGCGAAAGCACCCGGAGATTAACTGAAGATGAAAATTTCCTTACGCCTTGACGCGCCGCGCGATCTGCTCGGCGAGCCCCATCGCGGCGAGTCCCACGAGCAGGTGCACGACGCGCACGATCCAGTGCAGGTCGCCGATCATGAGCGCCTTCTGCGTCATGCCCAGCGCCAGCACGATCACGCCGCCGATGAGCGCCATGACGACCAGGTCGGCGCCCGCCTTCGAGGCGAACCCGAGAATCGCCATCGCCCACAACCCGAGCACGAACACTCCGCCGATGGCCATGTGCAGCGGCTCGAGGCCGATCGCGTGTCCCGTCCAGAACAGGACGCCGAGGACGAGGAGCGCGAGGAAGCAGAGGCGGAGGAGCATCTGCGTGACGGTCGTGGCGGTGCGCATGCGGTGATCTCCGGGAAACGGGCGTCGGCCGCCGGGCGGCCCTGCGGATGGTACTGCGGGGGCGGGCGCCTGTCGAGCCGCGGCGGAGAGTCGGGGCCCGCCCGCGTTGCGCCGGTCAGCCGCCCGGCGTGGGCCCGAACATCCGGCACAGCGCCTTCCACACGAGGGCGTACGTCGTGTACGCCACGAACAGCGAACAGAGCGCGACGAGCAGCGCGACCTCGAGCGCCACCCGCAGGTTGAGCAGGCGCGCCCAGTCGCCGGCGAGGTAGCCGCGGCCGACGAGAATCACCACGCTCAGCGTGAGCAGCCAGCGCGCCATGCGCAGGCCGCCGCGCACGGCGTACCGCTTGCGTCCCATCGCCTGGGCCAGCTCGTACTCCTGGCGCGTGAGGCGCGGGTTGGGAGACAGGAAATCGCGCAGGGTCATGACGATCGAGATGAAGTCCGGGGGCGCGGGCCGGGGCGCGGGTCGCTCATGACGCCGCGTCCGGCTTCCGCCCGGCGCGCTCGCGCCGGGCGCGGCGGTGCCGCCGCTCCCAAACGTAGCCCGCGACGAGGCCGAGCGTGGCGCCCACGACGCCGCCGGCCAGCGCGCCCACGATCACCGACAGCTCGAAGTCGAGCAGCCCGCGCGTGGCCTGATGGCGGCGCATCCCGGCGAAGAGCAGGATCCACGACTGCACGCCCCACCAGAGCGCCCCCGCGACACCGCCCAGCACGGCGCCGCCCTGGGTGAGCCACTGCCGCCGCGGCTGGTAGTAGCCGTTCTCCAGCGTGCCGAACTCGAGCTGCTTCTCGGAGCGCTCGTCGCTGCGTCCCCAACCCGAGCGCAGGATCAGGAACCCCGCCAGCGCGGCGAGCAGCGAGATCCACAGCGCCGCGGTGTGCCGGGCCACGATCACGGCGTGGGGCGTGTCCTGCAACGCCAGCACCGCGACGAGAAACACGAGGATGCCCAGCATCGCCCACTGCCCCAGGGTGGGGCGGGCGGGAGGGCGGGCGGGCGCGGGCCGCGTCGGGGGTGCGGGCATCTCGAGTGTTACGCGCCGTCGGGCGAAGCGTTCACCGCCGCGGCCAGCGACGCCGCGCTCTCGGCGCCGGCCAGCTGGTCGAGGGTGCGGTGCATCTTCCGCTGCCAGTTGGGATAGCGGTCGTTGGCCGTGCCGGGAATGTTGACGGGGTCGGTCTCGAGGGCCAGGTCGTCGAGGGCGACGCCGACCAGCGCGCTGGGGGTGCGGCCGAGGAAGGCGTGCACGGCGCGGACGAACCCGGCGGCGTCGGCGATCGCGGCGCCCCCGGCCACGCGGCGGACGAGCGCGTCGCGGGCGCGGGCGCGGAGCGCGCGGGCCCGCTCCGTGGCCCGGTCGTCCTGAATGAGTCCGATCGCGCGGTGGATCTCGATGTCGCGGCCGCTCCAGAAGCCGGCCAGCGGGACATGGTCGTGCGTGCCGGCGGTGACGAGCGCCTGCGCCGGATAGGCGCGGGCGGCGCGGAATTCGCCCTCGTCGTCGTAGGCGAAGTAGGTCACCGCGGAGCCGAGCAGCCCCCAGCGCTCCATGGCCGGGCCGACCTCGGGCGGAACGGTGCCCAGGTTCTCGCCCACGACGGGCGCGTCGTGGCGCCGGCTTTCGAGCGCGAGGATGGCGAGCAGGTCGTCGGCCGGGTAGCGCACGTACGCGCCGTCGCGCGGGGAATGGCCGGCCGGCACCCAGTAGAGCCGGAACAGGCCCATGACGTGGTCGAGGCGGAGCATCCCGCCGCGGGCGAAGCCGGCGCGCAGCAGCCGGATCCAGTAGCGGTAGCGGTCGTCGCGGAGGGCGTGCGGCGCGATGGGGGGGAGTCCCCAATTCTGCCCGTCGGCGGCGAAATCGTCGGGGGGCGCGCCGATGGCGGCGTCGCGCGCGAACAGGGCGGGCCAGGTCCAGGTGTCGCAGCCGCCGGGGGCGGAGCCCACGGCGAGGTCGCAGTAGACGCCGAGTGGGAGGCCGCAGCCGGCATCGGCGAGCTGCTCGTCGAGCACGAACTGCAGCCAGCGGTGGAAATCGACGACGTCGGCGTGTGCCCGCGCGAAGTCGGCGACGGCGGGGGAGGCGGGGTCGCGCAGCGGGGGCGGCCAGTCGTGCCAGTCGGCGAGGGGGCCGGTGCCGCCGGGTTCGGTCATGCGGTCGGACAGCGCGCAGAACACCGCGAAGCGCTCCAGCGGCTCGCCGAGCCGGCGACGGTATTCGTCGTACGCCAGGGCGCGGGGCGTGCCGCGGCCGCGGTGGCGCGCGCCGAACGTGCGGTGGAGCGCTTCCAGCACGGCGCGCTTGAGGCGCATGACGCCCTCGTAGTCCACGAGCGGGGCGGCGCGGAGCGCCTCGCGGGCGGCGGCGAACCCGGGCGCGGCGACGAGTGCAGCGGCGTCCGGCGAGTCGGCGAATTCCGGCACGGCGGTCACGTCGACGTATATGGGATTGCGAAAGAGCCGGCTGGTGGGGTGATAGGGGCTGACGTCGAGGCCGCGGTTGCGGGTGGCGTGGAGCGGATTGATGCCCACGAACGACGCGCCGGCGCGGCGCGCCCAGTCGGCCAGGGCGCGCAGGTCGCCGAGGTCGCCGCACCCCCAGTTGGCGGCGCTGCGCACGGTGTAGAGATTGGCGAGCACGCCCACGTGGCGGGCGGGGCGGGGGACCTCGGCGCACCGTTCGGGCGCGACGATCAGCCGCTGGGTCGCCTCGCGCGCGCCGGCTTCGTCCCGCACGGACACGTGCAGGTCGTGATAGCCGACGGGAAGCGCGTCGGGCAGCGGGACGGCGCCGGAGCCCGGGGCGAGCACGCCGTGCAGGGTGCGGGCGGCGCCGTCCTCGAAGCGCAGCTCGGCGAACCATTCGCCGGCGCCGCGGGCGCGGAGGGCCGTCGGGGCCGGGGCGCCGGCCGGCAGCACGCGCACCGGCTCGAGCAGCCGCGTGCGCTGGGCGGCGTCGAGCCGCTCCAGCTCGAGGCGGGCGGCGGCGTCGGTGCCCGCCTCGAGACGCATGGCGTGCAGCAGGGCGGCGCGCGTGTCGTCGCTCGTGGCGTGTTCGATGCCGTTCATGTCCACGTACGACGCGAGGATCCCCATGCGGTCGGCCAGCGCCCGGAGCGCCCGTGGGGCCGACACGGTCAGGGCTCGGGGGCGAGGACCAGGACGCCGAGCGGCGGGAGCACGAGGCGCATGGACTGCGCCCGGCCGTGGAACGGCGCCGCTTCCGTGCGCACGGTGCCGGACGAGCCGGCGCCGCTGCCGCCGAACTCGACGGCATCGGTGTTGAACACGACGCGATAGCCGCCGGCCACCGGGGCCCCGATGCGATAGTCGTGGCGCGGCACGGGCGTGGCGTTGAGCACCACGACCCGGTGGTCGTTGCCGTCCACGCGCATGAAAGCGAACACCGAGTTCTCGCGGTCGGCGGCGTCGATCCAGGCGAACCCTTCGGGGTCGGGGTCGCGCTCCCAGAACGCCGGGGTCTCGCGGTACAGGCGGCCGAGCCGCTCCATGAAGCGAACGAAGGCGGCGCGGCCGGGCTCGTCGGCGAGGGGCCAGTCGAGACTGGCGTCGTGGTTCCACTCGCGCTCCTGGGCGAACTCGGCGCCCATGAACAGGAGCTGCTTGCCGGGGCGCGCGCACTGGTAGGCGAAGAGGAGGCGCAGGTTGGCGAGCTTCTGCCACGGATCGCCGGGCATCTTGCCGTAGAGCGAGCCCTTGCCGTGCACGACCTCATCGTGCGACAGCGGCATGACGAAGCGCTCGGAGTGCTCGTACACCATGGCGAAGGTGAGGTCGTCCTGGTGATACCGGCGGTGGATCGGGTCGCGGTGCAGGTACTGCAGGGTGTCGTGCATCCACCCCATGTTCCATTTGAAGGTGAAGCCGAGCCCGCCTTCGGCCGTGGCGTGGGTGACGCCGGGCCAGGCGGTGCTCTCTTCGGCGATGGTGACGCATCCCGGGTGCGTGAGGCGCACGGCGTCGTTCATCTGGCGCAGGAAGCCGATGGCCTCGAGGTTCTCGCGTCCGCCGTGGACGTTGGGCAGCCACTCGCCGTCGCTCCGGCTGTAGTCCAGGTAGAGCATGGACGCCACGGCGTCCACGCGCAGGCCGTCGACGTGGAACTCCTCGAGCCAGTAGAGCGCGTTGGCGACGAGGAAGTTGCGCACCTCATGGCGGCCGAAGTTGAAGACGAGGGTTCCCCAGTCGGGGTGCTCGCCGAGCCGCGGGTCGTCGTGCTCGTAGAGCGCGGTGCCGTCGAAGCGGGCGAGGGCGAAGTCGTCCTTGGGAAAGTGGGCCGGCACCCAGTCCAACAGGACGCCGATGCCGTGGCGGTGGCAGTAGTCCACGAAGAAGCGGAAGTCGTCGGGCGTGCCGTGGCGCGCCGTGGGCGCGTAGTAGCCGCTCACCTGGTAGCCCCAGGATCCGCTGAACGGGTGCTCGGCGATCGGCATCAGCTCGAGGTGCGTGAATCCGAAGCGCCGGGCGTGGTCCACGAGGCGCGGCGCGAGCTCGCGGTAGGTCAGGCTGCGGCGGCCCTCGTCCGGCACGCGCATCCACGAACCGAGATGGACCTCGTAGACGTGCATCGGCGCGCGGGCGTGCTCGGCGGCGGTGCGCTCGGCGATCCACGCGTCGTCGGTCCAGCGGTGCTCCGACCGGACGACGCGCGCCGCGGTGCCGGGCGGATGCTCCATGGCCTGGGCCACGGGATCGGTCTTGAGGAGCCGCCGGCCGTCGCGGGTCTCGATTTCGAATTTGTACAGCGCGCCGGGGCCGACGCCGGGCACGAAGGCTTCCCAGACCCCGGACGAGGCGAGCGGGCGCATGACGTGGCGGCGGCCGTCCCAGCCGCAGAAGTCGCCGACAACGCTCACGCGGCGGGCGTTGGGCGCCCACACGGCGAACGCGGTGCCGGCGACGCCGTCGATCACCCGCGGGTGAGCGCCGAGCATTTCCCACAGGCGGTGGTGGTTGCCCTCGTTGAAGAGGAACAGGTCGACGTCGCCGATGACGGATGGGGAGCGGGTCACGCGCCGCGGCTCCCCGGCACGTGGTGGCTGAGGGCGATGAGCGAGTGCTGGACGAGGAGGACGCTCTCGCCGACGCGGCGGTGGCCGGGGCGCGCCGTGTTGACCAGCTCCTGCCACACGCCGGGTTCGAGGCGGGGCAGGACGAAGCGCCGCGACTTGCCCCCGCCGTTGAGCAGCAGGAGGAGCGTGTCGCCCTCGATGGGGCGTCCGCGCTCGTCCATCTCGTCGGTGGCCTGGCCGTGGAGCAGCATGCCGAGCACGCGCTCGCCCGGCTGCTGCCAGTCCTGGTGTTCCATGGGGAGACCGTCGGCGCGCAGCCAGACGACGTCGGTCTTGCCGCCGCGGCCGGCGGCCGTGCCGCGGAAGAAGCTGCGGCGGCGGAGCACCGGATTGGCGCGGCGCAGGGCCATCACGCGCCGGGTGAAGGCGAGCAGGGCGCGCGCCGGCTCGTCGAGCTCCCAGTCGAGCCAGGTGATTTCGTTGTCCTGGCAGTAGGCGTTGTTGTTGCCGCGCTGCGTGCGCCCGAGCTCGTCGCCGTGGGACAGCATCGGCACGCCCTGCGAGAAGGCGAGCGTGGCGAGCAGGTTGCGCATCATGCGATCGCGCAGGCGCACGATTTCGGGGACGGCCGTGGGTCCCTCGACCCCCCAATTGCGGCTGTAGTTCGCGTCGGTGCCGTCGCGGTTGTGCTCGCCGTTGGCCTCGTTGCGCTTCTGCTCGTAAGTCACGAGGTCGCGCAGCGTGAGGCCGTCGTGGCAGGTGACGAAATTGATGCTGGCGTACGGGTTCCGGCCGCCGGGATCGTACAGGTCGCTGCTGCCGGAGAGCCGGTAGGCGAGGTCGGGGAGCTGGCCGGCGTCGCCGCGCCAGAAGCGGCGCACGGTGTCGCGGTAGCGGCCGTTCCACTCGGTCCACCCGGTGGGGAAGTTGCCCACCTGATAGCCGCCCTCGCCGACGTCCCACGGCTCGGCGATGAGCTTGACCCGCGACAGCACCGGATCCTGCTGGATGATGTCGAAGAACCAGGCGAGGCGGTCGACGGTGTACAGCGACCGGGCGAGCGCGGGGGCGAGATCGAACCGGAACCCGTCGACGTGCATGTCCTGCACCCAGTAGCGCAGGCTGTCCATCATGACCTGCATCGCGCGGGCGTTCAGCGTGTTGAAGCTGTTGCCGCACCCCGTGAAGTCCACGTAGAAGCGGGGGCGCGCGGCGTCCACGCGATAGTAGGACTCGTTGTCGATGCCGCGGAAGCTGAGCGTCGGCCCGAGATGGTTGCCCTCGGCGGTGTGGTTGTACACGACGTCGAGGATGACCTCGATGCCGGCGGCGTGGAGGCCCTTCACCATGGTCTTGAACTCGGTCACCTGCTGCCCGAGGCCGCCGGTGGCGAAGCGCGAGTCGGGGGCGAAGTAGCCGATGGTGTTGTAGCCCCAGTAGTTCACGAGGCCGCGGTCGTGCACGGTCTTCTCGTCGATGGCGTGGTGCACGGGCATGAGCTCCACGGCGGTGACGCCGAGCGAGTGCAGGTGGTCGAGCACCGGCTCGGAGGTGAGCGCGCCGTACGTCCCACGGTCGGCGGGCGCGATGCCGGGATGGCGGGCCGTCATGCCCTTCACGTGGAGCTCGTAGATCAGCGTGCGGTTCCACCGGGTGCGGGGCGGCCGGTCGTCGCCCCAGCTGAACGCGGTCTCGACGACGACGCCCTTGGGCACGAACCCGGCGCTGTTGCGGGGGTCGAGGGTGAGATCGGCATCCGGGCCGCCGGGGGTGTAGCCAAGGAGCGCGTCGTCCCAGCGCACCGGGCCCGTGATGGCCCGCGCGTACGGATCGAGCAGCAGCTTGGCCGGGTTGCAGCGGTGGCCGCGTTCGGGCTCGTACGGCCCGTGCACGCGCAGGCCGTAGAGCTGCCCGGGGCGCAGATCCGGGAAGTACCCGTGCCAGATGTTGTTGGTGCGTTCGGGAAGGGCAACGCGCTCGCGCTCGGCGGCGTCGCCCGGCTGGTCGAACAGGCAGAGGTCCACGCGCGTGGCGTGCTCGGAGAACACCGCCACGTTCACGCCGCGCCCGTCCCAGGTCGCGCCCAGCGGGTGGGGTTCCCCCGGCCAGACGCGCATCAGCGCCCGCTCCGCGTCATCCCGCGGCCCCGTCCGTGCCCAGCAGCCGGAGCAGCCCGTCCACGGGGACGTGCACCCAGGCCGGCCGGTGGTCGAGCTCGTATCCGAGTTCGTAAATCGCCTTGTCGAGCACGGAGAAGTCGAGCAGCAGGCGAACGTCGGGCAGGGCGCGCGGGAGCAGGCCCGAGGGGCCGGCGGTGGCGAGATAGTCGGCCAGGAACGCGGCCTGCACCCACAGCGCCCAGTGCGCGGCGGCCGGCCGCAGGCGGGCGACGTCCTCGGTGCGCACCCGGCCGCCGTGCAGCGCGTACGACGCCGCGTAGTCGAACGAGCGCAGCATGCCGGCCACGTCGCGCAGCGGCGAGTGCTTGAAGCGGCGCTCGCTCATCGTGCGGGCGGGCTCGCCCTCGAAGTCGATGATCACGAAGTCCCGCCCCGTGAACAGCACCTGGCCGAGGTGGTAGTCGCCGTGCACGCGGATGCGCTGCGCCGACAGCTTGCGGTCCACGATGCGCTTGAATCGTCCGAGGAGCTCGTCTTCGAGGCGCACGAGTTCGCGGGCGCGGGCGCGATCGCCCTCCGCGGACAGGTCCCGCAGGCGCGCCCGCAGATGGGCCAGGGTGCGGCGGGCAAGCGATCGCGCGCCCTGATACAGCTCGCGCTGATAATAGGAAGTGAACGGCTCGGGGGCGAACGCCGGCACTTCGGGGCGGCTGGCCAGCGCAAGGTGCAGCTCGGCCGTGCGCCGGCCGAGCAGCCGCGCCCGGTCGAGAAATTCGTGGAGCAGGCCGTCGAGGGGCGCGGGCGGCACCGCGCCCGCGAGGTCGAGGGGATGCGTGCGCGGGGGCGGCGGCTCGGCGGGGCGCCCGGGGTGCGAGAGCGCGTCGTCGAAGTAGCGGCCGAGGGCGTCCACCGTGAGCGTCCACGCGTCGCCCTCGTGGGGCACGAGCTGCTGCAGGAAGCCGGCCACCACCGGCTCGCGCCCCGGGCGCCGGTACTCGAACACCGCGGCGACGTCGGGGGTGTGCGGATAGTTCGCCTGCTCGGTGAGGAAGCGTTCGACCTCGACGTCGGGATTGATTCCCTCCTCCACCTTGCGGAAGAGCTTGAGGATGAGCTGGTCGCCGAACACGACCGACGTGTTGCTCTGCTCGCGCCGCACGGGCTGCGGGTGGAGCGGCCGCTTGGCGGCGGTGAGGGAGGCGAACCGGCGCGTGCGCGACGCGCCGAGAGCGCCGTGCAGGCCCCGGCGGGTCCGGCGGCCTCCGGCGAATTCGAGCAGCGCCTCGACGAATCGCTCGTCCGCGAGCGCGTCGAACAGCACCCCGTCGGCCGGCGAGTCGTCGGCGGTGCGCACGTGGAGGTCGGCCACTACCGCGTGCGGCGACGCGTCGGCGACGGCGTACCGGCGGGGGTCGGTGGCGAACGCCAGCGGCAGGAGATAGCGCTCGGGCGCGCCCTCGGTGTACGCGCACTCGACGAACGCGATCGCGGCGTCGGTGTCGGCGTACGGGAAGGGAATGCGCTCCACGATCCGCGCCGATTTGAGGGTGCGGGACTTGCCGCCGAACCAGCGGCGCTGGGCGAGGTACTCGGGGAGGACCGCTTCCAGCCCGGCGACCGCCTCGTCGTCGAACAGCGCCTTCCAGTCGCGGTCCACGGCCAGCGACGGGCGGGTGCGCTCGCGGGCCGGGGCCCTGGGCTGATCGAGCAGGAACCAGTAGAACCCGTGCGGGCCCAGGGTGAGGAAATACGGCAGGGCGCCGACGGGCGGGAAGGGCGTGCGGGCGAACGCCTCGACCGGCACGAGCCCGTTGAACTCCGAGAGGTCGAGCTCCACTGCCTGCACGTAACGCGACAGGTTGGCCACGACGAGCATGATCTGCCCCTCGAACCGGCGCAGGAACACGAGCACGCGGCGGTTGTCGGGGTTCAGGAACTCGATCGAACCGCGGCCGAATCCGCGGAACTGCTTGCGGAGGGCGATGAGCCGCTTCATCCACCACAGCTCGGAGTGCGGGTTGGCCTGCTGGGCCTCGACGTTCCAGGCTTCGTAGTGGTATTCCGGATCGATGATGACTGGGGAATACAGCTGCTGCGGATTGGCGCGCGAGAAGCCGGCGTTGCGGTCGGCGCTCCACTGCATGGGGGTGCGCACGCCATTGCGGTCGCCGAGGTAGATGTTGTCGCCCATCCCGATCTCGTCGCCGTAGTAGATGATCGGCGTGCCGGGCAGCGAGAACAGGAGCGCGTTCATCAGCTCGATGCGGCGGCGCGCGTGGCCGAGCAGCGGCGCGAGGCGCCGCCGGATGCCGACGTTGATGCGCATGCGCGGATCCTGGGCGTACGCGCGGTACATGTAGTCCCGGTCCTCGTCGGTCACCATCTCGAGCGTCAGCTCGTCGTGGTTGCGCAGGAAGATCGCCCACTGGCCGCCCTCGGGCGGCTCGGGGGTCTGCTGCATGATGTCCACGACGGGGAACCGGTCTTCCATGTGGAGCGCCATGAACAGCCGCGGCATCACCGGAAAGTGGAACGCCATGTGGCACTCGTCGCTCCGGCCGAAATAGGCCACCGCGTCCTCGGGCCACTGATTCGCCTCGGCCAGGAGCATCCGGTCCTTGAACTTCTCGTCCACGTGGCGCCGCAGCTCGCGCAGAAAGGCGTGCGTCTCCGGCAGATTCTCGCAGGTCGTCCCCTCGGTCTCGTAGAGATAGGGCACGGCGTCGAGCCGGAGGCCGTCAACGCCCATCCCGAGCCAGAAGTCGAGCACGTCGAACATGGCGCGGTGCACGGCGGGATTTCGGAAGTTGAGGTCGGGCTGGTGCGAGTAGAACCGGTGCCAGTAGTACGCGCCGGCAACCGGATCCCACGTCCAGTTGGACGGCTCGAAGTCCTTGAAGATCACGCGGGCCTCGGCGTACTCCTGCGCCGTGTCGCTCCACACGTAGAAGTCGCGTTCCCGGCTGCCGGGTTTGGCGCGCCGGGCGCGCTGGAACCAGGCGTGCTGGTCGGAGGTGTGGTTCATCACCAGTTCGGTGATGACGCGCAGGTCCCGGCGGTGCGCCTCGCGCAGGAAGAGCTTGAAGTCGTTGAGCGTGCCGTAGATCGGGTTGACGTCGGTGTAGTCGGCGATGTCGTAGCCGTCGTCGCGCAGCGGCGAGGGATAGAACGGCTGGAGCCAGACCGCGGTCACCCCCAGGTCGCGGATGTAGTCGAGCTGCTGGGTGAGCCCGCGGAAATCGCCGATGCCGTTGTCGTCGCTGTCCTTGAACGCGCGGACGTGGAGCTGGTAGATGACCGCGTCCTTGTACCAGAGGGGCTCGCGCTTCATGGAGCGCTCCCGGGCGCCGCGGCGGCGGCGCGCACGACGCGCAACACATGGCCCGCGCGCTCGGCCGGATCGAGGCGCACGTAATTGCGCTCCCCGCGCCAGGTGTAGCGCGTGCCGGTGAGCAGGTCCTCGACCTCGAACGGCTCGTCCTCGCCGAACCCGAGGTCGCCGAGCGGAACGTGGACCATGGTCTCGCGCACCCGCCGCGGATCGAGGTTGACGGCGACGAGCAGGTCGTTGCCCGGCGCGTAGCGGTGGTAGAAGAGCACGGCGTCGTCTTCCGCATGGAGGAAGCGCACGTTCGGGAGGGTGCGCAGGGCGACGTTCTCGCGGCGGATGCGGTTGACCGCGCGGAGGTCGGGATCGAGCGAGTCGGGCGCGTCCCAGCGCCGCTGGCGAAGCTCGTACTTCTCGGAGTGCAGGTACTCCTCGCTCCCCGGCTCGCGGGGCGCGCGCTCGCACAGCTCGAAGCCGGAGTAGATGCCGTACGACGGCGACAGCGTGGCGGCGAGCAGCAGCCGCACGCGGAACGCCGGGCGCCCGCCGTGCTGCAGGTACTCGTGGAGGATGTCCGGCGTGTTGGCGAAGAAGTTGGGCCGGAAGTACTCGGCCATCCCGGTGTGCGCCAGCTCCTCGACGTACTCGCGCAGTTCCCAGGGCGCGTTGCGCCAGGTGAAATAGGTGTACGACTGCGAAAAGCCGAGCTTGGCGAGCCCCTTCATGCGCGCCGGACGGGTGAATGCCTCGGCCAGGAACACCACGTCGGGGTGGTCGCGGTGGATCTCGCCAATGAGCCACTCCCAGAAGGCGAACGGCTTGGTATGCGGGTTGTCCACGCGGAAGATGCGCACGCCGCGCGCGATCCAGAACCGCAGGACGTCGCGGCAGGCGTTCCACAGCCCCTGGCGGTCGTCGCACCAGAAGTCGGGCGGGTAGATGTCCTCGTAGACCTTCGGCGGATTCTCGGCGTGCCGGATCGAGCCGTCGGGCCGGGTGAAGAACCAGTCCGGGTGCTCCGTGAGCCAGGGATGGTCGGGCGAGCACTGGAGGGCGTAGTCGAGGGCGATCTCGAGGCCAAGGGCCTGCGCGGCGCGCACGAGGTGCGCGAAGTCGTCGAGCGTGCCGAGGCGGGGATCCACCGCCGTGTGGCCGCCGTGCGCATTGCCGATGGCCCACGGGCTGCCCACGTCGTCGCTTTCCGCCTGGAGCGCGTTGTTCCGCCCCTTCCGATTGGTGACGCCCACGGGATGAATGGGCGGCAGGTAGACGACGTCGAAGCCGAGGTCGGCGAGACGGGGCAGCTGCCGCTCGGTGTCGGCGAAGGTGCCGTGGGCGTGCGCGATCGGACTCTGCGATCGCGGGAACAGTTCGTACCAGGCGCCGAAGACCGCGCGCTCGCGGTCCACCGCCACCGGATACTCCGCCGGGGCGGAGGTCAGGTCGGCCGGCGGCAGGTGCCGCCGCATCAGGGCGTCGAGGCGCGGGCTCAGCGCCTCGGCCACGCGCTCGGCCGTGGGCCGCGTCCCGTCGCGCAACGTGGCGGCGACGTGGGTGAGCGTCCGCTCGTCCCGCCCGCGGGCCGCGGCGCCGGCCTCGTCCACGAGCAGCGCGCCGCCAAGCAGGTCGAGGGCCACGTCCACTCCGGCCGCGGCCTTGCTGGAGAGGTCGGACCGCCAGCTCTCGAACCGGTCGCTCCACGCGTCCACCGTGAACGTCCACCGGCCGAGCCGGTCGAGCGTGAAGCTGCCGCGGCAGCGGTCGAAGTCCCGCTCGTAGGTCATCGGCACGGCGCGCCACCGCCGCTCGCCCGGCGCCCGGTACCGGATGCGCGCGGCCACGAGCTCGTGCCCGTCCCTGTACACGGTGGCTTCGACCGCGAGCGAATCGCCGACGATTCGCTTCACGGCATGGCGGCCGGCGTCCACGGCCGGCCGCACCTCTTCGACGACGAGGTGGGGGAATCTGGCCGATGCGGCGCGAGCCCGTCGCGCCGGCGGGTTCGCAATTTCCATGCTCTGATGCTTAACCATTTCGCGCAGCGTTCGCCAGAATCCCCTGGCTCCCCCGCGCGAGGCCGGGGTAATTTGTAGGTTGCGTTGCACGCGCCCCCGGGCGCGCCGTTGTGCTTTCACCATCACCTCGCGGCATGAACCCTCCCGGCATCCCCTTTCCCGAGCTCCCCCCGCGCATCGGCCGGCTGTCCGCCGTGGCGGCCAACCTGTCCTGGAGCTGGAGCCGCGACGCGCGGGTGCTCTTTCGCTCGATCGACCCCGTGCTCTGGCACCGGTCGCGTCACAATCCGATCGCCGTGCTGCAGCAGGCCGGCCCGGCCCGGCTGGCGGAGTGCGCCGACGATCCCGAGTTCGTGCGGCTGTACGAGGCCGTGTGCGCGCGGGCCGACCGCGACGCGGAGGCGCGGGACACCTGGTACGCGCGGACCGCGCCCGAGGGAGGCGGCGCGCCGGTGGCGTACTTCTGCGCCGAATTCGGGCTCCATTCGTCGGTGCCCATCTACGCCGGCGGGCTGGGCGTGCTGGCGGGCGACCATTGCAAGGCGGCGTCGGACCTCGGCGTGCCGCTGGTGGGCGTTGGGCTCTCGTACACCAAGGGCTACTTCGATCAGGTGGTGGGGCTCGACGGCTGGCAGCAGGACGCGTCCGAGCCGTTCTCGGCGGCCATCACGCCCCTCGAATGGGTGCTGAACGCCGACGGGGGGCGGCGGCTGGTCACGATCGAGATGTCGGGGCGGCGCGTGCACGTGGGCGCGTGGCGGATGCGCGTGGGGCGCGTGCCGCTGTTCCTGCTCGACACCAACATCGACGGGAACGAAGCCGCCGACCGCGAGCTGTCGCACGCGCTCTACGCCGGCGACCGCACGCACCGGCTGCGGCAGGAGTGGCTGCTGGGCGTGGGCGGCGTGCGCGTCCTGCGCGCGCTCGGCATCGCGCCGGCCGCGTGGCACGCCAACGAGGGCCACGCCGCGTTCATGATGGTCGAGCGCGTGCGCGAGCTGTGCGCGCGGGGCGCGCCGTGGGACGAGGCCGTGGTGCGCGTGCGGAGCAGCACCGTCTTCACCACGCACACGCCGGTGCCCGCGGGACACGACGTCTTCGCGCACGGCGAGCTGCTGGCCTGCGCCGAGCCGATGGCCGACGACCCGGGCTTCGACGCCGCGCGCGTACTGGCGCTGGGCCGGCACCCGGACGGCGGCGGCGACGAGTTCCACATGACCGTGGCGGCGATCCGGCTGGCGCGGCGGGTGAACGGCGTGTCGCGCGTGCACGGCGCGGTGACGCGCCGGATGTGGCGCTCGCTCTGGCCGGACCGGCCGCTGGACCGGATCCCGATTGGCCACGTGACGAACGGCGTCCACCTGCCGACGTGGATCGCCAATTCGGTGATCGACCTGGTCGACCGGGAGCTGGACCGGGGGTGGGCCGACGGTCCCGACGATCCCGACCGGCTGGAGCGGGTGCTGGCCATGGACGACGCGGCGCTGTGGGCCACGCACCATCGCCTCAAGGTGTACCTGCTGGAGTTCATCCGCGAGGAGGCGAGGCGCCAATGGCGCGACGCGCGGCCGGCGGCCGGGCACCTCGTGGGCGCGGGCACGCTGCTCAGCGACAATGCGCTCACCGTCGGCTTCGCGCGCCGGTTCGCGACGTACAAGCGCGCGTCGCTGCTGTTGCGCGACCCCGACCGCCTGCGGCGGCTGCTCTGCGACCCGCGCCGCCCGGTGCAGCTCATCTTTTCCGGCAAGGCGCATCCGGCGGACGTGCAGGGCAAGCTGCTGCTGCAGGAAGTCTACACCGCCACCCGCGACCCGCGGTTCGAGGGGCGGATCGCGTTCCTCGAGGACTACGAGCTGCACATCGCGCACCGGCTGGTGCAGGGCGTGGATCTGTGGCTCAACCTGCCGCGGGTGCCGCTGGAGGCGTGCGGCACCAGCGGGATGAAGGCGGCGCTGAACGGCGTGCCGCAGCTCGCCACCGAGGACGGGTGGTGGGCCGAGGGCTACACGGGCCTCAACGGATGGAGCATCCCGGCGGCGGCGCCCGACGACCCGGACCCCGACGCCTCCGACGCCGAGCAGCTGTTCCGGCTGCTGGAGGAGCAGGTCGTGCCGGCGTTCTTCACGCGCGACGCGCGCGGCGTGCCGGTGGAATGGGTGCGGCGGATGAAGCACGCCATCCGCACGGCGGCCGGGCGGTTCACGGCGGCGCGGATGGTGGCGGAGTACGTGCGGGACTACTACCTGCCGTCCATCGCCGGCGATCCCGCCGGCGACGACCCGCCGCGAATGGGCTGAGCGCTACCCGGAGCGCCGCTTCATCGAGTCGCGGCGCAGCGACCCGGCCGCGATCAGGAACACGGCGCAGATCGCGGTGACGGTCATCGTCTCGTACGGCCAGAGATGGGCCCCGGGATCGCGCAGGTTGCTGGCGAAGGCGAACACGAGATCGCCGAGGATGGCAATGGCGGCCAGCCGGGCGGCCAGCCGCCATCCCCCCTCCCAGCGTCGCATCGCGCGGAACGCCGCGACGAGCGTGGCGAGGGGGAACGCCACCACCAGCACGAGCCCGATCGTGTTGTCCATGCTCAGGGCAGTTCGCGAATCCTGATGTTGCGGAGCGACAGTTGGCCGGGATGGTCGCCCTGGATGCCGATATAGCCCGTGGCGGCCTTCCCGTAGTTCGGCCAGGCATGGAATTTACTGTTCGCCACGCGGGTCACCCAGTCGGGGCTGTTGAGTTCGTAGTCCACGACCTTCCGGCCGTTCAGCCAGTGCTCGACGTGGTTGCCGTCCACGACGATGCGCGTGGTGTTCCACTCTCCGGCCGGCTTCACGATGCCGGCGGGCGACGGATACAGGGCGTAGTCGGAGCCGGCGGCGGTGATGCGGAGCTTGCCGTCGGGCGCGTTGGCGTCGTCGAGGAGCTGGAACTCGGGTCCGCTCCAGTACACGTGGTCGTACTCCTCGGTGGCGCGGTAGAAGATGCCGGAGTTGCCGCCCTTGCTGATCTTCCAGTCGAGCTCGAGTTCGAAGTTGGCGTACTTGTCCCGGGTGATGATGTCGGCGGTGGGCTTGGTCTTCACCATCACGCCGTTGTCGACCGTCCAGCCGGACATGTCCTCGTTGTGATAGCCCCGCCACTGGCTCAGGTCCTTGCCGTCGAACAGCGAGTGCCAGGCGCCGGCGCTCGCCGGCGCCGGGGCGGTGGCCACCGGTCCGTGTTTGGTCACCGAGCAGCCGGCGAGCATCACGCCGACGGCGATCGCCGCGGCTCCCCCCATGAATCGCTTCATCGTTTCCCCGTGTGAGTCGTGGCTCAGATCGCCCAGCCCGGCCGGAAATCGCGCTTCAGGAAATGGTCCAGGTCGGGGCGGTTCGTGACCTTCATGTTCTCGGCGTCGTAGTAGATCTTCTTGCCCTGGCCGGCGCGCACCGCCACCACGCCGAGCAGCATCGTCTCGGTGAGCTGGGACGCGTAGGAGATGGGGGAGCTCTCCTGGGCCAGCCCCTTCACCGCGAGCGCCCAGTTGCGCTCGTGGCTCACCGTAATCCGCGGCATCGTCTTCGGCACCTTGAGCGCCTCTTCCATGAGCGATTCCGGATAGCAGTGCGGGTTCTCGCCGTACGTATCGTAGTGCAGCACGCCCTTCTCGCCGATGAACAGCCCCCCGCCGTCGCTCTTGAGCTCGACGTCGTCGGGCAGCACGTCGGGGCGGGGCGGGAAGAGCCCGCCGTCGTACCAGAAGAGCTTCACCGCCGGCCGGCTGCCCACCGCCGGGAACTGGTAGTGCACCGTCGTGGCGATGGGGTACGTGACCGGCACGCGGCTCGGCCCGGCCGGCTTGCCGTCCGGACCCAGCGCGCCGGGCGCCGGCGGCACGACGCTCGTGCCCCACGGCGTCGACGTCGCCTCGATGCTCGTCGGCTGCGTGAGCCCCAGGGCCCAGTACGGATGGTCGATCAGGTGCGCCCCCATGTCACCCAGCGCGCCGATGCCGAAATCGGTCCAGCCGCGCCACTGGAACGGGTGGTAGATCGGATGGTACGCGATGTCGTCGGCCACCGGCCCGAGGTACATCGGCCAGTTCAGCCCGTCGGGCATGGGATAGTCGCCCGACATGTCGTCGGCCAGCATCAGGTCGAGCGTGCCCATGCCCCAGTTCTTGTGGAAGCGCGCCGCCTCCTCCGGGGTCGCCTTCTGCGGCCTCGATATTCCCTGCGGCCACCAGCCCCACGGCCGGTTGGTCCACACGTGCGCCTCGCGCACCGTGCCGATCACGCCGGCCTGGATCCACTCGTTGATCAGCCGCGCGCCGTCGCCCGAATGCCCCTGGTTCCCCATCTGCGTCTTCACGCCCGTCTTCGCGGCCGTGGCCCGCAGCACGCGCGACTCGTACACCGAATAGGTGAGCGGCTTCTGCACGTACACGGCGTGGCCGGCCAGCATCGCGGCGTTGGCCACCACGGCGTGGTTGTGATCGGGGGTCGCGACGACCACTCCCTCGATGCCCTTCTCCTTCGCCAGCATCTCGCGCCAATCGGTGTACTTGGGCGCGGCGTCGAACTGTCTCTTCAGCTCCAGTCCGTCGGCCCGCGGAGTGCCGTCGGAGTGCTTGAGCTTGTTGGCGACGTTCCGCGCCGAGAAGGCGAGGTCCACGTCGCACACGGCCACGATGCGCTCGGTCTTCGACAGCTCGAGCGCGTTGTTGGACCCCATGCCGCCGAACCCGACCACCGCCACCTGGAGCTGGTCGCTGGGGGCGACGTATCCGGGCCCGCCGAGCACGTGCCGCGGAACGATCTCGGGAAATCCCTTGGGAATCACCATCGCGCCCAGGGCGAGCTTCCCGGCATCAGCGACGAATTTCCGGCGTGTGACCTTCTTGCGTGACATGTCGACCGGCCTCCGGTGGGTGATGAACGGACCAAGAGTGCACCCGGCGCGGGGCTCGGTCAATTGGATGGGCCAAAATCTTCCGGCACGAATTCGGCCGCAGGAACGAAGACGCTGAACGGCAGCCGATCCGGATGAACCGGATTCCGTTTCGCGTGCGAGTCGCACCGTCGGCTCCCGAACCCGGTAATCGGCGCTTGGCTGCTAAGTCGTTGAAAGACGGCAGGTTCCGGAGCCGGCCAGCTCGGGAAACCGGCATCTCGGCGCCAAATGAGTTAAGTTTAGTGACAGCCCACAAGGATCGGATGTAATGGAAGGATTCGAGTTCGTCGACGGCGAGCGCACTTTTTCGTGCTCGGTGGAGAAGGCGCCGGCCGCCGGCAACGAAGCGTGGTGGTGGTTCACCGTGTCCACCGACGACCGGCAGCGGTACGCGCCCTTCCGCGCCACTCCGCGCGACACCCAGAAGGCGGTGCGCGAACGGATCGTCGCGTACTACACCGAGCTGCTCGAGCGGCGCGCCGCGCCCACCGTGCCGTATTGGCGCCGCGGCCCGCAGCAGAACGAGGCGGCCAAGCCCGCGCCTGCGGCCGCTCCCGAGCCCGCCAAGGCCGCGAAGGGCGTGAAGACCGCCCCGGCGCCGGCCGCCAAGGCAAAGCCGCAGCCCGCCAAGGCGAAAGCGAAGGCCAAGGGCCGGTAGCGTCGCGCCCGGCGCGACGCGCTACGTTCCGCCGTACAACCTGATGGCGATCTGCCGCGGCAGTGCGACCGCGGCCTCGATCACGAGCCGCGCGCGCCGCACGCGGCTTGGCGCGAACCGGTCCAGCTTGGCGTAGCCGATGGTCGTGCCGCGCGACAGCACCTGCCAGTCGCCGCCGTCCGACCCGTACATCGTGTAGCGCGCCACGGCCTGTCCCTCGCGAGTCGGCTCCTCGAGCCGGACCACGGCCGCGGTCCCGGGCCGGTCGAGCGCGAGGTCGAGCTGGGCGCTCCCCCAGCGCGTGACGGTCCATTCCGCGCGCGCGCCCTTCGCGAGGTCGCGTTCGAACGCCGCATCGCGCGCGCGGCGGAAGTCCGCGAGCCGCGCCACGTCGGTGTCGTGCAGCAGCCCGTCGCGCGTGGGCGGGACGTTGAGCAGCAGCTTGGAGTTCCGCCCCACGGACGAGAAGTAGAGGTCCATCAGCGACTCCACCGTGCGGACGCGGCCGTTCTCGGCCGGGTGGTAGAACCATCCCGGCCGGATCGAGACGTCGGCTTCGGCGGGGCGCCACACCGCGCCGTTCGGGTCGCCGTGCTGCAGCTCGGGGGTCACGAGCGGCCCGCTCTGGCCGGGAACGGCGACCACCGCCGGATCCACGGTGGACCAGTTGGGATCGCCGGCGACCCCGCGCTCGTTGCCGCACCAGCGCACGTCGGGGCCGGCATCGGAGAACATGACCGCGCCGGGCTGGAGCCGGCGCACCAGCCCCCAGAACCGCGGCCAGTCGTAGACCTGCTTCCTGCCGTTGGGTCCCTCGCCGTTGGCGCCGTCGAACCACACTTCGGCGATCGGTCCGTAGCGAGTGAGCAACTCGGTGAGCTGGTCGCAGTAGAGGTCGTTGTACTTCGGCGAGTCGCCGTACGCCGGATTGTTGCGGTCCCAGGGCGACAGGTAGAGGCCCGGGCGGAGCCCCTCGGCCCGGCAGGCGTGCACGAACTCGCGCACGACGTCGCCATGTCCGCCGCGCCAGGGGCTCGACGCCACCGAGTGCCGGGTCGTGGCGGTGGGCCAGAGGCAGAAGCCGTCGTGGTGCTTGGCGGTGAGGATCATGGCGCGGAAGCCGGCGGCTCGCGCGGCGCGGGCCCACTGGCGCGGGTCGAGGTGCGCGGGATCGAAGATCGCGGGGTCCTCGCGGCCGTCGCCCCACTCGCGGTCGGTGAACGTGTTGACCCCGAAGTGGCAGAACATGGCCAGCTCGTCGCGCTGCCAGGTGAGCTGCGCGGGCGACGGGACGGGCCGCGACGCCGCGCCGCTCCGGCCGGGGAGGCGATGCGTCAGCGCGCCGCCGGCCAGCGCCGCCGCGCCGCTCAGGACGAAGTCGCGCCGATTCACTTCAGGCCGCCGAGGGCAGGTGCGCCACGATGTCGGGCTCGATCGCCGCCGGCGTGTCGGTCGGCGTGTAGCGCTTGAGCACGCGGCCGTCGGGCGCGACGAGGAACTTCGTGAAGTTCCATTTGATGGCCTCGGTGCCCAGCAGGCCCGGCGCCCCGGCCTTGAGCAACCGATAGAGCGGGTGCGTGGCGTCGCCGTTCACCTCGATCTTGGCGAACATCGGGAACGTCACGTCGTAGCGGGCGGAGCAGAAGGCGGCGATTTCGGCCTCGGTGCCCGGCTCCTGGTGTCCGAACTGGTCGCAGGGAAAGCCGAGCACTACGAGGCCGCGGCCCCGGTACTGGCGGTACAGCGTTTCGAGCCCCTCGTACTGCGGTGTGAAGCCGCACTCGCTGGCGACGTTGACCACCAGGAGCAGCCGCCCGCGATAGGGGGCGAGCGTTCCCGCCGTGCCGTCGATGCGCTTCACCTCGATGTCATAGAGCGCCACCGCAACCCTCCTTCACGCGCCGGGTTTGCGCGCGAGCACCTGGACCACGGCCGCCATGCCGTGGTGATGGCGGCCCTCGACGACCTCGCGCTCCGCTTCCTGGCTGAGCAGGAACTCGAGCCCGGCAAGCTCGCCCTCGACCGTGGCCCGCGACGCGAGGCGCGTCAGGTCACGGGGACCGCCGGTGCCGAACTCGAGCTGCCGGGGCGCGTAGGCCTCCATCACGAACACCCCGCCGGGGCGGAGTCCCGTCACCGCGCGCCGGTAGACGGCGCTGCGCAGCTCGACCGGGAGATGCACGAAGATCGACACGATCCCGGCCCAGCGCTCCCGGCCGAGGTCGAAGGTCGAGAGGTCGGCGACCACGCACTCGACGGCCACGCCGCGCGCGGCGGCCAGCTCGCCGGCGCGCGCCATGCCCACGGGCGACTGGTCGACGGCGGTCACGCGGTGCCCGCGGCCGGCGAGGAAGACGGCGTTGCGTCCCTGTCCCTCGGCCAGGCAGAGCACCGGGCCCGGGGGAATCTGGCACGCCACGGCGGCGAGGAAGCCGTTCGGCTCGGTGCCGTAGGCGTACTCCGCCTCCGCGTATCGGATGTCCCAATCGGTCATGTCAATTCTCGTACGGGGCGGCCTCGCGGCCGGCGGTCACTGCGCTGGAGGCTCCTCCATGCGCGTGACCATGACATACCGGGCCGGGCGCGGCGCGGTTCCCACGAGCGCCGGGCCGCCGGACGCGACGTCGTCGGGAAGCCGGTGCACCGTGATGAACTGCGTCGGGACCTCGCGGTCGTGCTCGTCGCGCAGGTGGAGGGCGAAGGCGTCCACGGCGCGCTGGGATTCGACGAACCGCCGCACGCTGGAGCCGGCGCCCAGGGCTTCGCGGATGAGGCGGGCCTGCGTGTCGCGCGGCAGCGCCGCCATCTCGTCGGGCGACGGCAGGGGCGCGTCGGCCTCGAAGTCCAGCATCGCGCGCTCGAGCGCGCTCAGGATGGGCGCGACGCGCTCGAACGGAGGCTCGGGCTCGAAGATGCCGCTCTGTTGGTCGGTGCCATCGCCCGGCAGGCCGAGATCCGCGTGGCCGAGCAGCTCGTCGTGACTCCAGAGGGAATAGTGCAGAGCGGTTCCCGGTGCGAGAGGTGAATGGAGGGGATGGCAGATATCATGGAGTTCGCCCCGGGAGTCGGCAAGAGGACCGGCGGCGCCGGTCAGTCGGCGTACGGATAGTCCGGGTCGGCGAGCCGCTCGGCCCGCGCCGCGGCATCGGGTCCGGCGATTTCCTTGGCCATGTGCAGCAGCATCGGACTCAGGTGCTGGCCGTAGCGCAGGACGTTCGCCGCGCGCTCGCGGTGGTGCAGCAGGAAGGCGAGGAACGACTGGTCGCGCTTCTTCGCGTTGCACTCCGGACAGCACAGCAGGAGGTTGTCGCGGCGGTCGTAGGCCGTCTTGCCTCGGCGCGGCGTCGCGTGGTCGAGCGTGATGAGGTCGGGATCCACCGGTCGCCGGCAGTATGCGCACACGGAACCGTGGCGCTCCAGCAGCCAGCGCCGCGTCTCGACGTACGCGGTGCGCGACGTGGGGAGCGAGGTGTCGCGCGGCTGGTGCGCGTGGGCGCCGCCGCGCCCGCGGCGGGAGCGGCGGCGCGAGCCTCCGCTCCTGGCGGGCGGCTTGCCCTGCGCGGCGGAGCGGCCGGACGACTTGCGGCGTGAAGAGGATTTCTTTCGGGTCACCAGCGATGGCGGTGGGCAGGAGGGGCCGACGGCGAACTCCCATTAAGATACAGCGCGGCGCCCGGCTGCCTATCCCCGTCCGCCCGCGCGGCCTATGTTACCCCCGATTTCCCCCGGCCGCCCGCTTCCGCCCATGAAAGTCCTCCGCATTGCCGCCGTGCTCTGCCTCGCGGCCGCCTGGCGCACCGCCGGCGCCCAGCGCCCCGCGGCGCTCCCCCTCTACCGGGACCCGAGCGCCCCGGTGGACGCGCGCGTGCGCGACCTCATGCGCCGGATGTCGGTGACCGACAAGTTCTGGCAGCTGTTCATGATTCCGGGGGACCGCGACCGCCCGGCGGACGACTACTCGCACGGCATCTTCGGCCTCCAGATCTCCGAAGCGCCCCCGGGCGACACCGTGCCCGTCGCCGACGCGGCGCGCGAGCAGGCCGAGCGCATCAATGCCATCCAGCGGTACTTCGTGGACAGCACCGCCCTGGGCATTCCGATCATCCCGTTCGACGAGGCGGTGCACGGGCTCGTGCGTGCGGGCGCCACGGTGTTCCCGCAGGCGATCGCGCTCGCCGCGACCTGGGACACGACCCTGATGCGCGACGTGGCCACGGCCATCGCCGCGGAGACGCGGAGCCGCGGCGTGCGCCAGGTGCTGTCCCCCGTCGTGAATCTCGCCGACGACGTGCGGTGGGGGCGCGTCGAGGAGACGTACGGCGAGGATCCGTACCTGTCGTCGGCCATGGCGCGCAACTTCGTCGCGCCGTTCGAACGGGCGGGGGTCGTCGCCACCCCCAAGCATTTCGTGGCCAACATCGGCGCCGGCGGGCGGGACAGCTATCCCATCGACTGGGACCAGCGCGTGCTCGACGAGTACTATTTCCCGCCGTTCAAGGCGGCCATCCGGCAGGGCGGCGCGCAGTCCATCATGAGCGCGTACAACTCGGTGCGCGGCGTGCCGGCCACGCAGAACCGGTGGCTGCTCACCGACGTGCTGCGGCGGCGATGGGGGTTCACGGGCTTCGTGATCTCCGATGCCGCGGCCACCGGCGGGCCGACGGTGCTGCAGCACACCGAGGCCAACACGCTCACCGCCACGCGCGACGCGTTCGCGGCCGGGCTCGACGTGGTATTCCAGTCGTCATATCCGCAGTACCGTCCGTATCTGGCGGCATTCGAGCGCGGCATGATCCCGCGCGCGGTCATGGATTCGGCGGTGGCGCACGTGCTGCGGGTCAAGTTCGGGCTCGGGCTGTTCGACCACCCGTTCGTGGATCCCGACAGCGCGGCCGCGGAGAACGGCAGCGCGGCCCACCTCGCCCTGGCCCGGCGCGCGGCGGAAGAGTCCATCGTGCTGCTCAAGAACGATCGCGCCACGCTTCCGCTGGCCGCCACCGTCGGCTCGGTGGCGGTGATCGGCGCCGACGCCGACGAGGCCCGGCTGGGCGGATACAGCGGGCCGGGGCTGCGGCGGATTTCGATTGTGCAGGCGCTGCGCGACCGGCTGGGCGCCGATCGGGTGTACTACGCGGCGGGCCCGGGACGCGGCTCGCCGACTTACGTCGTGGTGCCCGGCGCCGCGCTGTCGAGCACGGACAGCGGCCATACCGTGGCCGGGCTGCGCGGCGAGTACTGGGACAACAACCGCTTCGACGGGGTGCCGCGGATCGTGCGCACCGATCCGCAGGTCGATTTCGGGTGGACGCTCAACTCCCCAGGCCGCGGCATTCCCTTCGACTGGTACTCCGTGCGCTGGACGGGACGGATCACCGTGCCCGCATCCGGAGTCGCGCACCTCGGCGTCGAGGGGAACGACGGCTACCGGCTGTACCTCGACGGCAAGCTGCTGATCGACGACTGGATCAAGCGTTCGTTCGGTACGCGGGTGGCCGACGTCAGGCTCGCGCCCGGCAGCGCGCACGACCTCCGGCTCGAGTACTACGAGAGCACCGGGAACGCGCGCGTGAAGCTGGTGTGGGATGCCGGGGTGCGCGACGACTGGCGCGCGCAGATTGACTCGGCCGTGTCCGCCGCGCGAGCGAGCGACGTCGCGATCGTGGTCGCCGGGATCGAGGAGGGCGAGTTCCGCGACCGCGCCCTGCTCGGGCTGCCGGGACATCAGGAAGCGCTGATCAGAGCGGTCGCCGCCACCGGCAAGCCCACGGTGGTCGTGCTCATCGGCGGCAGCGCGATCACGATGTCCGATTGGCTGGACTCGGCGAGCGCGGTGTTGGACGCCTGGTACCCGGGCGAGCAGGGCGGGCCGGCGGTGGCCGACGTGCTGTTCGGCGACGCCGACCCGGCGGGGCGGCTGCCCATCACCTTCCCCGTGTTCGAGGGGCAGCTCCCGCTGGTGTACGACCACCAGCCCACCGGTCGCGGCGACGACTACGTGAACCTCACCGGGCAGCCGCTCTTCCCGTTCGGCTTCGGGTTGAGCTACGCCACGTTCGCGTATTCGAATCTCCGGATTGCGCCCGATCCGGTCGGTCCGGCGGGGTCGGCCACGATTCGATGCACGATCACCAACACGGGCCCTCGCGCCGGCGACGAGGTGGCGCAGCTCTACATCCACGACGTGCTGGCGACCGTCGGGCGGCCGGTGATGCAGCTCGAAGGCTTCCGCCGCCTGCACCTGGAGCCCGGGCAGTCGGCGGACGTGGAGTTCCACCTGGGCCCCGACGAGCTGCACCTGGTGAATCAGCAGAACCGGTGGGTGGTGGAACCGGGCCAGTTCCGCGTGATGATCGGGGCCAGCTCCAGGGACATCCGGCTGCGCGGATTCCTTACGGTGCGCTGAACGCCTCGGCGCGCTCGGTGGCGGCCGTCCAGCGCTCCAGCGCGGCGTCGAGGTCGCGCTTCCGTGCGTCGAGGTCGCCGCCGAGCCGCTTGGCCTCGGCCACGCCGTCCGGACGCGTGTAGAGGTCGGGATCCTCGAGCGCGGCGGTGAGCGCGGCGACCTCGCGTTCCAGCCGCTCGACCCCGGCTTCGGCGTCGGCCAGCTCTCGCTCGGCCGCACGGCGTTCCCGGCGCGGATCGGAGGTCGCGGCCTGCTCCCGCCGAGCGGCCACGCGCTTGCGCTCCTGCACGCGGGCCAGCGCCTCGTCTTCGGCGGCGCGCACCGACGCGGCGTGCGCACGCTCGGCGCTCACCGTCTCCCATTCGGCAAAGCCGTCGGCGTACTCGGTGATGTGCCGGTCGTGCAGCACCCACACCTTGGTCGTGAGGGCGCGCAGCAGCTCGCGGTCGTGGCTCACGAGCAGCACCGTGCCCTCGTAGGCGTCAATCGCGTCTTCCAGCGCCTCGATGGACTCCACGTCGAGGTG
Source organism: Gemmatimonadota bacterium (assembly GCA_028876525.1). Taxonomy (GTDB): domain Bacteria; phylum Gemmatimonadota; class Gemmatimonadetes; order Gemmatimonadales; family Gemmatimonadaceae; genus JAGWRI01. The sequence continues at coordinate 3,250 of JAGWRI010000295.1, read as the reverse complement.
GTTGGTGGGCTCGTCGAGCACCAGCAGGTTGGCGCGGGAGAGCATGAGCATGGCCAGCGCGACCCGCGCTCGCTCGCCGCCGGACAGCGTTTCGACGCGGCGCTGCACCTCGTCGCCGGAGAAGCCGAAGCGGCCGAGGTGGCCCTGGATGAGGCGGCGCTCCCAGGTGGGGCGGAGGTCCTCGATGGCGCCGTAGATCGTGCGGTCGAGCGGCACCTGCGAGAGGTCCTGCCGGTACCAACCGGCGTCGATGGAGTTGCCGATGCGCAGCTCGCCGGCGGCCACCGGGTGTTCGCCGAACACGGCGCGGATGAGCGTGGACTTGCCGGCGCCGTTGGGCCCGATGAGGCCGAGCACGTCGCCGCGCATGAGCGTGCCGTTGAACCGCTCGACGAGCACGCGGTCGCCGACCTTCACCGAGACGCCCACGGCCTGCACCACGCGGTCGCCCCCCCGGTCGTGGACGTCGAACCGCAGCGCCATGGCGTCGTCGTCGCCGGCGATGGGCGCGCTGAGGCGCGGCATGCGCTCCAGCCGCTTGCGCCGTCCCTTGGCCTGGCGGCTGTTCTGGCCGGCGATGTTGCGGGCGATGTAGTCCGACTCGCGGGCGATCTTCTTCCGCTGCTGGTCGAACGCCCGTTGCTGCGCCAGCCGGCGCTCGGTGCGCTGGATAACGAAATCTTTATAAGTGCCCGTGTACGGGAACGCCGAACCGCCTTCGAAGTGGAGAATGTGATCCACCGTCGCGGCCAGGAACGCGCGGTCGTGGCTCACGAGCAGCACCGTGCGGTCCACCGTCTGCAGGTAGGATTCGAGCCACGCCGTGGTATCGAGGTCGAGGTGGTTGGTGGGCTCGTCGAGCAGCAGCACGTCGGCGGTGCTGGTGAGCTGGCGGGCCAGTCCGAGGCGGCCGCGCTCGCCGCCGCTCAGCACCGCCACCGGCGTGGCGCGCGCCGCGGCGGGGTCGAAGCCCAGGCCGTGGAGCACGGCGTCGATGCGCGACGTGACCTCGTAGCCGCCCTCGTGCTCGAACCGCTCGAGGTCCCGGCCGTAGCGCTCCAGGGCCTCGGGCGATGAGTCGTGGGCCAGCGCCGCCGCCTGCTCGACGAGCGACCGTTCGAGCGCGAGGAGAGCGCTCAACTCTCCGGCCGCGGCCTCCCACACCGTTTCGGCGTCGCCGAAGTCGCGGTGCTGCTCCAGGAGCGACACGCGGGTGCCCGGCTGGCGGGCGAGCGCGCCGCGCGTGGGTTCCATCGCGCCGGTGAGCAGGCGGAAGAGGGTGGTCTTGCCGGTGCCGTTGCGGCCCACGATCCCCCACCTGTCGCCGGCGGCCACCGTGAAGGTGACGCCGGAGAAGAGGGTCGTGGCGCCGAAATCCACGCCGACGTCCGAGAAGGAGAGCAGGGTCATTCCGAATTCCGGCGAAACGTGCGTCCGGTCTTGCAGGCGGCCCGCACGGGGCACGCGCCGCATCGCGCCACGCGCGCCGTGCAGACCAGGGCGCCGAGTTCCATCAGCGCCTGGTTATGAACCCAAGTCGCCGTCCCGGTTCGGGGCAAGACCCGCTCGGCGATTCCCCACAAACGGGTGAGGTCGCGCGGGCGCTTGGGGTCGAGGCGCGGGGCGAACGCCCGGGTGAGCACGCGCGCGACGTTGGTGTCCACGGCCGCGGCGCGCCGTTCGTACGCGAAGCTGGCCACGGCGCCGGCGGTGTAGGCGCCGATGCCCGGAAGCGCGCGCAGGGCGTCGGGGTGCGCGGGAAGCGAGCCGTCGCCGCCGTCGCGGGTGACGTGCCGGGCCAGGGCGTGCAGGTTGCGGGCCCTGGCGTAATAACCCAGTCCCTCCCACGCCTCGCGCACGTGCCCGGGGCTCGCCTGGGCGAGGTGGTGCACGGTGGGGAAGCGGTCGAGGAAGCGCGGGTAGAACTCCAGCACGCGCGAAACCTGCGTCTGCTGGAGCATCAGCTCGGAGACGAGGATCCGATAGGGGTCGCGGGTGCGGCGCCAGGGAAGATCGCGGTGGTGGCGGCGGAACCAGGCGCGCAGGCGTCGGGAAAAGTCGCGCGCGGTGGAGGCGTCCACGCGCGGCGGCGCCGCCCGGCGCCGTCGTGCGGCGGGCGCGGCTATGAGACCTTCCGCGTCTTGCGCTTGAGGAAGTCCATCAGGATGAACTGCCCCAGCGTCATGGTGGTGGTGAAGTAGGCCTTGCCGCGGCTGATTTCCGACACGCGCTTCACGAACTCCACCAGGGCGCGGTCGCGGGCGAGCATGAACGTGTTGATCATGATCCCGCTCTGCCGGCAGCGGCCCACTTCCTTGAGCGTCTCGGCGATCACCGTGAGGTCCAGCCCGAACGCGTTCTTGTAGATCTGCCCGTTCGGCATGGTGAGGGCGCTGGGCTTCCCGTCGGTGATCATGATGATCTGGCGCATGTCCTTCTTCTGCGCCATGAGCAGCCGCCGGGCGACCTTGAGCCCCTCGGCGGTGTTGGTGTGGTACGGTCCCACCTGGGCCGACGCCAGCGCGGCGAGCGGGATCTCCTCGGCCGAGTCGTGGAAGAGCACCACCTTGAGGGTGTCGCCCGGGAACTGGGTGCGGATGAGGTGGGTGAGGGCGAGGGCGACTTTCTTGGCGGGGGTGAACCGATCCTCGCCGTAGAGGATCATCGAGTGCGAGCAGTCGAGCATGAGCACGGTGGCGCACGACGACCGGTACTCGGCCTGGCGGACCATCAGGTCGCCGTAGTCGAGGTCGATCGGCACCTCGACCTTCCCCGTGCGGGCGAGCGCGTTCTTGAGCGTCTCGTTGACGTCGATGTTGAGGACGTCGCCGAACTCATAGGGCTTGCTCCATCCGTCGGCCTCGATGCCGGTGGCCAGGTGCGGCGTCTCGTGGCTGCCGGCGCTGGACTTGCCCAGCGATCCGAGGAGGCTACGCAAACTTTTATAACCGAGGAAGTCGATGCCCTTCTCGGTGAGGTTGAACTGGACGTCGCGAGCGGCGGCCTGGGCGAGGCTGCCCTTGCCCTCGAGGGGCTGGTGGCCACCGGGCACCTGCGGGGGCGCTTCGAGATTGAGAAAGCCCTCGTTGATCAGCCGCTGCACGAGGTCGTCGAGGAGCTTGGCGAGCTTGGCCTGGGCCTCTTCGTCGCCTTCGCCGCGAAGGGCCTCGAGCATCTCGGCGGTGAACTGGCCGCTCTCGATGAGGGCGTCGATGATGGCCTGGCGCAGGGCGTCGAGCGAGCGGTCGTG
>JAGWRI010000294.1 GCA_028876525.1 Gemmatimonadota bacterium | reverse complement strand
CGCCCGAGTCGGGCGCCGGCGGGCGGATGCGGAACAGGAAGGTCTGGCTCACGAGCTGGCGCACCTTCTGGTTGCGCAGGATGGCGGGCCGGAAGCGCATGTACGGCAGCGCCTCGCGCACCGAGCGCGCGAACTGCGAGTCGCTGGCGCTCAGGATTTTTAGCGAAGTCGTATCGGCAAAGCCCGTGGTGTCCACGACGTAGGTCGTGGCCACGCTCCCCTCGACATGCTTGGCGAGCAGGGCGGGCGGATAGGCCGGCGCGGCGCTCTCCGGATACCGCTCGACGGTGGAGTCCACCTCGAGCACCGACAGCACCGAATCGGCGGACGGGGCGCGCGGGGGCACGGGCACCACCACCGGCCGGGGGTCGTCCTGCACGCGGGGAAGTCCGGGGGGCAGGCGGCGCACCGGCAGCCGCACGTTGGCCGGCGCCGGCAACACCGGCGCGAGCACCACGAAGTGGAGCGGCTCGGCGGGGCCGGCCGCCTGGTGCACGCGGTCGGGCGGCGGGAGGAAGCGCACGGCCTCCTCGATTCTCTGCTCCATGCGCTCGGGGGCCTGCAGCGTGCCGATCACGGCGGCGGCGATGAGCGCGCCGTGCAGCACCGTGCTCAGCACGGCGCTGGTGCCGATCCGTGGGCGCTCGGCATATGTGGCCATCCACAAACGCATCATGGGCGCCTCCCGCGCACCCCGCCCGCTGCGTTCGCGGGCTCCGATTATACCATATCGGCGCCCGGTTCCTACCAGCAAGTACGGGATTGGTGAACTTTCGTTTCACCCCACGTCCGGCGCGGTGGGCCCGGCGGTCAGCCCGCTGGCGTCACTTGAGATACCGCTCGCGGAGGATGCGCGAGTGGTGCCGCTCGTGTCCGGCGGCGATGTAGGCCAGCCCGCGCGCCGACACCGCCGCGTTGCTGGCCGTGCCGACGCGCCGCGACTCTTCGTCGGTCATCGCACGGAACAGCGCCAGCGTCGCGGCGCGCACCGCCGAGAACTCGGCCGCGAGGTCGGTCAGCGTCCGGCGGGCGAATCCGCCGCGCTCCACGTAGCCGTCCTGATCGAACGAGGGCAGCGGCGTGGCGTCGCCGCGCGCGATGCGCAGCGCGCGGTAGGCGAAGATCCGCTCGGCGTCGGCGATGTGGCCGACGACTTCCTTCACCGTCCATTTGTCGGGCGCGTAGCGATAGTCGCCCCGATCGCCGGCCACGCCGGCCAGCAGGGCCGCGAGCTCCCGACCCTGGCGCTCGAGGATCTCGACGACGTCCCCTTCGGGAACGCCGTCGACGTAGCCCGCGTAGAAGGGCGCGTACTCGCCGGCTGCCGGACGCTGGATCACGCTCATGCCGTGCACCTCGTGGTCAGGGAAGGTCGGGGCGGCGCCGTTCGCGCCGCGGGGGGTTCCGACGGTCGAGCGGCACGACCACCGTGGGCGCGCTCTCGACGCCGGCGCGATCCACGGCAATCACGCTCACCGCCTGGGGGTTCCCGGAATCGCTCGGCGTGAACGTCCGGGCCGTGCCGGGAAGGATGGCCGTCCGCCACGCGCCGTCGGTCATGGTCTGCACCACCCACTGCCGCGGGGCAACGGGGCCCGCGGGGCGGAAGCGCACCGTGGGCGCGTCGCCGGCCGTCGCCGGCGCGAGCGTCACCGCGGGCGCGGCGGGCTTCGTGGCGTCGAGCCAGGGGTAGGCCGGCCCCAGTGCCCGCGCGGCGTATGGGCCGGCCAGCAGCTGCTCGTCCAGGCTGTCGGGATCGCTCATCAGCGACGACATGCTGAAGAAGATGTCGCCGCCGGCGCCCGGCTGCTGGCGCGTGAGGGCGACCTGGTTCACGATTTCCGAGGCGGGCCACACCTCCGAGCCGCCGGCGGTGCCGGCCACGCGCGCCGCGTAGTTCCCGGCGAAGATGTTCCGCCCCCGGGGATTCTGCTCGACCCACCATTTGAGCAGCGCGGCGTAGCTCTGCGCCGGATGCCCGGCGGGCCAGTACAGCTGGGGCGCCAGGTAGTCCACCCAGCCGTTGGCCAGCCAGAGCCGCGAGTCGGTGTTCAGCTCGGCGTAGGCGTCGAACCCCTCGATGCCCGGCGGGTTGCCGGGACGCCAGATGCCGAACGGGCTGATTCCCACCGCCACCCACGGCTTCTCGCGCTTCACCGCCGCGTACAGCGCCTGCACGAATCGGTCCACGTTGCCGCGCCGCCAGGCGCCGCGGGTGAGCCGTCCGCCGCGCTCGCGATAGGCGCGCCAGGTCGCGTCGTCTGGAAACGGCACCTCGCGGCCGTCGCGCACCACGGGGTACGGATAGAACGTGTCGTCGATGTGCACGCCGTCGATGTCGTACCGGCGCACGACGTCGAGAATGACGCGGATGGCGCGCGCCCGGGCCGCGGCGCTGCCCGGGTCCATCCACAGGTAGGGGCCGTAGCGGTGCACCGCGCCCGGCTCGCGGCGGCTGACGTGCGTGCGCGCGGCCGGCGCGGTGTCGCCGGGGTAGCGGGCGCGGAAGGGGTTGAACCAGGCGTGCAACGCGAGCCCGCGCGCGTGCGCCGCCTTCACGGCAAAGGCGAGCGGGTCCCACGGCGGATCGGGGGCGCGTCCCATGCGGCCGGTGAGGAACGCCGACCAGGGCTCGAGCTTCGAGGCGTACATCGCGTCGCCCGACGGGCGGACCTGGAAGATCACCGCGTTGAGGTGCAGCGCGCGGGCGCGGTCGAGCATGGCGAGGAGCTGGGCCTGCTGCTCCGCGGTGCTCAGGCCCGGCCTGGACGGCCAGTCGATGTTCCCGGCCGTGGCGATCCAGACGCCGCGGAACTCGCGCCGCACCGGCGGCGGGGTGGGCGTCG
>JAGWRI010000293.1 GCA_028876525.1 Gemmatimonadota bacterium | reverse complement strand
GCCGGCCGCGAGCGCCGCGGTGCGCCACCGGCCGGCGTCGCCCCCGCCCGCCGCCCCGCCGTACGCGGCCGTCGAGAAGTGCGGGTCGCGCAGGGCGCCGGCGAACGCCTTCGCGCTCTCGAACCGGTCGGCGGGGAGCTTCTCCAGCGCGCGGGCCACGGCGGCCGCGACGTTGGGCGGGACGGCGCGCCGCATCCGGGTGACCGGGGCCGCCGGCTCGGTCACGATCTTCATGATGATCTGCTGCGCCGAGCCGCCCAGGTGCGGCGGCTGGCCGGCGAGCATCTCGTAGAGCACGCTGGCCAGCGAGTAGACGTCGCTGCGATTGGTGATGGTCTTCTCGGCGGTCGCCTGCTCGGGCGACATGTAGTGCGGGGTGCCGAGCGAGAGGCCGGTTTCGGTCATCCGGCCGCCGGCGGCGGCCGAGAGCGCCAGGGCGATGCCGAAATCGGCCACCATCGGGCGGCCGCCGTGGATGAGGACGTTCTCGGGCTTGATGTCGCGGTGCACGACGCCATGGTCGTGCGCGTACTGCAGGGCGTCGGCGACCTCGGTGGTGATGCGCACCGCCTCGTCCACGGCGAGCTGCGTTTCGCGGTCGAGCTTGGCGCGCAGCGTCTCGCCCTCGACGTAGGGCATGACGTAGTACAGGAACCCGCCGGCCTCGCCGGAGTCGAACAGCGGGAGGATGTTCGGGTGCTGCAGCGCCGCGGTGGTGCGGATCTCGGTCACGAACCGCTCGGCGCCGAGCACGGCGGCCAGCTCGGGCTTGAGGACCTTGATCGCGACCTTGCGGTCGTGCTTGAGGTCGTGGGCGAGGTAGACCGTGGCCATGCCGCCCTGGCCGAGCTCGCGCTCGATGCGGTAGCGGTCGGCGAGGGCGGCAGCTAGGCGGGCGGCGTCGTCCGGCATCGCCCAAACATGCGGCGCGCGGCCGGCAGGCGCCAGTTGCGTTTGCGGTACCGCCAAGAATGGATTGATGCCGCCGACCGGCCGAGCGTATTATCCGGTGGTGGCGTCTCAGCGCCTCAGGATGCCGATGCCCGTCACCGCCAAGCTGTCCCGCGAGTTCTACGAAAAGTTCGGCGACCGGATCGCCGACGAGTTCGTCAACTGGTTCAACCAGGTGGACGCCACGTACCGCTCCGAGTTCAAGGACCTCTTCGAGGCGACCTTCTCCCGCCAGGACGCCAGGCTGGAGCAGCGCCTGGCGCAGTTCGAGTCCAAGGTCGAGCAGCGCCTGGCGCAGTTCGAGTCCAAGGTGGAGCAGCGCCTGGCGCAATTCGAGGCCAAGGTGGAGCAGCGCCTGGCGCAGATCGAGGCCAAGATGGAGCAGCGCCTGGCCGAGATGCGCGTGGAACTCGAACGCCGGATCGGCGAACAGACGCGATGGCTGTTCGCCGCCTGGGCGGTGGTGCTCGCCTCGGTGATCGGGCTGTACCTGCGCCCGTAGCTCCTGGTCAATTCCCGAGGCAGGGCGCGTGCGACTCGGTGCGGATCGCCGGGGGCGCCAGGGATGCCAATTGCCGCGGGGGGAGTCAAACCCTGTTGACGCACAACAGACGGAATGAACGGACAGCCACGGAGACCTGAAAGGGGTTTGAATCGGCGCTGTTCCCCCCGAGTCTCTTCCGTTTCGTCCGTCCTATCCGTCAGTTGTGGTAGTCCCAATCGTTGAGGCCCGGGACCGCTGAGCGACATCCCGGCCAGTAGATGCCCGGAACCGCCGCGGCCCGGCCACCGGCGCTACGCCGCCTCCTCCCACGGCCCTTCGCTCGCCGCTGACAGCTTCTTCATGTACGGGATGAGGGCCGCGGCGATCACGGTGCCGATCACGGCCACGATGCCGAGCTTGGTGAACAGGTTCGTGTAGAGCGGCAGCGTGTCCACGGGGCTGGTCACGTTCTGCGGCACGCTGGCGTACGTCGCCACGTAGCTGCCGATGTACTGCGAGATGCCGGTGGCCAGGAACCAGACGCCCATGATGAATCCGCGCAGCTTCGGTCCCACGTAGCGCGCCACCATGGCCAGGCCGAGCCCGCTGATGAGCAGCTCGCCCAGCGACTGGAACCCGTAACCGGCCACCATGAACCAGAACGAGATCTTGCCGTCGGTGGCGAAGCGGCCGCTGAACCCGTAGATGAAGAACCCGAGCGCGAGCACCGCGAACCCCATGGCGAACTTGGTGGAGATGTGGAAGTCGCCGCCCTCGCCGCGGCCGAGGCTGGTATAGAACCAGGCGAGCGCCGGGCTGAGGATGAAGATCCAGACCGGGTTGAGCGCCTGCACCTGCCCCGCCGGCACCTGGTATCCGAACAGGTCGAGGTTCACGTTGCGCAGCGAGAACAGGGTGAGCGACGTGGACATCTGCTGGTAGAAGATGAAGAACAGCATGCCGAGCCCGGTGAGGATCAGGACGGCGATGAGCCCCTTGCGCTCGCGCTCGCTGCCGCGGCGGCCCATGACGGCGAAAATGGCGAGCATGGTGACGAACCCGAGCACGACCGTGCCGCGCGCGACGGTGCGATCCTGCACGATGAACGTGACCAACCCGATGCCGATGACGATGCCGATGAGCACCGCGACCAGGCGCCCGACGTTCAGCGGCTCGAAGTCGGGCTCCGAGCCCACGTGCCGGAGGTAGCGGCTCATGGCCAGGTAGTTCAGGATGCCGGCGATGAGCCCGGCGGCACAGACGGCGAACGCGGCGTGCCATCCGATCTTCACCGCGATGAGCGGCGTGGCGATCTGCGAGATGGCCGAGCCGATGTTGACCGCCATGTAGTACATCGTGAAGGCGCTGTCGATCTTGGCCGAGTCGCCCTCGTAGAGCTTGGAGATCAGATTGGCGGGGTTCGCCTTGAACACGCCGCCGCCCACGGCGACGACGGCCAGTGCGGGAAAAAGCAGCCCGGGGTGTCCGGGAATGGAAAGGCCGATGTATCCGATGGCGAGGACGATGGCGCCGAGCAGGGTCGTGCGGCGGCTCCCGAGCAGCTTGTCGCCGACCCACCCGCCGACCGCGGGCACGGTGTAGGCGAGCGCCGCGAACGCGCCGTAGGTGAGATTGGCCCGGTCGTCGGTGTAGCCCAGCTGCTGCACCATGTACAGCACCACCACGGCCGTCATGCCGTAGTAGCCGAACCGCTCCCACAGCTCGACGAGGAAGAGCGTCGTGAAACCCCTCGTCCGCGAAGGCGCCTGCGCCTCTGTCGTCATGTTGGTAGTCCTCGATCCGTGGATGGTGGGCGGGACCCGCACCGTGCACTATTATCCCATCCGGGGCGCCGTCGCGCCACCACGCATACCCTATCGTTTGCCTGGGAATTCCTCATGCATGCCTTCAACGATCCGTCGGTCATCCTGAGCCGGACCCGCATCCTGGACCGGTTCCTGAGCTACGTGCGATTCGACACCCAGTCGGACGCTGCAAGCACCACCTGCCCGAGCACCCCCAAGCAGCTCGAGCTGGCGCGGCGGCTGGTGACCGAGCTGAAGGAGCTGGGGCTCGCGGGTGTGGGCGAGCCCGAGGTCACCATGGACGAGAACGGTTACGTCCTGGCCGAGCTGCCCGGCACCGCCCCGGGGCGCATCGGGCTGTGCGCCCACATCGACACCGCGCCGGCGTTCACCGGCACCGGCGTGAATCCGCAACGGGTTGAGAAGTATGACGGCGGCAAGATCGACGTCGGCCACGGCGTGGTGCTCGACCCGGCCGACACGCCCGAGCTCAAGGAGTGCGTGGGCGACACGATCATCACCACCGACGGGAGCACGCTGCTGGGCGCCGACGACAAGGCGGGAATCGCGGCCATCATGGGCGCGCTCGAGATCCTGCTGCAGCACCCGGAGGTCAAGCGCCCCACCGTCCGCGTGTGCTTCAACCCCGACGAGGAGATCGGACGCGGCGCCGACCGCTTTCCGATGAAGCGCTTCGACTGTCCGGTGGCGTTCACCATCGACGGGAGCTTTTCCGGCGAGATCAACGTCGAGACCTTCTCGGCCGACAAGGCGGTGGTGACGTTCACCGGCGTGTCGGTGCATACCGGCACCGCGCGGGGAAAGATGGTGAACGCGCTCACCTGGATGGGGAAGTTCCTGGACCGGCTGCCGATGGGCGAGGCGCCCGAGTGCGCCGACGGGCGGGAGGGGTTCTACCATCCGTACACGACGTCGGGCGACGCGGCGTCGTGCTCGGTACAGCTCATCCTGCGGGACTTCGCGACGACGGCGCTGGAGGAGCGGGGGCGCCGGCTGGAGCGGATGTGCGCCGGGCTGATGGCCGAGGAGCCGCGGCTCAAAGTGAAGGTGGAGATCAGCAAGCAATACCGGAACATGTATGACGTGCTGAGCCGCCACCCCGAGGTGGCGGCGCGGCTGGATCAGGCGGTGCGCGCGGCGGGACTCACGCCCCGGCTCGAGGCGGTGCGCGGGGGGACCGACGGCTCGCGGTTCACCGAGATGGGGATGCCCACGCCGAACGTCTTTGCGGGCGGCGTGAACTTCCACGGGCCGTCGGAGTGGATCTCGACGCGCGTGCTGGCGCAGTCGGCGTGCACGGTGCTCAACCTGGTGCAGCTGTTCGTGGAAGCGAAATGACGGGGGCGTAGCGGCCGGCGAGCCGGGCGCTGGGTTCGCTCACTTCTTCAGACTCTTCGTCCAGCTCGCGAGCCAGTTCTCGACCACGATGATGGTCGCCGGCTGCGCGACCGACGCGCCGCTGAGCGAGCGGGCCATGATGAACCGGCCGTCGCGCGCGATGTCCCACGGCGTGTAGTACGCCGTAAAGTCTTCGATGCCGACGCCGGTCATGCTGGTCGGCACGCGGAACAGTGCCTGCGGCTCGCCCAGGCCGAGGGTGGCGCCGGGGGTCACGCGGACGGCCATCATCATGTTGTCGCCGCGCAGGTAGTACAGCTTCGTT
>JAGWRI010000292.1 GCA_028876525.1 Gemmatimonadota bacterium | reverse complement strand
GTGCGCGTCGCGCGCGGTGCCGGCGTGGAAGACGATGGCGTTCCACACCGGCTCGGGGAGCGCGATCTCGTCGCCGGTGCGCGGCTGCTCGGGATAGCCGGCGGCGGCGAGCACGGTGGTCACGGCGTGGCCCGACGCCTCGCAGCGGGCGCCGGCGGGGATGCCGGCGCCCGTGGCGATGGCGCGCATGACGTGGAGCAGTGACGGTTGCATGTGGATCACCGGGAGCACGGCCTGCGTTTCGGGGTCGCCGAACCGGCAGTTGAACTCCACCACCATGGGGCCGTCGGCGGTGATCATGATACCGGCATACAGCAGGCCGGTGAACGGGCGGCCGCACTCGCGCATGGCGCGGAGCGTGGGAAGCAGCACGCGCGTCTCGATGTCGCGCAACAAGTCGGTGGTGTCGGGCGACACGGCGCCCAGCCGGGCGCCCAGCGACACCGGCGCATAGGCGCCCATGCCGCCGGTATTGGGGCCGCGGTCGCCGGCCAGGAGCCGCTTGTGATCCTGCGCCGGTACGAGCGAGAGCACGCGCTCGCCGTCGGTGAGCGCGAGCACCGACACCTCCTCGCCGGTCATGAACTCTTCCACGAGCACTTCGTGCCCGCTGTCACCGAACGCGTTGCCCACGAGCATCGACTCGATCGCGGCATCGGCCTGGGCGAGCGTGTCGCACACGATCACGCCCTTGCCGGCGGCGAGCCCCGACGCCTTGATCACCACCGGGGCGCCGTAGGAGCGCGCGCAGGCCCTGGCTTCGGGCACCGTGGTGAAGATCCGGGCGCGTGCCGTGGGCACGCCGGCCTGGAGCATGAGCTGCTTGGCGAATGCCTTGGACGTCTCGATTTCGGCGGCGGCCTGCGTGGGGCCGAAGATCGGGATGCCGGCGCCGCGGAAGCGGTCCACGATGCCCGCGGCGAGCGGCGCTTCGGGGCCCACGACCACCAGATCGACGGCGCGCTCCCGGGCGAGCGTGAGGAGCCGCTCGATGTCGGTGGCCGCCGCCGGCACGCACTCGGCGAATTCGGCGATGCCGGGGTTGCCCGGTGCGGCGATGAGGGACAGCGAGGGATCGTCGTGCTGCAGCTTCCAGGCGAGCGCGTGCTCGCGCCCCCCGCCGCCGACCAGGAGGACCTTCACTTGGGCGTGCCGCGCCATGCCTCGTTGAAGGCGTCCTTGGCGCGCGACACCACGTCGCCGAACTGCTGGAAGGTGGACCGCGTCTGCTCGCCGTAGTAGCCGGCGGCGTCCATGTAGTCGTCGGCGAGCGGACGGTCGTCGGCGCCGCGTCGCGCGTAGTTGCCGGCGACGATCGCGTCGTAGGCCCCGCTGCGGTGCCACCGCAGCAGCTCGGACGCGCGCACGGTGTTGAACGGGTGGTCGCGGAACGCGGTGTTGAGCACCTTGAACACGGTGTCCCACGCGTTGCCGCCGGTCTCGTACTCCTCGGCCTGGCGCATGAACTCCTCGAGGCTGGCCTCGTCGCCCGCCGGGGCGCTGCCGCCGGCGAGCTTCATGAACGCGCCCATCGCGACGTTCAGATCCTGCGTGCCGAGCAGGCCGGCGCGGTCGGACGACAGCTCGCTCTTGCGGTACCACTCGAGCAGGGCCAGCTGGAAGGGAAGCAGCGCCACCCCGGCCAGGAAGGGCAGGTTGTTGATTCCCACCGTGAGGATGATGATCGCGATGGTGCGGTAGGTGGTGTGCCCGCTCATGATGTGGCCCAGCTCGTGGGCGAGGATGAACCGCTGCTCCTCGTCGTCGAGCGTGGCGAGCGTGGCCGAGTTCATGACGACGAACGGGTCGTCGAAGCCGACGGCGCCGGCGTTCACGAACGGGGTCTGGGTGACGTAGAGCTGGGGGCGGGTGGGCCAGTCGAGGGTCTCGAGCACCTCGGTCCACATCGCGTTGAGGCGGGGGCGCTGGTGCTCGCTCACCCGGACGGCGTTGGCCAGGAAGAGCTGGCGGATGCCGCGCTCGCCGAAGAAGCTCGCGACCTTGCGGACGACCTCGTCGAAGCCGGGAATGGCCCGGAGCGTGTTGAGCGCGGCGCGGTCGGCCGGGTGTTCCCAGCTGCGCGACGAAATCTGGGTGAGCGTTGTGCGGGGCATGGTCGGGACGCGGAAGAAGTGATGGAGCAGGAGGGGCCCCGCGGCGGGCGGGCGCCCCTCGCGATCATCGTCTCAAGTCCCTACGGAGGCGGGGTCATGCCGGTGTCGCGGCACCGGCGGCCGCGCGGGCCGGCCGGCCGCCGGCGCCGGCGGCGAGCGCGGGAAGCCCCTGGAAGGCGTGTTCGAGGTCGGCCAGGAGGTCCTGGATGTCCTCGACGCCGCACGAGAGCCGGACGAGGCCGTCGGTGATGCCGAGGGCGGCGCGGCGCTCGGGGTCCACGGAGGCGTGGGTCATCATGGCGGGGTGGCTGATGAGCGACTCGACGCCGCCCAGCGACTCGGCCAGGGAGAACACGCGGACGCGGCCCAGGACGTGGGCGGCGCGCTCCCTGGTGCCCATCTCGACGCTCATCATGCCGCCGAACCCCGTCATCTGGCGCCTGGCCAGCTCGTGCTGCGGGTGGGTGGGCAGGCCGATGTAGTTGACCGGCTCGGGCCCGAGGCGCTCGGCGATCCAGTTGGCGACGGCGCGGCCGTTGGCGTCGTGGCGGGGCATGCGGAGGTGCAGCGTCTTGGTGCCGCGAAGGGCGAGCCAGGAGTCGAGGGGCCCGGGCACGGCGCCGGCGGCGTTCTGGATGAAGTTCAGGCGGTCGGCGAGGTCGTCGTCGTTGACGAGGGCGATGCCGCCCACCATGTCGCTGTGGCCGTTCAGGTACTTGGTGGTGGAGTGGAACACGATGTCGGCGCCCAGCTTGAACGGCTGCTGGAAGAACGGCGAGGCGAAGGTGTTGTCCACGATGAGGAGCGCGTGGGCGCGCCTGGCGACCTCGGAGACGGCGGCGAGGTCGGTGAGCCGCATGAGCGGGTTGGTGGGGGTCTCGACGACGATGGCGCGGGTGGCGGGGGTGATCGCGTCGGCCACGCGCTGGGGGTCGCGGGTGTCGACGTAGCTGAACCGCAGGCCCATGTGCCGGAGGATCTTGTCGAACAAACGGAAGGTGCCGCCGTACACGTTCTCGCCGCAGACGACGTGATCGCCCTCACGGAAGAGCTTCATGATGGAGTCCACGCATCCGAGGCCGCTGGCGAAGGCGAATCCATGGCGCGCGCCCTCGAGGGCGGCTACGTTCCGTTCGAGCGCCTCGCGGGTGGGGTTCTTGCCCCGGGCGTATTCGTACCCCTTATTCTGGCCCAGGGCCTCCTGGACGTAGGTCGAGGTCAGGTATACGGGAGTCATGATGGCCCCGGCGAGGGGCTCGGGGCGCTGGCCCGCGTGCACTGCGCGGGTGGCGAAGCCGGCGGCGAGGTCGTCGTCGTAAACGCG
>JAGWRI010000291.1 GCA_028876525.1 Gemmatimonadota bacterium | reverse complement strand
CGCCCACCGCCCATCGCCGGGCCGCCGCCCACGTGGCCGCGTCCACCCGCCGCGCCAGCATCCCGCCCAGCACGAGCATGGCCGGCACGCACGCCGCGGCATACCCGGCCAGCAGCAACGGGCGCTGCAACACCATGGCCGGCACCTGGAGCCGCGGATCGAGCCCCTGCCCGTCCGACGCCCGCCACGACAGGCGTTCGTACGGATTCGCCTGGAGGGTCACGACGAGGAGCACGAACAGGAGGAAGAGCGCGCCGACGCCGGTCACCCACGGGCCGCGGCGCGCATCGCGGGTTGCGCCGGCCGGCGCCAGCGCGGCGGCGGCCGCGGCGATCATCAGCGCCCAGACCAGCATCGTGCCCGCCGGCCCGCTCCACAGCGCAGTCACCGCGTACGGCGTGGACAGCGCGAGGCTGGTGTGGAGCGCGACGTAGGCGAGCGAGAAATCGCGCCGCACGAGCCCGTCCACCACGCCGGCCACGGCCAGGGCGAGCGCTCCGAGCGCCACGTACGAGGCACGGCGGCCGCTCGAGGCGAGGTCGCGCCGCCCCAGCGCGCCCCCGGCGAACGACACCGTGGCGCCCCACGCCGCCATCAGCAGCGCGATCCAGAGCGACAGCTCGCCGACGAGGAGCACGGCGCTACGGCCCGTGGCGGAAGGCGATGCCGACGGTGGCGCCGCCGATGGCGTCCCACGTCAGGTCCCGGAGCGAGAATTCCCCGCCGCCCCGGCGGTCCATCCATTCCCTGGTCACGCCCGCGGCGGCGGTCGCGACGCTGGCCGCGAACAGGCTTTGCTGCCGCGTCGCGCGCACGCCGCGCATCATCGAGTAGCCGATGGTCTCGATCGCCGCCGAGGCGAGAAAGTGCTTCGCCTTGTCGGGGGCGAACCACCGGTCGCCCGACGGGTGCTCCTTCGCCCCCGGGCCGACGCAGAGCGTGAACACGAGCAGCAGTCCGCGCATCACCCCTCGCCCGCGTCGCGGGCCCACGACACGGCCGCGCGCATGGCGCGCGTCCACCCGCTGCGCCACTCCGCGACGTCGCGCCGCGGCCGCACGGGATGGAACACGGTGACCTCCTGGCTGGCGGCGAACGCGGCGGCGTCGGGCCACACGCCGGCCGCGATCCCGGCCAGTCCGGCGGCACCCAGCGCCGTGGTCTCGACGTGGCGCGGGCGCTCGACGTCCACGCCGAGCACGTCGGCCTGGAACTGCATCAGCCAGTCGTTCTGCGTCGCGCCCCCGTCCACGCGCAGGCGCGCGAACGCGGCGCCCGACACGCCGACCATGCTGTCCACGACGTCGGCGGTGCCGTAGGCCATGGCCTCCAGCGCGGCGCGGGCGAGGTGCGCCCGCCCGGTGCCGCGCGTGAGGCCGACGATGGTGCCGCGGGCGTGCGGCTCCCACACCGGCGCGCCCAGTCCGACCAGCGCCGGCACGAAGTACACGCCCTCGTTCGATGGGAGCGACGCGGCCAGGCCCTCGGTCTCGGCGGCCTGGGCCACGATGCCGAGGCCGTCGCGCAGCCACTGCACCGCCGCGCCGGCAATGAAGATCGCGGCCTCGAGCGCGTACGCCGGCGCTCCGGTCGCATCGCAGGCGACGGTCGTCAGGATGCCCGGCGGCGCAGCCGGCCGCACGGCGCCGGCGTGCATGAGCAGGAACGCGCCGGTGCCGTACGTGTTCTTCCCCAGCCCGCGCGTCCAGCACCCCTGGCCGAACAGCGCCGCCTGCTGGTCGCCCGCCACGCCGAGAATCGGGATCTCGGCGCCGAAGAATCCGGCGCCCGCCGTGCCGAACGAGCCGCTCGACGGCCGCACCTCGGGCAGCACGTCGCGCGGCACGCCGAACAGGGCGCACAACTCGCCGCTCCAGGCGCGCGCGTCGATGTCGTAGAGCATCGTGCGCGACGCGTTCGTGTGATCGGTGGCGTGCACCGCGCCGCCGGTGAGCGCCCAGACCAGCCAGCTGTCCACCGTGCCGGCGGCCAGCGCGCCGGGCGCGTAGCGCTCGCCGAGGCGCAATTCGCGGAACAGCCACTCGAGCTTGCTGCCCGAGAAGTACGGGTCCACGACCAGCCCCGTGCGCTCGCGGATCCAGTCGGCCCGGGGGGCGAGCTCGGCGCACCGGGACGCCGTGCGCCGGTCCTGCCAGACGATGGCGCGGTGCACCGGCTGGCCCGTGGCGCGCTCCCAGACCACCACCGTCTCGCGCTGATTGGTGATTCCGATCGCGTCGGGCCGCACGCCGGCGGCACGGATGGCCTCGCGTCCGGCTTCGGTGGTGCGATCGAGCAGCTCCTTCGGGTCGTGCTCGACCCATCCGGGTTTCGGAAAATGCTGGGTGATCTCGCGGTAGCCGCGTCCGGCGATGCGCCCGTCGGCGGCGACCACCAGGCAGGTGACGCCGGTCGTGCCCTCGTCGATGGCCAGGACGTGTTTCATGAGGCGGTGAACTCGAACGGGGGGCGATGCACGCCGCGGTCGCTCACGATGGCCGTGATGAGGTCGGCCGGCGTGACGTCGAACGCCGGATTGTACACCGGAATCGCGGGCGGCGCCGTCAGGGACCCGAACCCGCGCCGGATCTCGTCGGCGGCGCGCTGCTCGATGACGATGCCGGCGCCGGTCGGCGTGGCGGGGTCGAAGCTCGAGCTGGGCGCGGCGACGTAGAACGGAATGCCGTGGTGGCGCGCCGCGACGGCCAGTGCGTAGGTGCCGACCTTGTTGGCCACGTCGCCGTTCGCGGCGATGCGGTCGGCGCCAACGATGCACAGGTCCACGTCGCCGCGGCGCATCACGCTGGCCGCCGCCGAGTCGGCGATGACCACCGCGTCCACCCCGGCCTGCTGCAGCTCCCACGCCGTGAGCCGGCTGCCCTGGAGGAGCGGGCGCGTCTCGTCGACGAACACGCGCACGCGGTCGCCGCGCTCGGCGGCCAGGTACACCGCGGCGAGGGCCGTCCCGATGCCCCCCGTGGCCAGGGCGCCGGCGTTGCAGTGGGTGGCCACGCGGGCATCGACCGGAAAGAGCGTGAGCGCGTGCTCGCCGATGCGGCGGCACATCGCGCGGTCCTCGTCGAGGATGGCCGTGGCCTCGCGCGCCAGCGCGTCGCGCAGGGCGTCGCCGGCGAGGCGTGGGTCGGCGGCCACGGCGAGCATGCGGTCCAGCGCCCAGCCAAGATTCACCGCCGTGGGGCGCGTGTCGCGGAGGGCGCCGGCGATTGCCCGGGCCCGCGCGGCGCGCGTCTCCGCCGGCGCCGGGGCGTGCTCGCCCATGGCCAGGGCGAACGCCATCGCGGCGGCGATTCCGATCGCCGGCGCGCCGCGGACGGCGAGCGTGCGGATCGCCGCGCACGCCTCGTCGACCGTGCGGAGGTCGAGCTCCGCGAGCGCGCCGGGCAGGGCCCGCTGATCGATGATGCGGACGCTGCGGCGTCCGGGGCCCCAACGCACGGCTTCGGGCATGGCCATGCGGGGAATGTATCGGGCCGGCAGGCTCCGCGGCACGGCGCGGCGGCCCGCCGCGGACGTTAGATTCGGGGAGTCTCCTTCCCGACGGCGCCATGTCCGATTCCGTGGTCCTGTTCGACGTCGCCGACCGCATCGCGACGATCACGCTCAACCGTCCCGACAAGCTCAACGCGCTGAACGACAACGTGTTCGAGCTGCTGGCCGACGCCGTGGCGCGGGTGCGGAACGGCGGCGACATCGGCGGCGCCATCGTCACCGGCGCCGGTCGCGCGTTCGTGGCCGGGGCCGACATCGGGGAGCTGCAGTCCAAGTCGCCGGGCGAGGCGGTGAAGCTGTCGCGCCGCGGGCAGGAAGTCTTCCGGCAGATCGAGATGCTGGAGAAGCCGGTGATCGCCGCCGTGAACGGGTTCGCGTTCGGCGGGGGATGCGAGCTGGCGATGGCCTGCCACGTGCGGGTCGCATCGGACCAGGCGAAGTTCGGCCAGCCGGAGGTGAAGCTGGGCACGATTCCCGGCTACGGCGGCACCCAGCGGCTGCCGCGGCTCGTGGGCACGGGACGGGCGCTGCAGCTCATGCTCACGGGCGACCCGATCGACGCCGCGGAGGCGCTGCGCCTCGGCCTCGTGAACGCGGTGGTGCCGGCGAGCGAGCTCCTGCCCGCCGCGCGGGCGCTGCTGGGGCGCATGCTGGCCAACGGGCCGCTCGCGCTGGGCGCCTGCATCGACGCCGTGCACCGCGGGGCGGCGCTGCCGATGGACGAGGCGCTGGCGCTGGAGTCGGCGCAGTTCGGGCTGATGGCCGCCTCCGCCGACATGCGCGAGGGCACGACCGCGTTCCTCGAGAAGCGGCCGCCGCGGTTCACCGGGCGGTGACCTCGCGCGCGGTGCGGCTGGCCACGCTCCGGCTGCGCGACTTCCGCAACTTCACGCGGCTGGACCTCGCGCTTCCCGCCGCGGGGCTGGTCGTGGTGGGCGAGAACGGCCAGGGCAAGACCAACCTGCTCGAGGCGGCGTACTACCTGCAGCTCCTGCGCAGCGTGCGCGGGGCGCGCGACGTCGACCTCGTGCGGTTCGGCGCGGCGGGCTTCCACGTCGAGGGGCGGGTGGAGGCCGGCCCGGCGGTCGCCGTCGGATTCGAGCGCGGATCGCGCCGCAAGCGCGTGACGCTGGACGGGACGCCGATGGCGCGGCTGAGCGACGCGATCGGCGCCCTGCCGGCGGTGATGTTCTCGCCATCGGACGTCGAGCTGGTGGCCGGCGCGCCGGTGGCGCGCCGGCGGTACCTGGACATCCAGCTCGCGCTGACGTCGCGACCGTATCTGGCCGCCCTGCAGACGTATCGCGGCGCGCTGGCGCGGCGGAACGCGGCGCTGCGCGACGCGGCGCGCACGGGGCGGGCCGACGCCCGCGTGACGGTGTGGGACGCGCCGCTGGCCGAGGCCGGCGGCGTGCTCTGGCGCCACCGCGCGG
>JAGWRI010000290.1 GCA_028876525.1 Gemmatimonadota bacterium | reverse complement strand
GGGGCGGGCGGGGCGGCGGGGCGGGGGGCGAGGCCGCGCCGGCCCGCGTCAGCGCGTCCAACCTGCTGCTCTACGATCTCGCCACCGGCACGATCGTCAACATCGGCAACGTCGGCGACTTCGGGTTCGACCACGACGGCCGCTACCTGGCCTACACGATCGCCACCGCCGATCGCGTGGGAGACGGCGTGCAGCTGCGCGACCTGGAGACCGACGCGGTGCGCGTGCTCGACGACGCGAGCGCGGTGTACCGCTCGCTGGCCTGGGCCGACAGCGGCCTGGCGCTGGCGGCGCTGCGGCTCACGCCCGACAGCGCGGCGCGCGACACGGCGGTGGCCGTGCTGGCGTTCAACGCGTTCGCGAACGGCGTGCCGGCCAAGCACGTGCTGGACCTGGCGTCGCGCTCCGACGCGCCGGCGGGAATGGCGGTGAGCCCCGACCGCGGGCCCACCTGGTCGGAAGACCTGCAGACGGTGTATTTCGGCCTGCGGCCCGCTCCGGTGCCGCCGCCCCGCGCGCCGGAGCGCGGCAACGACCTGCAGTCGCTCATCAAGCCGCAGGCGCCGGGCATGGGCGGCACGCAGAACCAGCCCGCCACGGGGGCGAACTCCGACCAGGACCTGCCGTCGCTCATCCTGTGGCACTGGAAGGACCCGCGGCTCCAGTCGCAGCAGATCGTGCAGGAGGCGCAGGACAAGCGGTTCAGCTATCTGGCCGAGTATCGCCTGGCCGACGATCGCGTGATCCGGCTGGCCGACGATTCGGTGCGCGAGGTCTCGATCGCCTCGCACGACCGGTTCGCCTACGCGCTGAACGACGGGCCGTACCAGCACGAGGAGAGCATCCACGGCCGGGCGTACCGCGACATCTACACCATCGACCTGCGGACGGGGGTGCGCGCCGAGCGAGCGAGGCGGGTCATCACGCGTGCGTTCCCGTCGGCCGACGGCACGCGGCTGATGTACTGGGGCATGGACGCCGACTGGCACGTGATCGACATGGCCACCGGCGCCGAGCGGAACATCACCAAGGGGCTGCCGGTCAGCTTCAGGAACGTCGAGGACGACCACAACAACCTGGTCCAGCCGCCTGAGCCGGTGGTCGGGTGGAGCACCCACGGCAACTGGGTGCTGCTCTCCGACGGGTGGGACATCTGGAAGGTGTCGGCCACCGGCGGGGGGGCGGCGGCGGCCGTGAACCTCACGCGCAACGGGCGCGCCGACCAGATCCGCTATCAGCGGCGCCTGTTCGCGGACCGCGACGAGGACGGGATCGACCTGTCCAGGCCGCTGTACGTGCAGACGTACGGCGAGTGGACCAAGAAGGCCGGGCTGTCGCGCGTGGACGCGATGAAGGGCGGGGCCACGCGGCTGATGTGGGACGACGCGGCGTTCAGCTTCATGAAGGCCAAGGACGCCGACGTCGTGCTGTACTCGCGCGGCACGTTCGACGACTACCCCGACCTCTACCTGGCCAGGCCAGACTTTTCGGGCGGCACGCGGCTCACCGACGCCGATCCGCAGCAGAAGGAGTTCGCCTGGTCCAGCGGGCAGCGGCTCATCAACTACACCAGCGCCAAGGGCGACAAGCTGCAGGGGGCGCTGATCCTGCCGGCCGACTACCAGCCCGGCAGGAAGTACCCGCTGCTGGTCGAGATCTACGAGAAGCGGTCGCAGGAGCTGCACAACTACGTGGTGCCCAACGACACGCGGGCGCCGGACCTGAGCGAGTACGCGGCCCGCGGCTACGCCGTGCTGCTCCCCGACATCGTGTACCGGGTGAACGATCCGGGGATGTCGGCGGTGTGGTGTCTCGTGCCGGCGGTGCAGGCGGCGATCGCCACGGGGATCGTGGATCCCAAGCGCGTCGGGCTCCACGGCCACTCGTGGGGCGGCTACCAGACGGCGTTCATGGTGACGCAGACCCACATCTTCGCGGCGGCGGTGGCCGGCGCGCCGCTCACCGACATGGTGAGCATGTACGGCTCGGTGTACTGGAACGCCGGCATCGGCGACGCGCAGATCTTCGAGTCGAGCCAGGGGCGGTTCCGGGGGAGCTTCCTCGACAACTGGGACGCCTACTACCGCAACTCGCCGGCCTTCCACACGAACAACGTCACGACGCCGCTCATCATCCTGTCCGACGACAAGGACGGGGCGGTGGACTTCAACCAGGGCATCACCTGGTTCAACGACCTCCGCAACGCGGGGAAGGACGTCATCCTGCTCACGTACGTGGGGGAGAACCACGGGCTGGCGAAGCCGGTGAACCAGCGGGACTACGCGATGCGCATGCAGCAGTTCTTCGACCACTACCTCAAGGGCGCCCCGGCGCCCGACTGGATGGTGAACGGCATTCCGCGGCTCAAAATGGAAGCCGAGCTCAAGGCCGAGCGGGCGCGCGTGGACTCCGTCATGGCGGCGGCCAAGGGGGGCGAGCGTGAGAGCCGCCGGCGGTAGCCCCGGGGTCCGATGACCGGCCAGCGCCCGCAGCCGGACGCGGCGCCGGCGGAGGAGCCGAAGGACCTCGGCTTCGGCACGGTGGTCGGCGCGGCGAACGCGCCGCGGCTGCTCAACCGCGACGGATCGTTCAACGTCCGTCGCGCGGGGCTGCCGCGGTTCGCGTCGCTCAGCCTGTACCACGCCCTGCTCGGCCTCAGCTGGCCCCAGTTCATCGGGCTGCTCGTGGGCGGCTACCTGTCGGTGAACGTGCTGTTCGCGGTGGCCTACACGGCGTGCGGCGCGGCCGGGCTGGGCGGAACGCCGGCCGCCACCATGGGGGGCGCGTTCGCCCGCGCGTTCTTCTTCAGCGTGCACACCTTCGCCACGATCGGCTACGGCAACGTGGTGCCGGTGAGCGTGGCCGCCAACCTGATCGTGACGCTGGAAACGATCGTCGGCCTGCTCGGCTTCGCGCTGGCCACCGGCGTGCTGTTCGCCCGCTTCGCGCGCCCCACGGCGCGCGTGATCTTCAGCTCGCGGGCCGTGATCGCGCCCTACCGCGGCCGCACGGGCTTCATGTTCCGCCTCGTCAACGGGCGGTCCAACCAGCTCATCGAGCTGGACGTGAAGGTGCTGTTCAGCCACATCGAGGAGCGCGCCGGGGCCCGCGTGCGCGTGTACGACCAGCTCAAGCTGGAGCGCACGCACGTCGTGTTCTTCCCGCTGTCGTGGACCGTGGTGCACCCGATCGACGAGTCCAGCCCGCTGCACGGGCTCACCGAGCCGGGGCTCGCCGACTGCGACAGCGAGTTCCTGATCCTGCTCAGCGGCATCGACGAGACCTTTGCCCAGACGGTCCACGCGCGGACGTCGTACAAGCCCGGCGAGGTGGCGGTGGGGGCGCGGTTCGTGAACATCTACAATCCGCGCGCCGCCGACGGCTCGGAGAGCATCGACATCGACCGGCTGAGCGAGATCGAGCCGGCGCCCCTGGACGAGCCGGCCATGCACGACACCGCGACCTGGCACCACACCGGACACTTCACCGGGTTCGCGGCGCCGCCCCACGAGCCGCCGCGCACCACGGCCCGGGGCCCGCGCACGCCCTGACGCGCGCTACGCCGCCGGGTCGCTGGGCAGCCGCTCGATCTCGCCCGGCTCGTTGGCGCGCTGCATCTCCTCGACGCGCGCCGCCGACACCGGGAGCTTCCTGAGCACCGCGTCGCGGCAGGCCGCCAGCACCGCCTCGAGCGCCTCGATGCCGTCGTCGGTGGCCTCGTAGAACAGGTCGTTCACCGCCGTCTCGGCGCGCTCGAGCTGGCCGACCAGCGCCTGGGCGTGGGCGCGGCTGGGCATCACCCCGCAGACCTTGGGCGTGGCCCGGTTGCCGCACGGCTTGCGCAGCACGATCACGGCGCCGTGCTTTCCGGGCTGCACGTAGTAGGCCGACGCGGTGCCCTTGGGCCGGCCCCGCTTGGGGCCCCGCTTCTTCGATGATTTCGGGCGTTGTCTGGCCATGTCCGCGATGCCGTCGGTGGCGTCTCCGAACAATAAGGTGCACCGGCGGGCGATCCTAGGGCAAACGTGCGCCTCCTGACCGGCGCCCGAGGCGGGTTAGCTTGCACGCATGTGGAGATGCCGCATCATCGCCATGGGCGCCGCGCTGTGCGCGGCCCCCGGATTCGCCGCGGCGCAGCGGCCGTCCCGCCCCGCCGGCGCGCCGGCGCGGGCGAGCGCGCCCGCCG
>JAGWRI010000289.1 GCA_028876525.1 Gemmatimonadota bacterium | reverse complement strand
CTGCGCCGCCCGGTGTCGGCCTACCTGCGGCGCTTCCACGCCCGGGCGCGCCGCACCTACACGCCGTCGGCGGCCGCGGCGGGGGAGCTGGCCCGGCTGGGCGTGACGCACGCCGAGGTCTGGGGGCGCGGCGTGGACACCGAGGCCTTCTCGCCCGGCCGCCGGTCGCTCGCCCTGCGCGACGCGATCGGACTCGCGCCCGGGGCGTTCACCTTTCTCTACGTCGGGCGGCTGGCGGCGGAGAAGAGCGTGGACCGGGTGGTCGCGGCCTACCGGCGCGCCGCCGACCGGCTTCCCGCCGGCGCCGTGCGGCTGGTGATCGCCGGCGCCGGCCCTCGCGAGGCGGCGCTGCGCGCCGAGGCGCCGGCGTCGGTGGTCTTCCTCGGCCACCTCG
The DNA here is from genome assembly GCA_028876525.1 of Gemmatimonadota bacterium. Lineage (GTDB taxonomy): Bacteria > Gemmatimonadota > Gemmatimonadetes > Gemmatimonadales > Gemmatimonadaceae > JAGWRI01. The sequence continues at coordinate 2,967 of JAGWRI010000289.1, read as the reverse complement.
ACCGCGACGCGGCGCTTCCCCAGCTCTACGCCAGCGCCGATGCGTTCGTGTTCGCGTCGGAGACCGAGACGCTCGGCCTGGTCGTGCTGGAGGCCATGGCCAGCGGGCTTCCCGTGTGCGCCGTCCCCGCGGGGGGCGTGGCCGAGCATCTGCGCGATGGCGTGAACGGGCTGGCCGTGCCGCCGGGCGACGCGGACGAGATGGCCGTCGCGCTCGTGCGACTGGCCGCCGACCAGGCGCTGCGCCGGCGGCTGTCCGCGGGCGCCGTTGCCACGGCGCGCGACCTGGATTGGGCGGCGGAGCTGGACCGGCTCGACCGGAGCTACCGCGGGCTGCTCGGCCTCGAGGCTCGCGACGAGCGGCGGCTCACGGGATGATGCGGCGCCCGGTCACCTGATAGGCGCAGGGCACGATGGTGTAGTGCGGCAGATAGCCCGGTTTGGGGTCCACCAGCGTGCCCGAGACGACGCCCGCCGAATCGATCGTGCCGTCGAACTCCTCGCCGGCGAGGTTCACGACCAGCCAGAAGTCGAGCTGGACCTTGCCGGTGACGCGGTTCATGTAACCGGTAACCGTCCAGTCGTGGATGCCGCGCGTGCTGTCGGTCCACGGCGCGGCGATGGTCATCGTGCCGTGCGCGTCGGCGCCGCTCGAGTCGGCGTGGAACCAGTAGTTCAACGCGCCGGCGGCGCCGTAGCAGGTGTCGTTGGCCGGGCGCACGAATTCCCAGTTGCCGGCCAGGGCCGCCGCGCTGGGCACGGGCCCCGTGGCGCCGCCGCCCGAGCAGGCGCTCAGGGCCGCGGCGGCGGCGAACATGGTGGCGAGAATCGTACGGCGGGTGGGCGGCATGGGCGCTCGGGCTGGCCATCTATATACGGGCGGGGCGGCGGCGCACCAGGGGCGCGGCGCTCACTCCGCAGTTCGGATTCGGTAAAGGCCCGCCATCAGACGTTGAACCGGAACAGCATCACGTCGCCGTCCTGCACGACGTACTCCTTGCCCTCGGCGCGCACGACGCCCTTTTCGCGCGCGCCCTTCCAGCCGCCGTTGGCCACGAAGTCGTCGTAGCCCACGGTCTCGGCGCGGATGAAGCCGCGCTCGAAATCGGTGTGAATCACGCCGGCCGCGACCGGGGCCGTGTCGCCGCGGTGGATGGTCCAGGCGCGGACTTCGGGCTCGCCGGCGGTGAAGTAGGTCTGCAGGCCGAGCAGCTGGTAGCCGGCGCGGATCAGTCGGTCGAGCCCGGCCGACGCGATGCCCAGCGAGCCGAGGAACTCGGCGCGCTCGCCGGCCGGCAGCTCGGCCAGCTCGGCCTCGATCTTGGCGGAGAAGGGCACGACCTCGGCGTGCTCGCCGCTGGCCGCCACCGCGGCGCGCAGGGCGCGGAGGTACGGCCCCTCGTCGCCCGCCAGCTCGGCGTCGGTGACGTTGGCCGCGTAGAGCACGGGTTTGGTGGTGAGCAGGGAGAGGGGCGCGAGCAGGGCGAGCTGCTCGGGAGTGAGCCCGGCGTGCCAGAGCGGCCTGCCCTCCTTGAGCGCGGCGTGCGCGGCCTCGAGGGCGGGCAGCTCGGTCTTGGCGTCCTTGTCGCCGGTGCGCGCGGCGCGTTGGGTGCGGTCCAGCCGTTTCTCCACCACGGTGAGATCGGCCAGGGCCAGTTCGAACTCGATGATCTCGCGGTCGCGCGCCGGGTCTACGCCGTGCATGACGTGGGTGATGTCGGGGTCGTCGAAGCAGCGGATGACGTGGACGATGGCGTCGGTCTCGCGGATGTTGGCGAGGAATTTGTTGCCCAGTCCCTCGCCTTCGGCGGCGCCCTTCACGAGGCCGGCGATGTCGACGAACTGGACCACGGCGGGCACCGTCTTCCTGGGTTGGACCAGCGCGGCGAGCGTGTCGAGTCGCGGGTCCGGAACCTCGACCATGCCGACGTTGGGTTCGACGGTGCAGAACGGGTAGTTCGCGGCGTCGGCCTTGGCGGCGGTGAGGGCGTTGAACAGGGTGGACTTGCCGACGTTGGGAAGGCCGACGATGCCGAGCTTGAGCATGAACGCGGGGAATGGACGGGAACGGAACGATCGAGCGCGAATGCGACGGAAAGCTAATCGATGCGGGAGAGCGGTTGCGCCGGTGAGTACGCCACCGCCCATCGTGGTGCCCAGCCCGGCGTCGCGTTCGGGCCGCTACTCCCCGCCAGTCTTCGCGCCGTCCCCGTTGAATCGCGTCATCGCCGCCTCCGCCCCCTCCTGCACCCACACCTCCACCGCCTCCGTGATGCGCGGCAGCAATTCCTGCACCGCCGCCGCATCCAGCCGGCCGAACTCGTCGAGCACGAAATCGGCCAGATCGCCCTGCATCCGGCGTTCATCCTCGGGGCGGATCCCCACGCGCAGCCTCGCGTAGTCCATCGAGTCGAGCGCGGCCTGGATGCTCTTGAGCCCGTTGTGGCCGCCGGCCGAACCCTTGGCCCGCAGCCGGAACGTCCCCACCGGAATCGCCACGTCGTCCACGATCGCCAGTAGATCGGTCCTGGCCGACCAGGTCAGCCGCCGCCGGTACGGCGCGAGCACGGCGCCGCTCAGGTTCATGTACGTGAGCGGCTTGACCAGCCGCACCCGCGTGCCGCGCAGCATGCCGTTGCACACCAGCGCCTGCGCGTCCTTCTTCCACCCGTCAAAACGCCAAACGTCGGCCAGGTGGTCAACCACCCACCAGCCGACGTTGTGGCGTGTGCGCGCGTATTCCTTGCCCGGATTCCCGAGGCCAACGATGACCTTCACGGGATCGCCGTCGGGTGACGCGCCGCGCGCGAAGAGCGACCGAAAGAACGTGCCGAGAATTACTTCTCAGCCTCCGCTTCCTCGGGCTTCGGCTTGCGGATGAGTTCGGGCTCGGCAGGCGCTTCCGCCGCCGCGGCCACCACCGTCTCCTCGACCACCGCCTTGGGCGCGGTGACCACGCAGATCGTGG
>JAGWRI010000288.1 GCA_028876525.1 Gemmatimonadota bacterium | reverse complement strand
GCGGGGGCGCCGGGGGCAGGGCGGGAGGGGCGGGCGCCTGGCGGCGCGCCCGCGTGGCGCCCAGCCTGGCCGAGGCGTACCGCACGATCCCCGTGCACCCCACGTCGTGGTGGCGCAAGGTGCTCGCCTTTGCCGGCCCCGGGTACCTGGTGGCCGTGGGGTACATGGATCCCGGCAACTGGGCCACCGACCTCGCCGGGGGCGCCCGGTTCGGCTACACCCTGCTCAGCGTGGTGCTGGTCTCGAACCTCATGGCGGTGCTGCTGCAGGGGCTGGCCGCCAAGCTCGGCATCGCCACCGGCCGCGACCTGGCGCAGGCCTGCCGCGACCACTACTCGCGGCCCGTCGCGATCATGCACTGGATGCTGGCCGAGGTGGCCATCGCGGCGTGCGACCTGGCCGAGGTGATCGGGTCGGCCATCGCCCTCCAGCTGCTGTTCCACATCCCGCTGGCGCTGGGCGTGGCCCTCACGGCGTTCGACGTGCTGATCCTGCTCGTGCTGCAGCACCGCGGGTTCCGCACCCTGGAGGCGTTCGTCGTGGCGCTCATCGCCACGATCGCCCTCTGCTTCGCGTTCGAGATCGTGCTCTCGCGCCCGAGCATGGCCGGCGTGCTGGCCGGGTTCGTGCCGCGGCGCGAGGTCGTGGCCAACCCCGAAATGCTGTACATCGCCATCGGCATCCTGGGCGCCACGGTGATGCCGCACAACCTGTATCTGCATTCGTCCATCGTGCAGACGCGGCGCTACGAGGAGACCGCGGCCGGCAAGCGCGAGGCGGTGCGCTTCGCGTTCATCGACTCGACCATCGCGCTCACCGCGGCGCTGTTCGTGAACGCGGCCATTCTCATCGTCTCGGCGGCCACCTTCCACCGCACGGGCTACACGCAGGTGGCCGAGATCAAGGACGCCTTCCGCCTGCTCACGCCGCTCCTTGGCGCGGGGGCCAGCACGGTGTTCGCGCTGGCCCTGCTCGCCTCGGGGCAGAACTCCACCCTCACCGGCACGCTGGCCGGGCAGGTGGTGATGGAGGGGTTCCTGAACATCCGCCTGCGCCCCTGGGTGCGGCGGCTCATCACCCGGCTGCTGGCCATTGTGCCGGCCGCCGTGGTGGCCATCTTATACGGCGAATCGGGCACCAACGAGCTCCTCATCCTCAGCCAGGTGATCCTCAGCTTGCAGCTCTCGTTCGCCGTGTTCCCGCTGGTGTCGTTCACCTCCGAGCGCGCGAAGATGGGCGAGTTCGCCAACGGGCGCGCGACGCGGGTCCTGGCCTGGACGGTGGCCTGGGTCATTGCCGCGCTCAACGCCTGGCTGCTCGTGCAGTCGGTGCGGGCCTGGGCCGGCTGATGTTCCGCAAGATCCTGCTCCCCGTGGAACACACGGCGTACGACGCCGGCATCGCGGGCTACGTGCGCGACCTGGCGCGCGACAACCGGGCGGCGGTGCTGGTGCTGCACGTGGCCGACGGATTCGCGGCGCGCCATCTCGCGCAGTTCGAGCTGCGCGAGTCGGAGGAGGTGCGCGAGGACCGCGAGTACGTCGAGCGCATCGCGGCCGAGCTGGCGGCCGCCGGGGTGGACGCCGAGTGCATGCTGGCTGCCGGCGATCCGGCGCGCGAGATCGCCGCCGCCGCCGAGCGCGAGGGGTGTGACCTTATTGCCATGGCCACCCACGGGCATCGGTTCTTCAAGGACCTGCTGTTCGGCAGCGTGGCCAACGAGGTGCGGCACGTCTCGCGCGTGCCGGTGCTGCTCGTGCTGGGCGCGCCGGCCGGCACGCCCCCGCGATGACTCCCGCCCGCTCCGCCCCCGCCTCGCCGCTCACCGCGCCGGTGGAGGACTACCTCAAGGCCATCTACGAGCTGGAGCGGAGCGGAAACGCCGCCGGCACCAACGAGATCGCGGCCGCCCTGCGCATTGCCCCGGCGTCGGCCAGCGGCATGGTGCGCCGCCTCGCCGACCAGGGGCTCATCGTGCACACGCGCTACCGCGGGGCCCGGCTCACCGACGCCGGGCGCGCCGCGGCGCTGCGCACCATTCGCCGCCACCGCGTGATCGAGGCCTATCTCGCGCGGGCCCTGGACTACCCGTGGGACCGCGTGCACGACGAGGCCGAGCGGCTGGAGCACGCCGCGTCGGACGAGCTGGTGAACCGCATGGCGGCGGCCATCGGCGAGCCGGCCACCGATCCGCACGGGGCGCCCATCCCGGCCCGCGACGGCTCGATGGACGAGCGGCGGCTGGTGTCGCTCGACGACATCGCCGAGGGCGCCGAAGTCCGCGTGCAGCGGGTGGAGGACGACGATCCCGGCCGGCTGCGCTATCTGGGCGGCCTCGGGATCCGGCCCGGGGCTCGTGTCCAGGTAGCGTTGCGCGCCCCGTTCGGCGGGCCGATCACGCTGCGCATCGGGCGGGTCCGGCAGCAGATCGGCCCCGACCTGGCGCGGCACGTGCTCGTGACGCCCCCCGCGGCCTTAGCTTTGAAGCATGCCGGCACTGCTCGCCGCCCTGCTCGCGCTCCAGGCCGCCGTCGGGGGCGCTCCGCGGACGATCGCGATTGACGACCGGCTGGCCGCCGACGCGCACCTGCGCGTGGGCGACCGGCTGGTGATCCGCGCCACTCCCACCGGCCCCGCCGACACGGTGATCGTGGGCGCCGTGGTGCGCGCCTCGGCCGACCCCTCCGAGGTGGCGCGCGACGAGTACCGCGTGCTGGTGCACCTCGACCAGCTGCAGTCGCTCATCGGCTACGGCGATCGCGTGGACCGGTTCGCCGTGGCGACGCGCGACCGCGCGGCCACCGGGCGCGCCATGGCGGCCATCAACGACGCCGCCTTCGGCTTCCAGGCGCACCGGTCGCGCGACATCGCGGTGGAGACCTCGCAGACCTTCCTCGTGGTGAGCCGATTCCACCACGCCATCGGCGTGATCACCATCGTGGCCAGCGCGGTGTTCCTGCTCTGCATCATGCTGCTCAAGGTGGACGAGCGGCGGCGCGACGTGGCGGCCCTGCGGCTCATGGGCATCTCGGCGGCCACCGTGCTCCGCTCGGTCGTGCTCGAGGCGGCGATGGTGGCCGTGGCGGGCAGCGCGCTGGGCGTGGGGCTCGGCGCCGCGATCTCGGCCGCCGTCAACGCGCACTACCGCGGCGTGTACCGCACCCCGCTGGCGTTCTCGATCGTGACGCCCGAGGTGGTGGGTTTCTCCGTGGCGCTGTCGCTGGTGCTGGGCGTGGCCGCCGGATTCCTGGCCGCGCGGCGGCTCACGCGCGTGCCGCCGCTGGCGCTGTTCGGACGGTGACCGCATGCTCGTGACCCTTGCCCGCGCCTCGCTGGCCGGCCGCCGCGCGCGGACGGCGCTCGCCGTGGTGGGCGTGGCCGTGTCGGCGGCGCTGCTGCTCGACATGGTGATGCTGGCCAGCGGCATGCGCGCGTCGTTCCGCGAGCTGCTGGACGTGCGCGGGTTCACCATTCGCCTGGCGCCCAGGGGCACGCTGCCCTTCGACACCGATGCGCGCATCGACAGCGCCGGCGCGATCATGGCCCGGCTGGGCGCCAACCCAGACATCGTGGCGGTGAGCCCCGTGCTGGGCGGCCAGCTCCACGTGCTCGGCCCCGGCGGCGGCGTGACCGCCGTGGCGATCGGCATAAACCCCGCGGTGCAGGGCGACTACACCCTGCGCACGGGTCACGACATCGCGGGCCCCGACCAGGCGGTGGTGAGCGCCGACCTGCTGGCCGCGGCGCACGCCCGCGTGGGCGACACGCTCGACGTGGCGGGCGGCTACGACGCCCAGCTCCGCGCGGTGACGCGCGAGCGGCGCATCGTGATCGCGGGAACGGCGCACTTCATCTACACGCCGGCCAACCCGAAGGCCATGGCGATGCCGCTCGCCACCCTGCGCGCCATGACCGGCGCCGCGGGCGATCCGGTGTCGCTGTTCATGCTGCGGCTCCGGGCCGGCGCCGACGCCGACTCGGTGCAGCGGTGGATCGAGCGCGCGATTCCCCGCGTGTCGGCCGTGTCCACGGCGTCGGCGCTGCGGCAGGTGGACCGCCGGCTGAGCTACTTCCGCCAGCTCGCGTTCATCCTCGGCTCGGTGAGCCTCACCGTGGGCGTGCTGCTCGTGGCCACGCTGGTCACGGTGTCGGTGAACGAGCGGCTGGGGGAGATCGCGGTGATGCGCGCCATCGGCGTGTCCACGCGGAGCATCGTGGCGCAGGTGATGCTGGAGGGGGTGGCGATCATGCTCGCCGGGGCGACGCTCGGCCTCGGGCTGGGGCTGGTCACGGCGCACTACTTGAACGGCATCCTGTCGCAGTTCCCGGGGCTGCCGGCGGCCATCGACTTCTTCCTGTTCCAGCCGCGCGACGCCTGGGTGTCGCTGGGGCTGCTGGCGCTCGCGGGGGTGCTGGCCGGGGTGTATCCGGCCTGGCGCGGCGCGTCGCTGCCCATCGCGGCCACGCTGCGCGACGAGGCGGTGGCATGAGCGACGCCCCGCTCGCCGTCAGCGCCCGCGACCTGCGCCGCGACTACGCCATGGGCGACGCCCCGGTGCACGCCCTGCAGGGCGTGTCGCTGGACGTGGCGGCGGGCGACTACGCCGCCATCGTCGGCCCGTCGGGGTGCGGCAAATCCACCCTGCTCAACCTGCTCGGCGCCATCGACCGCCCCACGGCGGGGTCGGTGCGGATTCAGGGCAAGCCGGTGGAATCGCTGTCCGACCGCGAGGCCACGCGCTTCCGGCTGCTGCACATTGGGTTCGTGTTCCAGCGCTTCTACCTGATGCCGGCGCTGTCGGCGGCCGAGAACGTGGAGCTGCCCATGGCCGAGGCGGGGCTGAGCCGCGCCCAGCGCCGGGCGCGCGCGCGCGAGCTGCTGCGCTACGTGGGGCTCGAGGCGCGGGCCGATCACCGGCCCACGCAGCTCTCCGGCGGCGAGCAGCAGCGGGTGGCCATCGCGCGGGCGCTGGCCAACCGGCCGGCGCTGCTGCTCTGCGACGAGCCCACCGGCGAGCTGGACGCGCACACCGGGGCGGAGATCATCGCGCTGTTCGAGCGGCTCAACGCCGGCGGCACGACCATCGTGGTGGTGACCCACGACGAGGAGCTGGCCGCGGCGGCGCGCCGCGTGGTGCACGTGAAGGACGGCCGCATCCTGAGCGACACGCGGGTGCGCTGACGTGCTGGGCGTCCTTTCCTTCCGGCATCTGGTGCAGCGGCCGTGGCGGACGGCGCTGCTGCTGTTCGGCTACGCGCTGGGCGTGGCGGTGATGATCGTGCTCCTGTCGGTGGGCACGGCCATGCTGACGCAGGCGCGGCAGGAGCGGCTGGTGGGCGGCGGGGACATCACGGTGCTGCCGCAGGGCATCGACGTCGAGGTGATGAAGACCGGCGGGCTGGGCGGGATGTTCCTGTCCATTGACCACGCGAAGTTCGTGTACCGGCAGGTGCTGGCCTCGCCGCGCCTGAGCGGCAGCGTGACCGCGGCGGCGCCGCAGATCGTGGGCAAGCTGGCGTACGTCACGACGCCGGACGGGCGGCAGATCCCGGTGCTGGCGTCGGGCCAGATCCCGTCGCGCAACGCCGCCGTGGGCGCGGGCGCCGTGCTCGCGGCCGGCGCGTGGCGCGACGACGCGGGCGACCGCGCGTGGGCCGATCCCACGCCGTTCGAGCTGCGCAACGAGATCGACCACTTCCACGAGCCGCCGGCCGCGGCGGCGCACGACCCGTCGTGGGCCGAGTGGCACTACTTCAACGTGCTGGGCGCCGGCCGCGCGCACTGGGCGTTCATCTCGTACGTCGTGGCCGGCGCGGTGCCGGCGGGCCGGTGGGGCGGTCAGCTTCTGGTGACGCTGCACGGCCCCGGAGCGCCGGCCGAGCGGTTCGTGGCCAACGTGCCGGGCAACCGCGTGCGCTTTTCGACCGCCGATGCCGACGTCGCGATCGGGGCGTCGACCGTGACCGTGCTCGCCGACGGCGACTACCGGCTGCACGGCGTGGCGCGCGGGGAGCGCGACGGGGCGCCGCTGACGCTGGACCTGGTGGTGACGCCCGAGCCCGGGGCCTACTTTCCCGGCGCGTCGGTGTCCAGCGATTCGCTGGTGTCGGGGTACGTGGTGCCCGCCCTGCGCGCCGACGCCAGCGGCACGATCTGCGTCTCGGGGCGCTGCCGTCGCTACGACCGCGCGCAGGCGTACCACGACCACAACTGGGGCACGTGGCGCGGCGTGACGTGGGACTGGGGGGCGGGAAGGGCGGGGGAGTTGGGCGTTCTCTACGGGCGGGTGGACGAGCAGCGCACGACGGCGGCACCGGACGGCGCCGCGACGGAGGGTGACGGCGGTGCGTCGGCCGTCGTGCGGCCTCTGTTCGTGTACCTCACCGACGCGCGGGGCTTCCTGGCCGTGTTCCGGCCGCGGCGCATTCGCTACACTGACGGCCGCGCGATTCTCGTGAACGGGCGGCGGGTGGTCGTGCCCGTCCGCGGCGAAATGACCGACGTTCGCGGCGACGACACGCTGCATATCGTGCTGGACGTGCAGGCGGCCGCCGGCACCGACACACGGGCCCCGCTCGTCGCGGGGGGCGAGGCGCCGGCGGCGCGCGGGCTGGCGCGTCCGTACTTCATTCAAATGAAGGGGCTGCTTCACGTTTCGGGACGTGTCGACGGGCGTGTCATCGAGGGCACCGGCACCGGGTTCTTCGAGACGTATCGCTGACGCCGCTTGACGCGCTCGGGCCGGGGGCGCCAATTGGAGCCATGGCCGGCTCCGCGCACCTCGGCACGCAGGGGTGGAACTACCCCGCCTGGGTGGGACCTTTCTATCCGCCGCGCACGCGCGCGCCGGAGTTCCTCACCGTGTACGCGCGCGCCTTCGACACGGTGGAGGTGGACTCGACGTTCTACGCCGTGCCGGCGGCGAAGACCGTGCGCGGGTGGGCGGAGCGAACGCCGGCCCACTTCCGGTTCGCGCTCAAGATGCCGCAGGAGATCACCCACGAGCGCCGGCTGCGCGACTGTGCCGGCGTGGCGGGCGAGTTCTTCGACCGGGCGCGCGAGCTGGGGGAGAAGCTGGGGGCGGTGCTGCTGCAATTCGGGCCCGACTTCGCCCCGGCCGAGCTTCCCGCGCTGGCCGAGTTCCTCCCCACGCTGCCGCAGGACATCCGGTTCGCCGTGGAGTTCCGCCACCGCGGCTGGATCTACGACGGCGTGCTGGCCCTGCTCGGCGAGCACGGCGTGTCGCTCGCCCTGACCGACGGCAAGTGGATTCCGCGCAAGCAGATGCTGGCGCTGGCCGATCGGCCGACGGCGGATCTGATCTACGTGCGGTGGCTGGGCAGCCGCGAGATCGTGGACTTCTCGCGGGTGCAGGTGGACCGGACGCGCGACCTCGAGGCGTGGGCCGGCGTGATCGAGCGCCTGGAGCGCGACGGCCGCACGATTTACGGCTACTTCAACAATCATTTCTCGGGGCACAGCCCCGCCTCGGCGCGGGAGCTGCAGCGGCTGCTGCGCCAGGCGCCGGTGGACCCGGCCCAGCTGGGCGAGCAGATGACGCTGTTCTAGGCTCGCCGTCAGCCGTCCACGGT
>JAGWRI010000287.1 GCA_028876525.1 Gemmatimonadota bacterium | reverse complement strand
CGCAGCAGGCGCGGGCGCTTGGGGCGCCGGGGAAGCCGCCGGCAACGGAACGGCCGCAATTGGCGCCGCCGGCGTCGGCGTGGCCCGCACGGGCGCCGCAGCTACGCCCGGAGCCGGAGCCGCAGCGGCGGCGAATTCGTCGCGCGCCGCCGCGCCGTCGGCCACCAGCGTGATCACCCCGCCGCAGACGGAGCAGCGGGCCCGAACCGTGGCCGCCGGCAGCTTGGCCGGATCGACGCGGAACACCGAGCGGCATTCAGGACAGGCGACGTTCACGTTTCCTCCGACCCGCCGGCCAGCCCGGCGCGCTCGACGTCGCTCTCGTCGACTCCCGATTCATCGGTCCGCCGGTCGATCGTGTACACCGACCCCGGCAGCGTCTTCGCATAGCTCTTCATTTCAGTGGCCAGCTCGCTCATCTGCGCGGCGTGCGTGAAGGTGCGCCGCTCGTTCGTCACGACGCCGATCGACACCGTCATCAACGGCACCCGGTGCAATTGGCCTCGACGATCCTTCCCGAAAAAATAACCCGCGCGCCGGTCCTGTTCCGAGTACTGGTACGGAATGAGCGTGTCGAACACCGACACGATCTCCCCGCACACCTCCGGCACGTCGGCCAGCGGGATCACGAAGATGAAGTCGTCCCCCCCGATGTGCCCCACGAACCCGGTGTCGCGGCAGAGTCCCTTCACCACGTCGTGCAGCACCTTGGCCAGGATCCGGATGCACCGGTCCCCGTCGTAGTACGAGTACCGGTCGTTGTATTCCTTGAAATGGTCCAGGTCGGCGTAGCACATCGCGAACGGCGCCCCGTCCCGGAGCCGCCGCGTGACCTCGGCCTCGATTTCCACCGCGCCGGGCAGGCGCGTCGAGGGGTGCACCACGAGATCGCGGTCGGAGCGGCGGAGCATCGAGTCGAGGCGGATGCGGGCCTCCTCGCCCCCCACCCCGTCCCGAATCACCTCGTCGGCCCCGGCCTGGAACGCCGCCGAGAACGACGCGTCGGTGCCCTCGGATACCACCACGCACGGCACGACGGCGGTGTACGAGTCGGCCTTCAAGCGGCGCGAGGCGGAATACACCCCCGGCGCGCCCACCCGGGCGTCGAACACGACCACCCGCGGCCTGCCCCGCAGCGAGAGCGAGAGCAGCTCCTCCTCGCTCGACACCGGCACCACCGGAACGCCGAGGCCCAGCAGCCAGCCCTCCACGACCCCCGGCAACGCGTGGTCATGCAGCGAGAATACGAGGGCCCTCTGCTTTTCGACGGTCACGGATGATGGATGGGAGGTCGGCGACGCCAAGATACCGGCGTGAGCGGGTCAAGTCAAACGCCGCGAGCAGCGCAAGTCTTGGCGGCTCCACCCGTTACAACCGTGCGGCTGGCGCCGCGCCATTACGGCAAGGGGACTGTCCAACCCACCCGGTAGTCACTCCCGGGACCGCGGCTCGCGGCCAGCCGCCACGTCGAGAATGCGTCCACCATGCTCAGCACGTGATTGGCCAGCACGATTCCGAGGTCGGAGGTGGCCCGTCGCACCGCGTCGTTGGCCTTGTTGATCGTCCGGCGGTAGAGGTCCTGCTCCAGCTGGGCGTTGCGCCACGACCATCGGTACTCGGGACGCACCGCTCGGCTCTCGTAGAACCGCAGCGCGCTCTGGTACTCGGGGGAGCTGACGGGCGGAGCGACGGCCGGGTTGGGCCAGTAGTTGGTGCGGGCCAGCAGCCACATCGCGCCGTTGTACGTGCCTTCGTTCGTTTCCGGCTGCACGTCGGCCGCGGAGCCCGAGACGCTGTACACGCCGCTCTCGAGATAATGCTCCATGCTTTCGTAGTAGGCCCAGTCGCCCAACGGCGGGTTGGCGGTGAACGGGGAACGGGCCACGGTGGCGGCGAGATCGCGGTACGCGGCGCGCTGCTGCCGCCAGTCGCGCTGGTCCTTGAAGTACTGGAGCCAGACGAACGCCTCGAGGGCGAGATAGGCCACCGATCGCTGCTGGCCGAGCACGGCCTGCCCCGCCCCCGGCAGGATGGCCGACGCGATGGGGGCCGACCAAGCCGGGATGCGCATGCCGAGGATGGGCGCGCCCGGGACTTCGACGCGTTCCGCGCCGGGCCCGGTCGGGGCCGGGCCGGGCACGGCCGCGGGGCGGAACGGGGGGGCCATCCGCTGACCGGCCGCCCCGCCGGCCAGCGCGCACAGGAGTCCGATGGCGGCGAGCAGCCGCATCAGAACACCAGCCGGAGGGAGAGGTAGGTCTGCGGCGCGCCCGCGGTGCCCTGGCTGTCGGTGTACAGCTGGGCGATGTCCAGGCGCAGTCGGCCGGTGGTGGCGCCGAGGCCGACCGTGGGCCCCGATCCGAGGGGGCCGTCGTGGACGTATCCGGCGCGCGCGTGGAGCTTGTGCTGCCATCCGAGGTCGGCGCCGAGGCGCAGGCCCGGGTTGGTGGTGGGAATGGCATTGACGATGTCGGCGCCGAACCGGAGCTGGGCGTCGGGCCCGAGCGAGGGAATCTTCGGCGCGTACGTCACGCCGACCTCGAGCCGCGTGGGCAGCGGGTCGGCCTGCGGGGCGTCGTTGAACTGCAGCCTCGGCCCCACGTTGCGCAGCGCCACGCCGACGAACAGCGACGAGTCGTTCGAGGCCCGGACCTGCAGCCCGAAGTCGAGGGCCGTCGTGGCGGCGCCCAGGCTGGCCAGGTTGCCGCACGCCCCGGTGCAGTTCATGCCGAAACTGTAATACTTGTAGTTCAGGCCCAGGTACGCCCGCGAGCCGACGTGTCCGGCGAAGGTGGCGGCGAAGATCGTCGCCCGCGGCGTGATCGTGCCGTACGAGCCGGTGGCATCCGTGTTGTCCTGCGTGCCGTAGCTGTACAGGTCCACCGACAGCGCGAGCACCCCGACCGGCGCCACCGGCAGCACGGCGGTGATCGCGTCGCCGGTGCCGGCGAAGGTGCTGCTGTGGTGGATGGCGGCCTCGCGGGTGGTCTCGCGGCCCATGCCGGCGGGATTCCACCAAATGCCCTCGCTGCCCAGGTAGTCGGCCACCACGGCCTCGCCCAGGCCGTTGGCGCGGGCGCCGACGGGCAGGACCAGCTCGAGCCCGCCGCCGGCGAGAACCGAGACGCCGCCCTGCGCGCGCAGCGGCGGGGCCGCCCCCGCGAGCGCGACGGCGGCCACGAGCGTGCCGATCGAGCGGACGCGCCAGGGACTAGTAGGACGTCGCCTCATCGACCAGCATGATCGGGATGTCGTCGCGCACCGGGTACCGGAGCCGGCAGGCGGGGCAGACCAGCACCTGGTCGTCGGGGCGATGGACCAGCTCGCCCTTGCACTTGGGGCAGACCAGGATCTGCAGCAGCTCACGCGCGACGCTCATGACGGGGACTCCTCGCTCGGGCGGTAGCCGAATCGCCGGAGGGCGACGGCGTTCTTCCGCCAGTTGGGCAGGACCTTGACCCACAGATCGAGGTACACCGCCTGCCCGACCAGGGTCTCGATCTTCACGCGCGCCGCGCGGCCAATGCTCCGCACCCGCGCGCCCCCGGCGCCGATCAGGATTCGCTTCTGACTCTCCCGCTCGACGTACAGGACCGCACGAATGTATACCGGGACCCGGTCCTCGCGAAACTCCTCGACCTGGCACGCCACGCTGTAGGGCAGCTCCTCTTCGAGCTGCTCGAGCGCCGTTTCGCGCACCAGTTCGGCGGCGAAGAAGCGCAGGGTCTGCACGCTCAGCTCGTCGTCGGGGTAGAGGAAGGGCGACTCGGGAAGGCGCTCGCGCACGGCGGCCAGGAGGGCGTCCACGCCCTCGCCACTCGTGGCCGAGACGAGGAGGGCGCCGGGATGGCGCTCGGCCAGCGCCGCCCGGGCGGCGGCGTCGAGGCGGTCGATCTTGTTGTAGACGGCGAGGACCGGCGCGCGGGGGGGCTGGTCGAGACCGGCCGCCTCGGCGAGGGGGGTGCGGTCGTCGTCGGTGGCGTCCACGAGGTGGATCACGACGTCGGCTTCGTGGAGGGCGCGGAGGGCGGTGGCGCGCATGGCGCGCTGGAGCTCGTAGCGCGGGGCGAGGAGGCCCGGGGTGTCGAGCAGCACCATCTGGGTGTCGCCGGCGGAGTGGATGCCGACGATGCGGTCGCGGGTGGACTGGGGCTTGGGGCTGACGATGCTGAGCTTCTCGCCGACGATGCGGTTGAGGAGCGTGGATTTCCCGGCGTTGGGCTTACCGGCGACGGTGACGATGCCAGCGCGGGGCATGGGCGGCGGGTGGGCGCGGGTGGAGACAGGAAGAAGACGAGCGACTGGGGGCGGAAAGCACGACGCCCCGGCCGTGCGAGCACGGTCGGGGCGTGTGTAAGAGGAGCCGGCGACGGCCTACTCTCCCGCGCCCTCTCGGGCGGAGTACCATCGGCGCTGTAGGGCTTAACTGCCGTGTTCGGAATGGGAACGGGTGTGGCCCCTACGCTCTGGTCGCCAGCAAATGGAAAGCGACATCGGGTGCATGGTAGATCGCGGGTGAATCCATTGAAATCGCTAGTGGCTTTGCTTGCAGTTGCTACTTGGGAGTAGTCAAGCCGCACGGGCGATTAGGACCGCTGCGCTCGGAGCGTATTGCGACGCTTCCACGGGCGGCCTATCGACGGGGTGGTCTACCCCGGCCCTTCAGGGGGCTCGAAGCCCCGGGAGAGTTCATCTTGGGAGGTGCTTCCCACTTAGATGCATTCAGCGGTTATCACGACCGACCATCGCTACCCGGCGTTGCCCCTGGCGGGACAACCGGGACACGAGCGGGTCGTCCGACTCGGTCCTCTCGTACTAAAGTCCGCTTCCCTCAACTCTCCAACGCCCACGACGGATACAGACCGAACTGTCTCACGACGTTCTGAACCCAGCTCATGTACCACTTTAACCGGCGAACAGCCGGACCCTTGGGACCTTCTCCAGCCCCAGGATGTGATAAGCCGACATCGAGGTGCCAAACCGCGCCGTCGAT
>JAGWRI010000286.1 GCA_028876525.1 Gemmatimonadota bacterium | reverse complement strand
CGGCGCGCCGGTGAGCCGGCGGAGCCTCCGAGCCCGCCGTGCTCGCGGTCGCCTGCGGCGCGCGCTAAGTTCGGGTCAAGTCGGCAGATCGACTCGCGCGACTCGGGGGAGAGCCGCGCATCCGTCTCCGCGGCGGGCTTCGATGGCAACGATTCTGGTCCTGGACGACGACGCCATGATCCGGACCACGCTCGAGCAGATGCTCCTGCGTGCGGAACATCGGCCCCTGCTCGCCGGCACCGTGGTCGAGGCGCTGCAATTCCTGGCCCGCGACACGGTGGACCTGATCATCTCGGACTTCCGGCTGCCGGGGCTCACCGGCCTGGAGTTCCTGGGCCTGCTGCGGGACGAAGGGTACGACGTCCCGCTGATCGTGATCACCGGCTACGGGAGCATCGAGCACGCCGTGGCGGCCATCAAGGCCGGCGCGGTGGACTACATCACGAAGCCGGTCCGCGCCGAGCAGCTCCAGCTGGCGGTGGAGCAGGCGCTGGAGGTGGTGCGCCTGCGGCGCGAGAACGACGCGCTGCGCGAGGAGGTGGTCGGGCTCCGGAGCGCCCGCCACATCGTGGGCGACAGCGTGCCCATGCGCCGCGTGCTGCAGGCGGTGGCCATGGCCGCGCCGACGCGCGCCACGGTGCTGCTCCAGGGCGAGAGCGGCACCGGGAAGGAACTCTTCGCCCGGGCGCTGCACGACCAGAGCGACCGGCGCGCCCGGCCGTTCATCAAGCTCAACTGCGCGGCGCTGCCCGAAGGGCTGGTCGAGAGCGCGCTGTTCGGCCACGAGAAGGGCGCGTTCACGGGAGCCATCAAGCGCGTCGAGGGCGCATTCGAGCGCGCCAACGGCGGCACGCTGCTGCTGGACGAGATCTCGGAGATGCGGCTCGACCTGCAGGCCAAGCTGCTGCGGGTGCTGCAGGAACAGGAATTCGAGCGGGTGGGCGGCACGGCGCCCATCAAGGTCAACGTCCGCATCATCGCGACGACGAACCGCGACATCGCCGGGGAGGTCGCGCGCGGCGCCTTCCGCCAGGACCTCTTCTATAGATTGACCGTGCTCCCGCTGTATCTCCCTCCATTGCGGGAACGCGCCGACGACATTCCCCTGCTCGCGCTGCGGTTCGCGATGAGCACGGCCAACGAGATGGGCAAGGAGATCACGTCGATCGCGCCGGAGGCGATGCGGCTGCTGCAGGAGTACGCCTGGCCGGGCAACGTGCGCGAGCTGCAGCACGCGGTGGAACGAGCCGTCATCCTGTCCACGGGGCCGGTGCTGCAGCCGGCCAACTTCGAGCTGGGCGGCGGGCGTGCGCACGTCCTGCCGTCGGCGACCGGAACGCGTCGGCCGGTCGCGCCGTCCAGCGGGCCGGGGGATCAGGCGCCGGACGGCGCGGTGGTGCTGACCAGCCTGAACGTGGACCATGCCCAGGACATCCTGATTGCGGAAGCGCTGGCGCGGACGGGGCAGAACCGCACACAGGCCGCCAGGCTTCTGGGCATGAGTGTGCGCACGCTCCGCGCGAAGTTGAACGCGCCCGCGGCGGACGGCACGATGGACGCGGACGCCGAGACGGACCCGGCCGAGTAGTCCGCACCATCCCGGCAACTCCTGCCGGGCCAACCCCGGAAGTTTCTGCCGCCCGGCAGGGAGCGCCGACCGCCGCGTGGCCGGCCGTGTCGCGGGTTCCGGGCGCGGAGTCGCCGCCTCAACCCACGGCCCAGCAACGGATTGGCTGACGGAGCGGCCCGTGCCGCGCGGGCCGGGGAGCGGCGTGCCGCGGACGGCGAAAGGTGGAGCGCGCCTTGCGCTAGGGCGCGGCGTCGGGGGCCGACGATGGCCGGACGCGCGCACGGCCCCGGTGGATCATCGCACCTCCTCATCTCCGGGTCCGTCATCATGGAAGACACTGCCCTGTGGAACGCTGCCGCCCGCGGCGACGCGTGCGCGCGCGACGCGCTGCTCCGCGCGCATCTCACGCTGGTTCATCACGTCGTCCGGCAGGTCGGAGCGCGGCTCACGCCACGCCGCGAAATGGACGATCTGGTGAGCGCCGGCACGCTGGGGCTCATCACGGCGGTCGACAACTTCGACGTGACCCGCGGCCTGGCGTTCAGCACGTACGCCATACCGTGCATTCGGGGTGCGATCCTGGACGAGATGCGGAGGCAGGACCATGCGCCGCGGTCGGTGCGGCGCAAGCAGCGCCTGATTGCCGAGGCGCGAGCGGCGCTTGGCGCCCGCATGGCGGGGGAGCCCAGCGAGCGCGACCTCGCGGAGCATCTGGGCCTCGACGCGACGACGATGCGCCACTGGTCGGCGGCCGTGGCGGGTGCCGCGCCGGTCTCGATCGAGGGATCGCTGACGCGCGAAGACGGGGAGATGATCGGCGAGCTGGCCGAGCCGGCGGCGGCTGCGGGGCCCGATCTGGACGAGGCGATCACGCGCGAGCAGGAGATGCAGTTCCTGGCCCGATCGCTCGATGCGCTGACGGCGCAGGAACGGCAGGTGCTCGTGCTCTACTACCACGAAGAGCTGAAGATGCACGAGATCGCGGCGGTGCTCGGCGTCACCGAATCCCGGATTTCCCAGGTGCGCACGCGCGCGCTGGCCAGGCTGCGCGTGCGGATGGCGCCGCTGCGCGCCCCGTTGTCGGTCGAGCTGGCCGGGTAGCCGCCCGGCTCGCGAAGCGCGACCGGACTTCACACCACACAGAGGAACAGCAGCGCATGATGCTGAACGAGTCCAGACCGGACCGCGGCGCCCGCGCGGCGCCCGCGCCCGGCGCAGTGCCGCCCCACCGGCAATGGGGTCTTGTCGCCACGGCGGCGCTCTTCGTCGCCGGCCTGCTCGGCATCTACGGGCTGCCGGGGGGCGCGCCGACGGCGAATCTCGCGTTCGTCCTCGCCATCGCCATCGGCGGCGCGTCGCTGATTCCCCGGACGGGGCGGTGGGCGCCGGAGGCGCGCGCGGAGGAGCCCACGCAGGGGCACGACGCCCTTCTCGGGGAGATCCAGCGCCTCGAGGCGGCCTTCCGACTGTCGCGCAGCGTGGCGCACGACTTCAGCAACGTCCTCACCGTGATCGGGATGCATGGCGAGTTCATGCTCCAGGGGATGGGCGCGGACGATGCGCGGCGCGGGGACGTCACGGCGATCCTCGGCGCGGTGGACCAGGGCTCGACGCTCAGCCGGCAGCTCCTGGACTTCACGCGGGAGCGCGCCGCGGCCGTCGGGCCGTTGAACCTCAACGACGTGGTGCGGAGTACGTCGCCGATGGTGGAGCGCCTGGTGGGCCGGAACATCGCGATCGACCTCCGGCTCGACCCGACGATCGGGGTCGTGCTGGCCGACGCGGGCCAGATGCGCCAACTCCTCGTGACGCTGGCGCTCAACGCGGGCGATGCGATGGCGACCGGGGGCGTGCTGACGCTCGCCACCGCGAACGCGGAGCTGGACAGCACGGTGGAACTGGACGGCGGGCCGATGACCGCGGGGGAATACGTGGTGCTCGCCGTTAGCGACACCGGGCGGGGCATGCGAGCCGCCGTATCGTCGCCCACCGTGGAGCCGTTCCCTGCCACGAAGCGGGCGGGCGCCGCGGCCGGACTGACGACGGCCCGCCGCATCGTCCGGCAGAACGGCGGCCAGCTCTGGGTGCACCACGAGCCCCATGTGGGCACCGTGATCAAGATTTACCTGCCGCTGATCACCGGTGGCCGCGATGGCACCGACGAGCCGCCGGCCACCACGCGTTGGACGTCCGGGGAGACGATCCTCCTCATCGAGGACGACGAGCCGACGCGGGCGGTCGCGCGGGGCATGCTGCAGAACGCCGGCTACCGCGTGCTCGGCGCCCCGCGCGGACCGGCGGCGCTCGCGGCCGCCAGCTCCTGCGCCGACGACATCGCGCTGATCGTGATCGACGTGCCGATGCCCGGCGCCCCCGGGGCCTGGCTGCTCGACGGGCTGCTCCTGCGACACCCCGAGGCCCGGGTCCTGTACGTGTCCGCCTATCCCGACGCGGCGACGCGTGGAGGCGGCGGCGCGCGGGGAGCGGAGGTGCTGCAGAAGCCGTTCACCGCGCGGTCGCTCGCGGCGGCCGCGAGCGCCGCACTCGAGGCCGGCCGGCAGGCCAAGGAGGAGGCGCGGCCGGCGGCGACGCGGATCGCGTCGTGATGCCGGGGCCGCCGATACCCATGAAGGCGACCGTGCTCAACGCGTACATCGCCCGGCAGCCGATCTTCGATCGGCACGTACAGCTGGCCGGTTATGAGATCCTGTATCGGCCGGCGGCCGGCCCATCGCGCACGCCGCCGGCGAGCGCGAGCCGGGCCCTGGTGACGGGGCTCCTGCCGGCGAGCGTCGGCCAGCTCACGGGCGGCACGCGGGCCTTCGTTCCCCTATCGCTGGACGTGCTCATCGACCGCGCGTTCACGCGACTCGATCCGGCCCAGGTGACGCTGGAGCTCCGGGACCCTGTGCCCTACGAGGCCGCGACCAGCGCGGCGCTGCAGGATCTGCGGGCGCGGGGATTCACGCTGACGGTGGGAGAGTTCGCCGCCGACGGCGCGCACCACGCGCTGCTCCGGCTGGCGCAGATCGTGCGCCTGGACACTCCGCGGCACGAACCGGCCGCGCTGGGCCGCCTCGTCGCCCGCCTCCGGGGGCACGGCGTGAAGCTGCTCGCCGGCGGGGTCGACGACGCCGCCACGGCCGATCGCTGCCGGGCGCTGGGCGTCGACCTGTTCCAGGGCGTCTGCTTCAGCCGGCCGCAGATCGTCAGACGGCGAGATCTGCCGGTCGAGATGGCGCGCGTGGCCCGGCTGATGAATCTGGTGTTCGACTCCCGGATCAGCGACGCCGAGCTCGTGGGCGCCGTGGAGAGTGAGCCCGCGCTCTCCGGGCGACTGCTGGCCGCGGTGAACGCGCAGGCCATGGGCGGGCTGCGCGTCGACTCGGTGGCCCGCGCGATCGACCTGGTGGGCCGCGCGCCGCTGCACCGGTGGCTGACGCTCGTGCTCACGGGGCTGGTCCAGAGCAACACCGGCGTGGAGCGCGACGCCGTGGTCGCCGCGCTCGCCCGCGGGCGGCTGTGCGAATTGCTGGCCACCGACGCCGGCGCGGAGCGGGCCACGCGACCCATGTTCTTGACCGGTCTGCTGTCGACGTTCGACGGCATGCTCGGCATGACCAGTCACGACCTCCTGAATTACATCCACGTCCCGGCCGACGTCGAGGCGGCCCTGCGGCACCGGGACGGGCCGCACGCGCCCTATCTGCGGCTCGCCTCGCTGTACGAGGAGGGCAACTGGGACGACGCGCTGATCCTGGCGTCGCAGCTCGGCGTGGACGCCGAGCTGCCCATCCGGTATTCCCAGGCCCGGCAGTGGGCGCGGCGCGTGATCGTTTCGCGATGACCCGGGCCGCTAAAGGGCCGACCCGGGCGTGTCGAGACTAGTCGACGTGACCCCGACTTGGCGTCGCTCGCTCGACGCGTCGGGCATTCCCATTCCTTCGAGGATTCACCCATGAGGCACACGCAGGTGCGCCGGATCACCCAACTCATGCTCGTTGCCGCCGCGCTGGCCGCGCCGGCCGTCGTCCGCGCCCAGGACTTCACCGACCGCTTCTCATTCCACGGCTCGCTCGTGTGGGGATATGGCAAGTCGGATGGCCTGCCGGTGTTCGGCGTCAACAAGGACGGCACCACCGACTATCGGGCCCTCGCCCTGCAGTTCCGGTACGCCGTCACGCCGAACGACGAGTTCGTGACGCAGCTGCTGAGTCGTGCGCTGGGCACCAGCCCGCTCGATTCGGTGGAGCCGTCCATGTTCCCCGTCTGGGCCTACTACCAGCACAAGTCCGGGGACTGGACGTTCAAGGTCGGCCGCGATCCGCTCCCGCGCGGCATCTTCAACGAGGTGCGCTTCATCGGCACGCTCCTGCCGTTCTATCGCGTGGGCGCCGACGTGTACGGCGAGACGCTCGAAGCGATCGACGGCATCGTCGTCAGCCGCGACTGGGATCTGGGCCGGGGCTGGGGCGCCGAGACGCACTTCTTCGCCGGCGGCACCGATCTCAACGTGCTACTCCCGTCCAACAACGGGGTCGGCGTCGTCTCGGCCCGACTCGAGGACCTGCTCGGCACTCAGCTCTGGCTGAACACGCCCATTCAGGGGCTCCGCGCCGGCGCATTCGTGACCGGCTACCAGCCGGTGCCGGCCTACGGGACGAGCAATCCCGACGGGCGCCAGTACACCACGCTGTATTCGCTGGACGGCAACTTCACCCACTTCTTCACGCGCGCCGAATTCACCGAATTCTCGGGGCAGAAGCCGGGCAAGTCTGACTACACCTCCTGGTATGGCATGGCCGGCATCAAGGTGAACGACAAGGTGACGCTGGCCGGCCAGTACATGGAGACGCGCCGGTACATCGACTTCGGGGCGCCGGTGCCGCCCGTGTACCTGAAGGAGAACCGGGACATGGCCGGGAGCGTCGCGTTCGCCCCGAGTGCCAACCTGGCGTTCAAGCTCGAGGCGCACCACGTGAGCGGCTACTCGTTCGACACCAACGTGCCGACGTTCATCCCGCCCACCGCCCCGCCGTTCAACATGGGAATTGCGCCGGCGTCCAAGGCCAACTACATGATCGCCTCGGTCGCGATCAGCTTCTAACCCGGGGATTCCACTCATGTCTCAATTCAACACGACCAACGTGGCGCCGGCCGGTCTGTTCCGTTGGCTGTCGATGGCACTCCTCGTCGCGGTCGGCCTGTTCGGAATGGCCGCCGTCCATCCGGCGGAAGCGCAGGAATTCAAGGTCATCGTCAACAACGCCAACCCGGTCACCGAGTTGTCGTCCGACGCCGTGGCGCGGCTGTTCCTGAAGGAGTCGGCCACCTTCCCGGGCGGCGTACCCGCGACACCCGTCGAGCCCGCCAAGGGATCGGCGACCCGCACGGCCTTCGCCAAGACGGTCCTCGGCCGCACGGTGCAGAGCCTGGACACGTACTGGCAGGAGGAGATCTTCTCGGGCCGTGACGTGCCGCCGGCCAGCAAGTCGACCGACGACGAAGTGGTGGCGTTCGTGCGAAACAACCCGGGGGCGATCGGCTACGTGAGCGGAGCTGCATCGACGCCGGGCGTGAAGGTCATCACGGTCAACTAGGCCAACGGTGCTGGATGCCTATCCGCGCCGGGTCGCGGGCGCCGTGCGCCCCGCGGCCCGGCGCTTGCCGTGCCCGGCCCATTCCCTCCAGGCGCCGCGCCACCCTACCCATCCGGCGGCGCGGCCTGCAGGTTCCGGGAGTTGTGGCTGGTCCCTCCCGTTCCCGGCCTCCTCCTGCATGCGCGATTCGCGGCTCCGTCGCCTCGGGCTCCTGCTTCTGTTCGGTCTCGCCTACGCGGTCGCGAGACGGGTGAGCTTCGCCTTCGCCATCACGCCGCCCGGCATAGCGGCCCTGTGGCTGCCCGCGGGACTCCTGCTCGGCGTACTGCTGCGTCGGCCACTCGCGGAATGGCCGGCGCTCTTCGCCGCTGCCCTGGTGGCGAGCTTCGCCGCGATTTCCACGCCCGGCCCGTGGAGCGGGACGCTGCTGTTCGCCGGCGCCGCGCTGGTCGACGCCGCCGTCTCGGGCCTGATCATCCGCCGTCTCGTCGGCATCAGTCCGCGACTGGATCGACTGCGCGAGGTGTTCGCGCTCGCCCTCGTGCCCAGCCTCATCGGCGAGCCGATCGCGGCCACCATCGCCGCCGCCGGCCAACAGTACCTCTTCCACACCCACAATTTCTGGCAAGTCTGGACCGTCTGGTGGTCGGCCAACACGCTCGGCGACTTGATCGGCGCCCCGCTGGTGCTCACCGCGCCGGCGCGTTGGCGATGGCCCCGCGGCGCCGACACCCGGCGCGCGATCGGGCTGGCCGGGCTGACCGCCCTCGTCGCCGCGGTGACGTTCGTCCTCTTCACGCATCCCCTGACTCTCGACAGCGGACCGGCGCTCGGCTGGATCGCCTTTCCGCTCATCGCGCTCACGGCCGTCCGATTCGGGCCGATCGGCGCCGCGAGCAGTTCGGCGGCCTACGGACTGATCGGCATGTGGGGGACGGTGCGCGGGCACGGGCCGTTCGCGTCGCTCGCGGCGACTGCCGCCGACCGCATCCTCTGGCTCAATCTGTTTCTCCAGTTCACCATCTTCGCGGCCCTCGTGCTCGCGGCCGCCGATAGTGAACACCGGCAGGTCGTGCGGGCGCTGCGGGAAAGCGAGGGCAAGTACCGCAGCATCTTCGAGAATGCGCTCGACGCGATATTCCGTACGACACCCGACGGCCGCTACGCCGAGGCGAACCCGGCCACGGCCCAGATGCTCGGATACGAGTCGCCCGAGCAGTTGATGCGTGAGGTCATCGACGTCACCGAGATCTACGCCGATCCCGAGCAGCGCCGCGAAATTCTGCGGCGGCTCCAGGCCGACGGCCAGATTCCGGCGATCGAGGTCGAAGTGCGCCGGCGGGATGGGTCCACCGCATGGCTGGCCATGAGCCTGCAGGTCGTGCGCGATCCCGATGGCGGCGTCCGATTCGTCGAAGGCGTGGCCGAAGACGTCACCGAGCGCCGGGCCTCGAAGGAACAGTCCGATCATCTGCAGCGGCAGCTGTTCCAGGCGCAGAAGATGGAATCGCTGGGCACCCTCGCGGGCGGCATCGCGCACGATTTCAACAACATCCTGGCCGCGATCGTGGGGATGATCGATCTTGCCGCGCTCACGCTGCCCGAGGAGCACCGGGCGCGCCGGCACATCGGCGACGCGCTGCGCGCGTCGGAGCGGGCCGGCGAGCTGATCGACCGCGTGCTGACTTTCAGTCAGCAGCACGCCGAGGTGTCACGGGCCGAGGACCTGGTGCCGATCGCCACCGAGGCGGCCCGCCTCATGCGGGCGGCCCTGCCCCCGACGGTCCGCATCGAAACGTCGTTCGCCCCGGACGTGCCGGCCGTGCTCGCCAACGCCACGCAGCTGCGGCAGGTCCTGGTGAATCTGATGACCAACGCCGGCCAGGCGATGCGTGAGGCCGGCGGCGAACTCCGGGTGGCGCTCGACGTCGTCGTGCCCGACGAGGAGCTGCGACGCGACGCCCCCCGGCTCCACCCGGCGCCCCATGTGCGCATCACGGTCTCCGACACCGGAGACGGCATGGACGCCCGGACCATGGAACGGATCTTCGAGCCGTTCTTCACGACCAAGCGGCCGGGGGAGGGCACCGGGCTCGGGCTGGCCGTGGTGCACGGCATCGTCGAGCAGCACGACGGCGCGGTGACGGTGCAGAGCGCCGTCGGGCTGGGCACGACCTTCTGCGTCTACCTCCCCGCCCAGGGTCTCGCCCCCGCGGTCGTGCCGCGCGACGGGACGACCACAGCGCGCGGCCGCGCCGAACGCCTGCTGTTCGTGGACGACGAACCGATGCTGGCGCAGGCGGGGCAGCTCTACCTCACCGAGCTCGGCTACCACGTACGCGGGTTCGTGAGCGCTCTCGAGGCGCTGGCCGCCTTTCGTGCGGCGCCGGGCGAATTCGACGCCGTGATCACCGATCTCACGATGCCCGACGCCTCGGGATTGGAGCTGGCCGACGAGATGCGCCTCATCCGGCCGGACATCCCGATCATCCTCGCCACCGGGTTTCGCGGGGCGCTCGACGACGCCGTGCTGCGCGCGCACGGCATCCGAGCTTTACTGCTCAAGCCGTACCTGGGCGCCCGGCTGGCGGCGACGCTGCGCGACGTGCTCGCCACCCGCCCGGCGCCCGCGACCTGACCAGGGTCTGGCGGGCACACCCGCCGCGCGCGATCACGCGGCGGGGCCGATGCCTCCCAGGATCGCGAGCACCCGCGCCTCGACCCCGGTCAGGTCGAGCCACGTGACGGCTTCACGGAAATCGCGGTAGACGCGGAGGCCGTCGTTCGGAGCCTCCCGCAGCATCTGGAACATCCGCGCAAGCCCGAACGACTCGTCCGACGCGACGACGAATGCCCGCCGCGTTCCCGGCGCGTACACGTCGACCGTCGCCAGACGCCGTACCGTGCTGCCGCCGAAGTCGTAATCGGTGACGGCGCGAAAATCGGCGAGTTGCCGGAAATGCGGGTGGAAACGGGGATCACGTCGAGTCGCCGTCGTTGCGGCCGCGAGGTCGTCGGCCGTGAGCACATCCCATGCCCGCCCGACCACCAGCGACAGATCGGGCACGACCAGGGCCTTCGCCGGCATGACGCCTCACGATGCAAGGGGGCGGCCCCGCCCCCGACCCGGCGAACATATCGCCGAGACGTTGACGCCGCCAGCAAGCTCGCCCGCGCGCCCTTACGCGAACGGCGCCCGCGGCTCCCCACAGTGCGCCGCCACCTCGTCGGCCGCCCGATCGCGCAGCGCCACGGCCGCCGCGAGACCGGTGCCGGCGGGTCGGATCGGCTCGCCGACCCAGACCCGGATGCGCGACGGGTGCGGGATCTTCTGGTTGGCGGGGAGCGCGGCCCGCACGCCGCGCAGGGCGACGGGCACCACGGGCGCGCCCGCCGCGACGGCGGCCGTGAACGCGCCCAGCCGGAAGGGGCGCAGCCCGCGCGCGGCGGTGAACCCGCCCTCGGCGAAGAAGAGCATCGTCTCGCCGCCGCGCAGCCGCTCCTCGATGGCCCGCGCGTCGGCCAGGCTCTGCTGCACGTGCCACCGGTCCACGGTCGGATGCTCGCCGCGGCGCACGAATTCGGCGACGAAGGGCCAGTTGAAGATCTCGGTCATCGCCACGAGCACGAAGTCCGTCGGCAATGCGGCCATCACCGCCGGCGTGTCGGCGTACGACGTGTGGTTCACCACAAGCACGCACGGCCCGGCCTCGGGTAGATGCTCGGCGCCCTCGACGCGCAGGCGGCACCCGACCACGAACAGGAGCACGCGGCTCACGTACCGGCTGAGCACGCGCACCGGACGCCCGCGGGGCAGCACGCGCACGAGCACCCACGCCGCGGGGAGGAGCGTCGCGGCCAGGACGGCCAGGGCGACGGCGAGATACGCGACGTAGCACGCGCGTCCGATCGCGCGCCCGGCGCGCGCGATCTTCCCACCGGCAACGCGCGCGCCGAGCGCGAGCCGCACGCGCCAGGGCATGTCGCCGGGCTTCTCCTCGGCGCCGTCCATGAACGCGTCGCGCGCCGCCGAGCGGCGGATCTTGCCGCTGGGCGTCTTGGGCACCGTGCCCGGCGGCACGATGCGGACGACGTCGGGAGGCACCCCGACCTGCACCGAAACGGCCTCGATCACGTCGTGCTCCAGCCGGTCGCGCCTCTCGGGCCGATCGACCCGCGTCTCGGCGAGCACGACCAGCTTCTCGGTGCCGGTGGACGGATCGGGCACGCCGAACGCGGCGACGCAGCCGTTGCGGATTCCGTCGACCCCTCCGGCGACCTCCTCGATCTCTTGCGGCACGAGATTGCGCCCGCCCTTGATGATCAGGTCCTTGCTCCGGCCGGTGACGTACAGCTCGCCGTCGGCGCGGTAGGCCAGGTCGCCGCTGTCGATCCATCCGTCCGCGCCGATGACGCGCGCCGTCGCGTCGGGATTGCGGTAGTAGCCCTGCATGCACGAAGGTCCACGGAAGTGGAGGTGCCCCACCGCGCGGTCGGGCACCTCGGCGCCGTCGTCGGTCAGGCGCACCTCGTGACCGGCCAGCGGGCGCCCGACCGAAACGAACTGCAGCGCCGTCGGGTCGCCGCCGGCCGCCGGCTCGGCGCGGCCGCGGCGCCTGAACGGCTCGCGCGCGACGGCGTCCACTCTCGGCTCGCGGCCCGGCGGCGGAAAGCAGAGCGCGACCGAAGACTCGGCGAGCCCGTACACCGGCATCATCGCGCCGCGCCGGAATCCGTGGCGCGCGAACCGTTCGGAGAACCGGTCGAGGGTCGCGGCGCTCACCGGCTCGGAGCCGTTGAGGGCGCAGCGCCACGTGGAGAGATCGAGTCCTTCGATCGCCTCGTCACGGACTTTCCGCACGCACAGATCGTAGGCGAAGTTCGGTGCCGCGCAGAGCGACGCGCGCTCCTGGTGGATGGCCCAGAGCCACCGCTCGGGGCGCGCCAGGAAGGCGAGCGGCGACATGAGCCCGATGGGCAGCCCCTGCACGAGCCCGGTGAGCCAGGCGCCGATGAGCCCCATGTCATGGTAGAGGGGCAGCCAGCTCACGATGGCGTCGGTGGGGCGCATGTCCACGCCCGCGGCGATGGCGCGGATGTTGGCGAGCACGTTGGCATGCGTGAGCAACACCCCTTTGGGGTCGCCCGTGCTGCCCGACGTGTACTG
>JAGWRI010000285.1 GCA_028876525.1 Gemmatimonadota bacterium | reverse complement strand
GAAGCCGCGGCCCCGCTTGTCGAGGTAGTAGGAGGCGTCGGCGGCGAAGTAGGTCTTCTCCCCGGTGCTGCGCACGAGTACGCGGTCCTTGTCGTCGCCGAAGTCGGTGGTCTTGAGCCAGAGCGCGCCGTCCTTCTCGTACGTGTGGCCGGCGGCGACGAGGCGGCGGATGGTCTCGTCCACCTTGCCCTCGGCGTAGAGCGACGACTCCAGGAAGTAGACGTCGAACCGGACCCCGAACGCCTGCAGGTCGCGGTCCTGCTCCTGGCGCAGCTCCTGAACGGCGAAGCGGCGAATCGCGTCGAGGTCGCCGCCCGCGGAGTCGCCGGGGTTCGCCTCGACGTAGCGCTGCGCGATCTCGCGGATGTACTCGCCGTGGTAGCCGCCGTCGGGAATCTCGACGGCGAGCCCGCGGAGCTGCGCGATGCGCGCCTGCACGCTGACCGCGAGGTTCACGATCTGCGCGCCGGCGTCGTTGTAGTAGAATTCGCGAATGACCTTCCACCCCGTGGCCTCGAGCAACGACGCGATGGCGTCGCCCAGCGCGGCCTGCCGCCCATGGCCCACGTGAAGGGGCCCGGTGGGATTGGCCGAGACGAACTCGACGTTCACCACCCGGCCGGCGCCGGAGGCGTCGCCCCCGTAGGCCTCGCCGCGGGCAAGCAGCGCGCCGAGCCCCGTGGCCAGCGTGTCGGTGGCGGCGCGGAAGTTGATGAACCCGGGGCCGGCGATCTCCGCCGCGCTGACCCCCGCCGCGGCGAGGTCGAGCCCGTCCACGATCGCCTGCGCCAGGTCGCGCGGCTTGCGGCCGAGCCCCTTGGCGAGCACCATGGCCAGGTTCGTGGCCCAGTCGCCGAACGCGGGATCGCGCGGGCGCTCCAGCTCGGGCGCCACGTCGTCGGGCGCACCCAGGGCTCGCGCCGTCCGCGTGAGCTCGGCGCGGAGCCGATCTTCACCGGCCATCAGGAGTCTCTCTTGGGCTTGCTCGTCCCGGTTCCCGAATCGGACCCGGCGGCACTCGGCGGGGCGCCGGCCGAGCCGCCGGCGGCGCCAGCGTCCCCCGCCGGCTTGGCGGGCGGCGCGGCGGACTCGCCCTTGTCCGACTTCTTGGCCGACTCGGAACCCGGTGCGCCCCCGCGCCTGCTATGAGCGTTCTTGCCGTAGTCGGTGAGGTAGAACCCGGAGCCCTTGAAGACGAGTCCGGCGCCCGCCGACATCTGCCGGTGCGCCACCGTGCCGCACTTCGGGCATGCGACCTCCGACTCGGACGCGCTGATCGTCCGATAGAACTTCTCGAAGTCGTGGCCGTTCTCGCAGCGATACTCGTAAGTAGGCATTCCGTGGTCACTTAAGACAGCGAAAGCTACCCGGCGGCGGAGGGCCGTTCAAGGGCGCAGCGCGGCGCCCGCGCGCTCACGCCGGGCGGTACTCACCCCACGCCGCGCGCAGCGCGTCGGCGATCTCGCCAACCGACGCCCGGGCGCGGACGGCGTCGATGATGAGCGGCATGAGCGGGGCCCGCTCCCCGCCCCCGCCCCCGCCCCCGCCGGACGGCAGATAGCGGCGCGCCGCGGCGGTCACCGCCGCGAGCGTGCCAGCCACCGCCGCGCCGTCGCGCCGGGAGCGCGACTCGGCGAGGCGCGCGATCTGCGCCCGGGCCAGCCCGGAGTAGTCGGGCGCCGGGATCACCGGCGGCTCGGCCCCATCGCCGTACCGGTTGACGCCCACGACAACGGTCTCGCCGCGCTCGACGCTCAACTGGTACTCGTAGGCGCTGCGGGCGATCTCTTCCTGGTAGAAGCGCTCGTCGATGGCCCGCGCCGCGCCCCCGCGCTCGTCCACC
Organism: Gemmatimonadota bacterium; assembly: GCA_028876525.1. GTDB lineage: Bacteria > Gemmatimonadota > Gemmatimonadetes > Gemmatimonadales > Gemmatimonadaceae > JAGWRI01. The sequence goes on along the minus strand of JAGWRI010000285.1, from coordinate 5,799 downwards.
CGGGCGAGCAGCTCGGCGGCCCGCCGCTCGAGTTCGTTGGTGAGCCGCTCGACGTGGTAGCTCCCGGCCAGCGGGTCGGCGGTGAGCGCGGCCCCGGACTCGTGGGCGATGATCTGCTGCGTGCGCAGGGCGAGCGTCGCCGCCTCCTCGGTGGGGAGGGCCAGCGCCTCGTCATAGCCGTTGGTGTGCAGCGACTGCGTGCCGCCCAGCACCGCCGCGAGCGCCTGGATGGCGACGCGGACCACGTTGGTGAGCGGCTGCTGCGCCTGCAGGGTGACGCCGCCGGTCTGGGTGTGGAAGCGCAGCCGGGCGCTGCGGTCGTCGGCGCCGAACCGGTCGCGCATGAGCCGGGCATACAGCCGGCGGGCGGCGCGGAACTTGGCCGCCTCCTCGAACAGATCGTTGTGGGCGGCGAAGAAGAACGAGAGCCGCGGCGCGAACGCGTTGACGTCCAGGCCGGCGGCGACGGCGCGCTTCACGTACTCGACGGCGTTGGCGAAGGTGAACGCCAGCTCCTGGACCGCGGTCGCGCCGGCCTCGCGCATGTGGTAGCCGGAGATCGAGATCGGGTTCCAGGCCGGCACCTCGGCGGCACAGAAGCGAAACGTCTCGGCAATGAGCGCGAGCGACGGCTCGGGCGGAAAGATGTAGGTGCCGCGGGCGACGTACTCCTTGAGAATGTCGTTCTGGATCGTGCCGCTGAGCTTCTCGCGTCCGATGCCGCGCTCCTCGCCCACCACGACGTACATCGCCAGCAGGATGGCCGCCGTGGCGTTGATGGTCATCGAGGTGGACACGCGGTCGAGGGGCAGCCCGTCGAGGAGCGTGTGCATGTCGTCCACGGAGTCGATCGCGACGCCGACGCGGCCGACCTCGCCCTGGGCGCGCGGCGAGTCGGAATCGATCCCCATCTGCGTCGGAAGGTCGAAGGCGACCGAAAGCCCCGTCTGGCCGGCCTCGAGCAGCAGCCGGAAGCGGGCGTTGGTCTCGGCGGCGGTGCCGAAGCCGGCATACTGTCGCATGGTCCAGAGCCGGCCGAGGTACATGTCGGGCTGGATGCCGCGCGTGAACGGGAACGCGCCGGGATCGTTCAGGTCCCGGGGGTAGTCCGTGGCCGCGTCGGAGGGGCGGACGACGGGCGGGATGGGGATGTGGGAGGGAGAGTCGGGCATGAGGGCAAGTACAAGAAGCGCCGACAAGAACTGCGCCGGCAAGAACGGCGCCGACAACAACCGCGCCGACAACAACCGCGCCGACAACAACCGCGCCGACAACAACAGCGCCGACAACAACAACGCCGACAAGGACAGCGCTGGGAACCGATGACGGCCAACCGCGCGTCAACTGCCGGACGACGCAATACAACGCGACGGCCTGCAAGCGAATGTAACCGCGAATCCAGCCATGTGCCGTACCGTGGGGGCGTGACCAGCGGAACGGTACGGGACCTCCGGGTCTGGGACGCGGCACGACTCCTCGCCGTGGAAGTCCAGCGGGCCGCGACCGGCGCGCGGGCGCGCGAGACGGCCGATCTCTGGGCGCAGACCCGGCGCGCCGCCGAGTCGGTGGGCGCCAACATCGCGGAGGGATGCGGCCGGAGCACCACCCCCGACCGCCGGCGGTTCTTCGTGATCGCGCTGGGCTCAGTGCGCGAAACCCAGCATCATCTGCGCCTCTGCCGGGACTATGAACTCATTCCCGAACCGCAGTTCCTGCGCCTGGTCGGCCTGGCGGGGGTTACGCGAAGGATGCTGGAATCCCTGATCGCGACGATGGGCCCACCCGAACGTTGAGTTCCCACGTGCGCTGGTTGCCGTAATCAGTTCCCAGCGCCGTTCTTGTCCGCGCAGTACTTGCCGGCGCGGTTCTTGCCGGCGCCGTTCTTGCCGGCGCCGTTCTTGTCAGCGCGGTTCTTGCCCGCGCCGTTCTTGCCGGCGCCGTTCTTGTCAGCGCGGTTCTTGCCGGCGCTTCATGTCCTCACCGTTTCTCCGACGATCCGTTCCGCCAGCTCGACCTCGGCCTTGCTGCCAATGTAGAGCGGAGTCCGCTGGTGCAGGGACGCGGGCGGCACGTCGAGGATCCGATTGGCCCCATCGCTGGCCAACCCCCCGGCCTGCTCGACGATGAACGCCAGCGGATTGGCCTCGTACAGGAGCCGCAGCTTGCCTTCGGGGGTCTGGCTGTTGCGCGGATAGGCGAAGATCCCGCCGCCCAGCAGATTGCGGTGGAAGTCGGCGACCAGCGAGCCCACGTAGCGGATGCTGAGCGGCTGGTGATCGCCGTCCAGCCCGCGGTAGCGGCGCATCAGGTCGCGCACCTCGTCGCACCAGAGCGGCGCGTAGGAGTCGTTCACCGACAGGTAACGCCCGTGCTCGGGGATCCGGATGTTCGGGTGCGAGAGCAGGAACTCGCCGATCGAGGGATCGAGCGTGAACCCGTGCGCGCCCTGGCCCGTGGTGTACACGAGCATCGTGGCCGAGCCGTAGATCACGTAGCCGGCGGCCACCTGGCGGCGCCCGGGCTGCAGCAGGTCCTCCAGCGTCCCGTCGCGCCCCCGCGTGATCTTGGGCACCACGGAGAAGATCGTCCCCACCGGCACGTTCACGTCGATGTTCGACGAGCCGTCGAGGGGATCGAACAGCAGCAGGTAGCGCCCCGTCTTGAACTCGCGCGGGATGGCGACGATCCCCTCCTCCTCCTCGGACGCCATGGCGCACAGGCGGCCGGTGTGGTCCATGGCCTTGATGATCGTCTCGTTGGCGAAGATGTCGAGCTTCTGCTGGATCTCGCCCTGCACGTTCTCGGTCTGGGCCGAGCCGAGGATGTCCACGAGGCCCGCGTTGCGGACCTTGTTCGTGATCATCTTCGCGGCCAGTGCCAGGTCGTACAGGATGTTCGACAGGTCGCCGCTCGCTTCCGGATGCAGGCGCTCCTGTTCGATGATGAAGCGCTCGATCGTGACGACGGACGTCGGAGTGTGGTTGACCACGGGCACGCCCTTGCAGGTGGAGGGGACGGAGAGAAGGTGACCGGGCGCCCGGGGCCGGGCAAGCCCGGCCCGACCGCCCCACGCCGGCCCCCTGGCGTCAGGCGCGCGCCGCGGGACGCACGTGGTCGAAGATCAGCTCCGTCTCGATGTGCCCCACCTCGCGGCGCGACAGGAACCGGTCCAGCGCCAGGTCGCGCAGATGCTGGGCGTCGCGCGCGACCACGTGCACCAGGAAATCGATTTCGCCGCTCACGTGGTACACGTCCACCACCTCGGGCACGGTGACGATGTAGGCGCGGAAGCGCTCGAAGTTCTCCCGCGAGTGCCGCGGGATGCGCACGGCGATCATCGCCTCGATGCCGTAGCCGAGCACGGCCGGATTGACCTCGGCGCGGAAGCCCTGCAGGGCGCCGCGGGCGACGAGCCGTCGCACGCGCTCGTGGCAGCTCGAGGGCGCGAGGCCGACGCGCGCGGCGAGGGCCTTGTTGGAGAGCCGTGCATCGTTCGCCAGGAGGGCCAGGATCTGGCGATCCGTTTGGTCGAGCGGGCGGTTTTCCATGACGAGTCCGAAAAAGATTCGTTGGACGTTCGGTCAGAACGAATAGTATTCTACATCCATGGACTCAACGGAAGCAAATTCCATGGCCAGCCACTCCCTCGACACCCTCGGCGTCCACGCCGGCCGCGACGACTTCCGCCGCCTCGGCGTCCACGCCGCCCCCCTCGACCTCTCCACCACCTACCCGATCGACGACCTCGCCGACGCCATCCGCGACATCGACACGATGGCCGCCGGCGGCCGCCCCGAGCGCAACGCCATCTACGCCCGCCTCGAGAACCCCACGGTGTCGCGCTTCGAGCGCGCCCTGGCGGAGCTCGAGCACGCCGACGACGCCGTGGCCTTCGGCTCCGGCATGGCCGCCGTCACCGCAGCGCTCCTCGTGGCCCGCCAGCGCGGCGCCCACGTCGTGGGCGTGCGCCCCCTGTACGGCGGCACCGACCACCTGCTCGAATCCCGCCTCCTCTCGCTCGACGTCACCTGGGCCACGCCCGACACGGTCGGCGCCGCGATGCGCGACGACACGGCGCTCGTGATCATCGAGACCCCGGCCAACCCCACGCTTCTCCTCGTGGACATCGCCGACGTCGTGCGGCAGGCGGGGCGCGTGCCGGTGCTGGTCGACTCGACCTTCGCCACCCCGGTGCTGCAGCAGCCGCTGGCGCACGGCGCGACCCTGTCGCTGCACAGCGGCACCAAGTACCTGGGCGGGCACGGCGACGTCATGGCGGGCGTGATCGCCGCCAACGACGATTGGGCGCGCGCCCTGCGCCAGGTGCGCGTGCTCACCGGCGCCGTGCTGCATCCGATGGCCGCGTACCTGCTCCACCGCGGGCTCCAGACGCTGGGCGTCCGCGTGCGCGCCGCCCAGGCGGGCGCGATCGCGATCGCCGAGCGGCTCCGCGCCCACCCCGGGGTGGAGCGCGTCTACTTTCCCGGAATCGCGGCCTGCGACCCGCGCCGGATCCTGGCGCGGCAGATGCGCGGCCCGGGCGCGATGCTCGCCTTCGACGTGGCCGGCGGGTTCGACGCCGCCGCGGCGGTGATGCGCGACGTCCGCATGATCGTGCCCGCGGTGAGCCTCGGCTCCACCGACACGCTCATTCAGCACCCGGCGGGCCTCACGCACCGCGTGATCGGCGAGGCGGCGCGGGCCGCGGAGGGGCTGAGCCCGGGCATGCTGCGGCTGAGCGTCGGGCTCGAGTCGCCCGACGACGTCTGGGCCGATCTGGAGCGCGCGCTGCGGGCGACGCTCCACGAGTCGCCGGCGGCGTCCACGCGCAGATCCGAGCCGTCGGTGGAGACGACCACGGTCGAGGCCTGATCGGTTCGCAGCACCTGGGCGCCGGCCGCGGCGAGCCGCCGCATCACCCAGGCGCTGGGGTGCCCGTACGCGTTCCCGGCGCCCACCGACACGAGCGCGACGCGGGGGGTGACCGCCGCCACGAACTCGGCGGTGCTGCTCGTGATGCTCCCGTGGTGTCCGACCTTGAGCACGTCGGCGTCGAGCAGCCCGCGGGCGTGGTCGAGCAGCCACCGCTCCTCGCCGCGCTCGGCGTCGCCGACGAGCAGCATCCGCACCTCGCCCACGCGCACGAGCACGATGGCGCTGGCCGCGTTGGCGTCGCGCAGCCCGGCCACCCACGCCGAGTCGGGCCCGAGAAAGGTGAGCGTGGCCTCGTCCACGGCCAGCGAATCGCCGGGATGCACCCGGTGCCAGGCAATGCCGTCGCGCCGCGCCTCGAACAGCGACGCCCGGTAGGCCGCGCCGGCGCGCGCGTACGCCGCGTCGTAGTAGTCGCGCGGGCGGAGCGCGCGCAGCACGCTCGCGGCGCCCCCCACGTGGTCGTCGTGGGGGTGCGACAGCACGAACGCGACCAGGCGCCCGCCGCGCCGCGCGATGTAGGGCGCCACGATCGACCGCCCCGCGTCGCCGCCGCGCCAGATCCGGCCGGCGTCCACGAGCACCCACCGTCCCTTCGCCGTGCGCAGCGCGATCGCGTCGCCCTGGCCCACGTCGATCAGGTGCAGCTCGGTGCGGCCGCTGCGCGGATTCTGCTTGACGCTGACCACGGGCTGAACGCCTTCGAACAATTGCGGATGGGCGGTGCGCAGCGTGGCCCAACGCTGGTGCAGGGTCTTTATGGTGGCCGCGGTGCCAAGATCGGCGCCGTAGGGTTGTCCGACGGAGGCGGTCGCATCGGCAGACGCCTGTTCGGCGGTGGTGCCGGGGGCCTGTTCGGCCGTGCTT
>JAGWRI010000284.1 GCA_028876525.1 Gemmatimonadota bacterium | reverse complement strand
GTCGATCCTCGGCGGGACCACGCCGGCCGAGGCGCCCTACGTGTCGCTCCGCTCGGAGTACACCCAGCACCCGCGCTCCGGCGACATCATTCTCGAAGACCTGGCCCGTCTTCCCGACAGCACCGAGAAGCTTCCCGGCATCACACGCGGATACCGGCGCATCGGCAAGTTCCACACCGAACGGATGCCTATATTCGACCGGTTCCAGTCCACGCTCGACCGCCGGATGCCGGTGGCCTACGCCTTCGGCCCCGACCAGAAGGCGCTCGTGGCCCGGCTCCAGCTGCACGGCGTGTTCGTGGAGCAGCTCGTGGACTCGGTCACCGTGGCCGCCGAGCACTTCGCCATCGACTCCGTCGTGCGCAACCCGCGCGCCTATCAGGGGCACTACGAGGAGCGGCTGGAAGGGATCTGGTCGCCGTTCGCGCCCACCCTGCCCAAGGGCACCTACGTCGTGCGGGAGGCCCAGGCCCGGGCAATCCTGGCCATGTACCTGCTGGAGCCGGAGAGCGACGACGGGTTCGCGACCTGGAACGTCATGGACGACTGGATCGGGCCGGGAAAGACCTACCCCGTGCTGCGGATCACCGAGCCCTTCGGGGTCAATGCCCCGCTCCAACTGGTCCCGCAACAGCCCTGATCCCCCACCCCTGACGGCCCGCGCCACCGCGCGGGCCGTTATTTTTTGGACATCCGCAGCAACCTGCTCCCCCGAGGACGAATGTTCCGCTCGACGCTGCTGTACCTGTCCAATCAGCCGCGCGTCTTCCGCTTCGTGCGGAGGAACCGGTTTGCCAAATCGTTCGCCAGCCGGTTCGTGGCCGGCGAGGCGCTGGACGACGCCGTGGCCGCCGTGAAGGCGCTGAACGCCAGGGGCATCTCGGCGTCGCTCGACCTGCTGGGCGAGAGCGTGACCAACGAGCGCGAGGCGCGCGCCGCGCGCGACGCCTACCTCACGATCCTCGATCGCATCAACGAGACCGGAGCGGACGCCAACGTCTCGGTGAAGCTGACGGCGATGGGGATGGACATCTCCGAGGAGCTGTGCGTCTCGATCATGCGCGACGTGCTCGAGCGGGCCCAGCGCTACGGCACCTTCGTGCGGCTGGACATGGAATCGAGCGCCTATACCGAGCGCACCCTGCGGCTGTTCGAGGAGCGGCTGTACCCGAGCTTCAAGCAGCACGTCGGGATCGTGCTCCAGAGCTATCTGTACCGCACGCTGGCCGACGTCGAGCGCGCCGTGCAGCTCAAGTGCCGGGTGCGCATCTGCAAGGGCGCCTACAAGGAGCCGGCCGCGGTGGCCTATCCGGACAAGAAGGACGTGGACGCCAACTACGTGAAGTGCATGCACGTGCTCCTGGAGCAGGGCACCTACCCGGGCATCGCGACCCACGATCCGGCGCTGATCGACGAGGCCAAGCGGTTCGTGGCCGAGAAGGGCATCGCCCGCGACCGGTTCGAGTTCCAGATGCTGTACGGCGTGCGCCGCGACCTCCAGGACCAGCTCGTGCGCGAAGGCTACCGCGTGCGGGTGTACGTCCCGTTCGGCACGCAGTGGTACCCGTACCTCATGCGGCGGCTGGCCGAGCGCCCCGCGAACGTCGCCTTCATCACCGGCAACGTCCTGCGCGAGATGGTGGGCCGGCGCCGCTGACCATGCCCGGGCAGTTCCTCCCCGCCGACCACTCGAAGGGCGACGCCAACACCCTGGGCGGGTACATGGCGGTGCACGACCGGCCGGCGGCATTCGAGGGGTCGGACGGCTTCTCGTACAGCGTGGACATCGCGGTGGACGCGGGGGCGGGGAGCGCGCGTTTCGCGGCCTATCTGCTGTTCGTGCAGTGGGCGCGCGTCGGCGCCGCCTCGCCGCTCGGCCACCTCGAAACCGACTACCTGGCCGGCGGCGAGACCGAGGCCGCGGCGCGGGACGCAGTGGGCCGGATGCCGCTGTCGGCGGTCAAGGCGGCGCTCGATGCGCTGATCGCCGAGCGCGCCGGCGGGGCCCCCCCGCGGCGCTGGTGGGACGCGATGCGGGCCGACGACGTCGGACAGCCGTGACGGCCGGCGCGCTGATCGGAACGGTCACCCAGGGAACCGGCGGGGTGTGGCGGGTGCGCATGGCCGACGGCACGGAGCACGACGTGTCGCTGCGCGGCCGTCTCAAGAAGAGCGATACCGGGCGGCGCTCCGGGGGCTCGATTCGCCGCGACACGGTGGCCGCCGAGCGCGACCGGCTCAAGCTCGCGGTGGGCGACCGGGTGCGGCTGGAGCACGACGTCCGGGGCCGCGCGCTGGCAATTGCCGAGATTCTGCCGCGCACTTCGCGGCTGGCCCGCCGCGCCCCCGGCGGCGGATACGGGGAGCGGGTGCTGGCCGCCAACGTGGACCAGGTGGTGGTGGTGTTCGCGGCCGCCAATCCCGAGCCGCATCCGCGAATGCTCGACCGGTTCCTGGTCATTGCCGAGGCCAACGGGCTGCCGGCGCGGATCGTGGTGAACAAGGTCGATCTGGCGGGGCCGGAGGTGGCGCACGCGCGGTTCACGGACTATCCGCGGGCCGGCTATCCGGTGCACTTCACGAGCGCGCGGCAGGGCGACGGGATCGAGGTGCTGCGGCGGTCGCTGGGCGGCCGGACGTCGGTGCTCACGGGGCCGAGCGGCACGGGCAAGTCGTCGCTCATCAACGCGCTCTATCCGGGGCTCGATCTGCGGGTGGGGGAGCTGAGCGCGTCGGTGAACAAGGGGCGCCACACGACCGTGGGGGCGTCGCTGCACCCGCTGCCGGGCCCGGAGGGGGGATTCGTGGTCGACACGCCGGGGCTGCGCGAGGTCGGGATGTGGGAGCTGCCCGTGGAGCGGGTGGATCTGTGCTATCCCGAGATCCGGGTGCACCGGGAGCAGTGCCGCTTCGCCGACTGCCGGCACGGGGCGGAGCCGGGCTGCGAGGTGCGCCTGGCGGTGGAGCGGGGGGAGGTGAGCGTGGAGCGATATGAGAGTTATTTAAAGCTGTCCCAGGAGCTCGAGGAGCAGCGGCGGCAGCGGTGAGCGGCCGGGCGAGCAGCGAGGGCCGGGCGACGGCAGCTGCCGGCGCTCGGCCCCCGGTACGTCGTTCCCTCCGTGCCTAGTGCTTCATCAGCACCAGGAACTTCGACGTCGCCCAGAACCTCTCGGGCGCCGTGATGTGCATTCCGCCCACGATCTTGTTGTCCTCCGACTGGTACGGCTGCATGAACGCCGGATCCTGCCGCGAGAAGATCAGGTAGCGGCCCGCCGGCAGCGCGAGCGACGTGTCCCTGGTGAGATCGATGCGCGTGAACGCCGTCGTGTCGAGCGACGGGGCCAGCTTGACCGGGCGGTCGCCGAACAGGAGGAACGGCTTCCGGCCGTCCTCGACCACGACGCCCATCTTGAGCAGGTCGTCGCGGGTGCCCGACACGTAGTACGCCGTGTGCTGCTCCGTGGTCAGGGAGCTCACCGTGGTCGTCAGGGTGTCCACCTTTCCCTTGAGCCCGGCGATCATCACGTTCTGCGAATCGACGATGGCCTGGAACTCGGTGCGCTGCCGCTCCACCGTCTGCTTGAATTCGGCGATCGTCTGCTCGTACTGCGCGATCTGCTGCATGAGCGACGAGTCGTGCTGCGACAGCGAGGCGGCCTGGGCGCGGACCTGCCGCAGCCGCGCGTCGGTGCTGTTGAGCCGCGCCACCAGCTCGTGGATCTTGGTCAGCACGTCCTGCCGGTCTTCCTTGATCTTGGCGGCTTCGGCCGGCGTGGCCAGCGCCTCGCGCGCCTTGGCCTTGGGCATGCTGCGCGCCTTGGCGATCTCGGCGTCGATGTCGTTGATGAACTGTGTCGACACCAGCATGTCGTTCAACAGCTGGTTCTTGACGTTGAGGAGCGAGTCCTGGCGGAGCGAATCCGCCTTGGCCAGCTCCGACAGCTGCTGCTTGGCCTTGGTGTCGCAGGCAAACAGCGCGGGGACGAGCAACAACAGTGCGAGTTTCTTCACGGAATGACTCCCCACTCGGGGGTGGTTGGGGTTACCAGCTGCCCCGCTCGCCGACCACGTCGATCACCCGGGCCAGTCGATCGGCGGCGTGCCGCCAGTTCGTCTCCACGGCGCGCTGCGCCTCCTCCGGTCGACCGTCGTCGATCGCGGAGATGATCGCGTCGTGTTCGTCCACCGACGAACGGATGTCGCCGGTGAGCATGCTGATGTACATCCTGATATAACGCTCTGCCTGCGGCTTCGAGGCGTCGTGCATCGCGATCAGCCGCGGCCCTTCCCCAGCTTGTACCACCCGCCGGTGAAAACGTTCATCGGCGTCGTACAAACGTCCGTGGTCCACGGGGGAGGCCCGCCCGGCCCGCTGGAATTCGGCGTTCAGCGCCCGGAGATCGCGAATCAGGAGCCGCCGGCCCTCGGGCTCCAGCTCGGCCGCCCGCCGGGCGCCCAGCCCTTCCAGCGCCCCCACGATGTCCAGCAGCTCGTGCACGTCGTCGCGCGTGAGCGGGGCCACCGTCAGGCGCGACTGCTGCGCCCCCGGCGCCCCCATCACGTACCCCTCCTGCTGCAGGCGCTGCAGCGCCTCGCGCACCGGCGTGCGGCTCACGCCGAGCCGGCTCGCGATCTCGGTCTCGACGATCCGGCTGCCGGGGGCGACCAGCCCCTGCACGATGAGATCGCGCAGGCGGACGTACACCTGCTCCGGGCGCGACCCGTGGGCCACGGGGGCGGGACGCGCGGTCCCCCGGGCGGTCCGGGCACGCTTGGTGCGGGACGACGGTTTACGCGGCGGCATGGGTCGGGCGTCGGAGTGAGGGGGCACCGCCAATATACGAGATTCGCCGATCCCGGGGACCCCCGGTGGGCAGTTCCGCCTACCGATCCATCGGCCGCATTGTATACAATTCGGCCGGGCCCGGCACCTCCGGCGCCAGTAGCCGGAGGCCCCGTTTCACCCCATCTTCCGCCCATGTCACGTCCCGTCCGCCTCCTCGCGCTTCCCGTCGCCCTCGCCCTCGCGGCCTGCCGCCGCCAGCCCCCCGCCCAGTCGGCCGCGTCGGCCCCACCCCCGCCGCCGCTCCCCGCCGGCTTCGGCGTCCGGGTCGCGGCCGCCGCCGCCGACACGCTCCACGTGCGGTTCACGGTCACCGTGCGCGGCACGCTCCGGCTCGGCATCCAGGCGCCCATGTTCGCCATGCGCCCCGACAGCACGCTCCTCCTCGCCACCCCCGCCACGCTCCTCGTCACCAATCAGGGGACGGGCTCCGCGGTCATCGCCGCGGTGGACTCCGGGGTCGAGCTGGTCGCCACGCCGGTGGACACGGCCACCACGGCCGCCACGGCCGTGCGCGGGCGCGTGGTGAGCTTCGCGCGGCCCGACACCACGCGGCGCCTGACGCTCGCCGTCGGCGCCCCCGCGGCCCACCCCAAGGAGCCCCGCCAATGACCCCGTCCTCGCCCCTGCCCCGCCGCGGATTCCTGGCCCGGCTCGCCGCCGGCGCGGCCGGCGCGGCCGCTCTGGCCACGGGACTC
>JAGWRI010000283.1 GCA_028876525.1 Gemmatimonadota bacterium | reverse complement strand
GTAGCGCACCACCTCGGCCCGCGTCGCCCCCGTGGCCGTGATCGCCTCCAGCGGCCCGGGATCGATCGACTCCACCGCCTCGGAGAAGAGCTTTCCCAGCGACGCGATGGTCACCACGGTGAGCGCCAGCACGCCGGCGAACGCGCCGAACCCCACCCAGAGCGCGAACACCGTGGCCAGCACCAGCGAGTCGTACGAGCGAATGACGTTGAGGATCGCCCGCACGGTGGTGTAGGTGGCCGTGCCCAGCTTGCCGTGCCGGGTGATGTTGCGCGCCGCCAGGAAGCTCACCGGCGCCGCGACCAGCGTGCCCGCCGTCGTGGCCAGCAGCGCCATGAAGATCGTCACGATGATGTTGTTCACGACGTCCTTCAGCGCCGGGCTTGGCTCCAGCCCGCCCGTCGCGATGGACGTCTCGGCCACGAGCGCCCCGGGCACGCCGTTCTGCGTCGCGTTCACCGGGCGGACGTCCACGCGGGCCGTGAACGCGCCCTCGGCGTCGGTGCGCGCGAGGCGCGAGAAGAGCGCGCCGCCATTGGGGAGCTTCCATTCGATGCGCACCGTGGCGTTCCGCTCGAGCCCGGCGCCGCGCACGGTGATCGAGTCGCCGGGCGCCGCGCAGGACGCGCTCGTCTCCAGGCGCGGGCCCGTCGCGGCGCCGGCCGCCGGCGCCGGCGCCGAGCCGCAGGGCACGGGGAACACCACCGCGGTGGTGGCCGTCCGCTTGGGACGCGTGACGACGTCGGGGTGAATCAGGTCGCTCAGGATCCCGCGGCTCTTGGGGAGCGAGGTGACCAGCTTGACCGGATCGATCTCCGTCTGGCGCCAGCCGGCCACGTACACCGCGGCCGCGAGCAGGAGCAGGAAGCCGGTCAGGAAGCGGCGGCGCCGGGCGGTGGGTTTCGCGTCCACGTCAGACCAGCCGCGTGCGGAGCCGCGCGCTCACGAAATCGAGCACGATCACGATGAGCGCGATGGCGACGAACGACGACCCCACGGCGCGGAAGTCGCCCTTGATGATCCACTGGTACAGGAAGAAGCCGATGCCGCCGCCCCCCACGAACCCGATGATCGTGGACGTGCGCACGTTGATGTCCCAGCGGAAGAGCGTGAACGACGCGAACGCCGGCACGATCTGCGGCAGCACCGCGTAGCGCACCATCTGCAGCCAGTTGCCTCCCGCGGCGCGCACCGCCTCCAGCGGCCCCTGGTCAATGCCCTCGATGGCCTCGGAGTAGAGCTTCCCGAGCGACGCGATGGTGTGCAGCGTGATCGCGATGACGCCGGCGAACGGCCCCAGCCCCACGATCACCACGAACACGATCGCGATGATCAGCGCCTCGATGGAGCGCACGATGTTGAGCACCATTCGCGTCACGAAATAGACCGAGCGCGTGAGCCAGTTCGCGCTCATCAGGTTGCGCGCCGCCGGGAACGCGATGAGCATGGCCCCGATGGCGCCGAAGGTCGTGGCCATGAGCGCCAGGAACAGCGTCTGCCCGATGCCCTCGACCACGTACCGCCCGTTCTCCGACAGCCGGAACCCCGGCTCGGCGCGCGCCTGGGTGAGGTACACGCGGTGCTCGAGGGGGAGGTCCGGGTCGGGCGCCGCGGCCAGCGCATTGGGCGGGATCTGGATGCGGGCCTCCAGCGTGCCGTCGGGGCCGCTCGCCACCGTCAGCGGCGCGGCGAAACCGGCGCCCAGCGCCAGCCGGTTGCCGATGGGCGTCGCCCACTGCACCAGCGTCGGCGTGTTCGGCCAGAGCCCCGTGGCCTTCACGGCCAGCGTGTCGCGCAGGCGGCCGCAGTCGGGCGCCACGGTCACCGTCGCGCCGTCTTTCGTGTTGGTGGCCGCCGGCGGGTGCGGCCCGCAGGGGACCTCGACCGGCGCCCACGCCGTGTTGGTCTTCTCGCGGCGCACGGCGAAGTCGGGGTGGAGCATCGGGCCCAGGATGGACTCGGCGCGCCCCGAATTCCTGGTGAGCGAGGCGAGGTCGATCTGCGTGACCTGCCAGCCGATGCCATAGGCCATGACCAGCATAGCGGCCACCGGGACGAACGCCGAACGCTCCTGGCCGCGCGCCAGGCTCGCCGCGTCCCACACGTTCCAGAGCCAGATCGCCGCCGGCGCGAGGCGCCACGCGGGCACGCCGTACCAGTAGGTGACGAGGGCGGCGAGCAGCACGGCGCCGAACACCACGGCGCCGCGGTAGCGGCGGCCGGCCCAGGCCTGCCCGAGTCCGGGCAGGATCAGCGACAGGAGTCCGGCGATCACGCCGGGCTCGCCGGCGGCTGGACGGGCACGGAGATCGGCGTCCCCGTGGCCGCGGTGGGCACCGACGTGGCGCGCACCTCCTGCGCCTCCTCGCCGTAGATCTCCTGGAACTTCGCGCGGTCGATCTCGCCGGGCAGCCCTTCGAACACCTTCACGCCGTCCTTGAGCGCGATCACGCGGGTGGCGTAGCGGTGCACCAGGTCCAGGAAGTGCAGCGAGCAGAGGACGGTGATGCCTTCCTTGTTGAGCTGCTCCAGGTAGCGCAGAATCGAGTGCGACAGCACGGGGTCGAGCGATGCCACCGGCTCGTCGGCCAGGATGATGCGGGGCTCCTGCATCAGCGTGCGGGCAATGCCCACGCGCTGCTGCTGCCCGCCCGACAGCGAGTCGGCGCGCCGCGCCGCCTTGTTGGCCAGCCCCATGCGGTCCAGCGCGTGCCGGGCGCGCTCGCGGTCTTCCCGCGTCCACAGGCCCAGCAGGCTCTTGAGCGTTCCGCTATAGCCCAGCCGGCCCGAGAGCACGTTGGTCAGCACGCTGCTGCGCCGCACCAGGTTGAAGTGCTGGAACACCATGCCGATGTGCCGGCGCAGGTGGCGCAGCTCGCGCCCCCGGGCGGCCGTGACGTCCACCCCGTCCAGCAGCACCCGGCCGTGGGTGGGCTCGATGAGCCGGTTGATGCAGCGGAGCAGGGTGGACTTGCCCGATCCCGACAGGCCGATGACCACCAGGAACTCGCCGTCCTGGACGGTGAAGCTCACGTCCTTGAGGGCGGTGGTGCCGTTCGGATACGTCTTGGTGAGGTGTTCGACCGAGAGCACGGCGCGGCGCTACTTGACGTACTTGCTGAGATCCACGCCCGACGCCTGCAGGTACGACCGGAACTCGTCGTACACCGTGTCGTTGGCCTTCACCAGGCCGCCAATCTGGTACAGCTCGCCCAGCGCCTTCCTGCCCGCCTCGGTGGCCGCGATGCGGAGCATCGCGGCCGTGATCGTGTCGCGCAGCGCCTGCGGAAGGTCCGGGGCGTACGACATGTTGTCGTTGGGAATGATCGCCCTGGTCTCGAAGACCACCACCACCTTGTTGTCCACGTCGGGATGCTCGGCGGCGATGTTCGAGCGCGCATCCACGAACACCGTGCCGTAGTCGCAGATTCCGCCGTCGTACAGCGCCTCGACCACCTGCGTGTGGCCGCCCGTGTACACCGCGTTGGCCACGTCGGCGTCGGTGAGCCCCGCCCGCTTCAGGAAGATGAGCGGAATCACGTGCCCCGACGTGGACTGCTCGTCGGCGAAGCAGGCGCGCTTGCCCCTGAACTGGTCGAGGTACTTGAGGTCGTCGTCGGTGGCCGGGATGTGCGGGGCCGGCTTGAAGCCGGACTTCACGTTGGCCAGGAACTCCGCGCCGTAGTTCTCGGTGCCGAAGCGCTGCGAGATGAGCGCGACGTCGGCGTACCCCTTCTGGTGGGCCAGGATGTAGTTGAACGTGGCCATCCACCCGATCTGGGCGTTGCCCGAGCCCATGGCCTCGGTGAGCGCCGCGTACGAGGTGGGGACCACGCCCTTGAAGGTGAGACCCGTCTCCTTGGTGAGCAGGTCGAGCAGCGACTGGCCGCTGGCCGTGATCTGCTGCGACGTGCCGGCCGGCTCGAAGGCGACGATGATCGGCTTGCCCGGGCTGCCCAGCGCCGCCGGCTTGGACGAACACGACACGAGCGTCAGGACGGACGCGAGGGCCAGCATCGGCGGCACGAACGATTTGCTCACTGCTCCTCCAAAAGGGGCCGAGGAAATCTGTACCCGTGCGGCCCCCACGCGCCACCGATCAGCCGGTCACGATCGCGTCGAGGAGGAGGGGCGCCAGGACGCGCCGCCGGAGGTCCCACTTGCGCGCCTGCTCCTGCTCGGACCGCCCCGCGAACAGCGACTTCCCGTCGGCCGAGACGTCGGAGAGCTGGAGCAGCGCCGCGGCGCGGATGCCCGTGAGGGCCGCGGCGCGGAACACCGCCGCGACCTCCATCTCGATGCCGATGCACCCGTGGTCCCGAACGATTCCCGGCAGGTGGTGGAACTGGGCCACGAGGGCGTCGCCGGAGAAGACGCGCCCCCGGGTGAGCGACACGCCGTGCGCCCGCCCGGCCGCGTCGGCGAGGGCGCCCAGGCGGGCGGTCAGCTCGGCGTCCGGGGCGGCGGCGGTGAGGAAGGCGGTCGGGGCGAGGGGACCCGGCGCGAGGTAGTTGGAGAAGCCGTCGCCGGCCACCGCCCCGGTGGCCAGCACCAGGTGGCCGATGGCCATGCCGGGCACGAGGCCGCCCACCGATCCGGTGAACACCAGCCGGGTGCAGGCCGAGCACCCCAGGGCCAGCACCGCGTCGCCGGCCATCGGGGCCCCGATGCCGGAGCGGACCAGGGTGAAGGGGTGGCCGTTATACTCGAAGTTGAATACCCGTTTGGGGGTGACCGTCTCGACCAGCGTGGCGCCGTCGAGCATCGCCTCGAGGTGCCAGACCGGGGTCAGCACGACGTCGGGGTGGATCCAGCCTGGTTCGCACCCCAGCACCAGGCGGGTGACGTCGGCGGGGGCGATGCCGTAGCGGTCGAGCTCGAAGTACGCGGGAAGGCGGGAGGGCGTCATGGGGCGGGCGGCGCGTCGGGTGCGGGGCGCCGGGCGACGATCGCGATGCGCCCCCGGTCGCGGGCGCCATCGGGCCGGTTCATGTATTCGAAGATCACGGGTTCCAGCCCGGTACGGTGCATGATGGCGAGCGTCTCGTCGGGCGGCCAGGAGTCGTAGAAGAATTGCTCGCCGAACATCGTATCGGTGAAGGGCGGGGAGTCGTCGGACCCGCCGGCGGTGAGCATGATGCGCCCGCCGGGGGCAAGCATCCCGGCCAGCCGCGCCAGGACGGCCTCGTGATGCCGCCGCTCGACGTGGAACAGCGCGTCCCAGCAGATCACCGCCGCGAACTCCTCGTCCAGCTCGAGCGTTTCGAGCGCGCCCTCGACCCACCGCTCGTGCGGAAGGCGGGCGCGGGCGCGGGCGAGCATCGCCGGCGACTGGTCCACTCCCACTACCCGGAACCCGCGCTTCACGAGCGCGTCGGCCATCGGCCGCCCGGTGCCGCAGCCGGCGTCGAGCACGAGCGAACCGGCGGGGGCGCCATCGAGCAGGGCGTCGAGATATTCCGCCTCGCGGTGCACGAACTCGCGCCGGGCGCGGTCCCACTCGGGTGCGATGCGGTCGTAGGAGTCTCGATTCAGACGGACCACCATGGCCCCCGCGGTCGCCGCACGCGCGAGGTTCCGGGGGACGCGGGTCATGCGTTGGGGTGTGTGGAGAGGAACGCGCGATCCGAAGGATAGGCCGGGGGCGAGACGCCCGCCACGCTGGCGCTCCCGGGTTGGCGTCCCGTGAGCTCCAGCGCCGACCCCGGCCGCCGCTTGGCGGAGTAGCACATCTGTGCTACATTTTGCTGGAACGCCGAATCGGGAGGAGTTCATGGTCCGCGAGCTGAAGTTGCGCCAGGTGGGTGGGTCGGTGGGCACCACCCTGCCCAAGGACATGGCCGAGCGGCTGCATCTCGAGCCGGGCGACCGGGTGCTGGCAGTGGAGACGGAGCAGGGGATTCTGCTCAGCCCCTACGACCCCACGGTCGAGAAGGCGCTCGCGCTGGCGTCGAAGACGGCCAGGAAGTACCGGAGCGCATTGCGAGAGCTTGCCAGGTAACCGGTGCGCGAGCCCAGGTGGGTGCCGCGCGTGGTGGTGGACGCCGTGCATCTGGACCAGGTCCGGGAGCACGGCGGCCTGGCCGGCGTACGCGACGAGAACGCGCTGGAGTCGGCGCTGGCGCGGCCACGCCAGAGATGGCACTACGAGCCCGGCTCGGACCTGGCCGCGCTGGCGGCGGCATACGGATTCGGGCTCGCGCGCAACCATCCGTACCGCGACGGGAACAAGCGCATTGCGTTCATCGTGATGGTCGTGTTCCTGGAGCTGAACGGCGCGCGGTTCGACGCGACCGAGGAGGACGTCGTGGCGGCGATCGTGGCGCTGGCGGCGGGATCGCTCTCCGAGGATCGCCTTGCCGAGTGGCTGCGGGCACGCCTCAGGAAGGGGAGCCGGGGGCGCTAGGAGCCGGCGCGCTCCCGAGCGCGACTGCCCGACGGTACCGAATCGATCGCGGCACCGTCGGGCAGCGCCTCGGCAGCCGCCGCATCGTCCCCGCGCAGCCGCCCGCCCGGCTCGGGGGTGAGCCAGGGGAAGAACAACCCGAGGGTAATGAGCCCGCTCACGGCGGCGGTCACGGTGGCCACGCGGGCGAGCCCGACCCCCTCGGTGAGGAACGACGCGATCAGGATGCCGAGCGGCGTGTACAGGCCCACCAGGAGGCCCCGGCGGCCGGCGACATTGGCCGATGGATGGAGCCGCGGGCGGAATGCCGTCAGCACGGCCGCGTATCCGACAGCGGCGGCAAGCGCTTCAGTGGCCAGCGGGACCAGCGCCCACGCGTATCCGCTGCCGGGGTACTCGATGAACCGGGTGAGGAACACCGCGCCCATGAATGCGGCAACGGCCGGCGCCACACGGGTCAGCGCGCCACGGACGATTTCACGGATGGAGATCACGGGGGGCCTCCGGAATGCTCCATCTTGCACCGAATCAGCGTTTCGTCAATGCCGATCGCTCCCGATGGGGACGCCTCAACAGGCCTGGCGGCGTCAGCCCGGCAGCGCGATCCGCGCCAGCGCCCCGCTCACGGTGCGCCCCCCGACGTCCAGAAAGAGCTGACCGTCGGTCACCGTCAGCGCGAACGACACCCGGCGGTCCAGCTGCCGCACCAGCGCGTCCACCAGCTCCCGGTCGGGGGCGTACAGCTCCACCTGCTCGGCCCGGTGAATCCGCTGCCCCTCGTACCCGCGCAGCAGCAGCCGGGGATCCTTGTGCGTGTACACCGCCACGCGGGGACTTGCCTTGCTCGCCTTGTGGAGGCGGGCCGCGTCGGGCGCCCCGATCTCGATCCACGACTTCAGGGCTCCCGTGAGGTCGCGCACGGAGATCGCCGGCTCGTCGGGCTCGCTCAGCCCCCGGGAAAAGGCAATTCCCTCGGCGTACTCCAGACAATAGGCCAGCACGCGCACCGCCAGGTACTCCTCGGACTCCGACGGGTGGCGCGCCGCCTTGATGGCCAGCGTCTCGTACACGCCGCGGTCCACGTTGCTCAGCGCGACGTCGAAGGTGTGCATGGTGGAGGTCAGGGCCATGGCGGAAAGCTACACCGGCCCCCAAGCACCGCGGCCTGTCCGGACTTGCCCCGCACGGCGCAGGGGCTCGCCCGACTTCATGAAGCCCGCCCTTCGGGCGTGACTACATGGTCGGGATGCAGATCGTTCGCGCGTCGTTCTGGATCGCGGTCTACCTCGGCATGGTCGCGGCGCCCCTGTTCGTGCTGCTCGCGGGTCCGCAGCAGCGGAACGGCGGGTTCTGGTGGGACTTTGCCGTGGCCCTGGGCTTTGCCGGCGCCGCCATGATGGGCGTGCAGTTCATGCTCACGGCGCGCTTCAAGCGCGCCGCCGCGCCGTTCGGCATCGACATCATCTACTACTTCCACCGCTACGTCGCCCTGGTGGCGCTGGCGCTCGTCGTCGCCCACCCGGTGATCCTGGCCGCGGTGGACCCCGCGGTGCTGCGCTACCTGAATCCGGCGCGCGCGCCCTGGGAGATGACGGCGGGGGTCGCCGCGGTGCCGGCGCTCGCGGCGCTGATCGTCGCCTCGTGGTGGCGCAAGCCGCTGGGGATCGGCTACGACGGCTGGCGGCGCTGGCACGCCGGGCTGGCGGTGGCCGCGCTCGCGCTGGCCTTCACGCACATCGCGGGTGCCGGCAACTACCTCTCGACGCCCTGGAAGCGCGGGCTCTGGATCCTGATCGGCGCCTCGTGCGTGGGCGCGACGGCCTACGTGCGGGCCGCGCGCCCGTGGCGCATGCTGCGCCGACCGTACGACGTGAAGGAGGTGCGGGCCGAGCGCGGGGACGCGTGGACCGTCGTGGTCGAGCCGCGCGGGCACCTGGGCTTTCGCCACCAGCCGGGGCAGTTCGCCTGGCTCACCCTGCGCGCCAGTCCGTTCGCGATGCGCGAGCATCCCTTCTCGATCTCGTCGGCGCCCTCGGCCTCGGGGCATCTGGAGTTCACGATCAAGGAGCTGGGCGACTTCACGCGCACCGTGGGAAGCGTGCAGCCGGGAGAGACGGCGTACGTGGACGGCCCGTACGGCGCATTCACGCCCAACGGGCGCCCGGCGCCGGGTTACGTCTTCATTGCCGGCGGCATCGGCATCGCGCCGCACATGAGCATGCTCCGGGCCATGGCCCAGCGGCGCGATACGCGTCCTGTAATGTTGTTCTACGCCTACCGCCGGTGGGAGCGGATGACCTTCCGCGAGGCCATCGAGGAGCTGCGGTCGCGCATGAACCTGAAGGTGACGTATGTGCTGGCCGAGCCGCCCGATGGGTGGGAGGGGGAGACCGGCTGGATCACGCCGGAGATGCTCGACCGGCACCTGCCCGGCAACCGGCGCGAGGTGGACTACTTCCTGTGCGGACCCGACGCCATGACGCGGGCCATGGAGCGCGCGCTGCACGGACTTGGCATTCCGATGGGCCGGATTCACACCGAACTGTTCGACATGGCGTAACGCGCATGCGCATACTGCTGGCAAGGCTGCTCGTGGCCGTGACCGGTCTCGTGATCGTGCTGATGGCCGCGGCGTTCGCGCTGATCCGCAACGCGCCGCGCGACGCGGCCGTGGCTCCGTCGGCCGCGACGTCGGACCTCGTGGCGCGCGGGCGGGCCGTGTACCAGGCGCAGCGGTGCGGCCGGTGTCACTCGCTGGGCGGCGAGGGGAATCCGGCCCACCCGCTGGACGGCGTGGGCGCGCGGCTGGTCGAGCGGGACATCCGGAAGTGGATCGTGGCGCCGCAGGAGATGAACCCGCGGGTGGCGAAGCGGGGCTACGCGCTGCCCGCCGGCGAGTTGGACGCGCTGGTGGCGTATCTCAGGGCGGGGACGGCGAACTGACCGCTACGGCTTGCACGGCCCCGAGGGAATCGGCGCCGCCGTGTCGGGCAGGGTCACCGTCCACCCCTGCGCCGTGGCGGGCACGAACGGCGCCGTGCTCGGCACCGCCTGAAACGCCGATTGGCCCGGCGGCACGAGGCCCAGCGAGAGCGGCATCGCGTTCGTCCACCTGGTGACCGAGGTGCTGGTCGGTCCGCTGACCGTGAACGTCGCCGACGCGGGGATCGCGACGCAGATCTGCGACGCCGCCGACGTGCCGAGGTGGAGAGACCAGAGGCCTCCGGGGGTGACCGGCCCGTTGCTCGGGAACGCGAGCATGTCCAGCGACTGGCAGGCGCCGCTTGCGCACGTCCCGTTGATCACGAGCAGCGTGACGCCGGATCGCGGTGCGAGCGACGACGAGCCGGCGCAGGCCGCGGCGAGCAGGGAGAGCAGAAGCAGCAGCGGCGCCGCGTGACGCGCCGCCGGCTGCTCGACGCGCACCGCCCGTTCCTCCACCGGCACCGGCCATTTCTCCAAGTGCACCGCTCACTCCTCGGTGTGCGGCGGCGACCGTGCCGCACGCCCCGCCCACTCCTCCGTGCAGAGCGGCGGGTCCTCCGGCGAGCCCCGCCATTCCTCCGGTCCTACCGCGCTACGCTCCGGAGGTTCCGCCCCCGCCTCGGCGCGCGCCGGCGGCGGCTGTTCGCGGCGCGCCGGCCCCGCCCCGACGCCAACCGGCTACTCGCCGCGCGCCGGCGGCCCCTCCGCGCGGTCCGCCTCCGGCTCCCGCGGCGCCGAGCGCTCGTCGCCGGCGGCATCTCGTGCCAGGGCTCGGTACAGGTCCGGCTCGCGGCGCACCCGGGGGTCCTCCAGCCACTCCGGCCGCACCTCCGCGCCCGCCGCCGCCAGCGCGCGCAGAACCGCCGGGTACTCGCCGCGTGCCCGCCGCTCCTCCAGCCGGGCGTGCAGCACCCACGCGAGCGGCGTCGCCCGCTCCGCGTCCAACGCGTCGACCGCGGCCCCGCGAGAGAGCAGCAACTCGACCACCGCCGAGTTCCCGCAGTACGCCGCGAGGTGCAACGGCGTGCTCCCGTCCTTCGCATCGCGCGCCGCGAGGTTGGCGCCCCGGTCCAGCAGGTGGCGCACGACGTCGCGGCGGTCGTACCACGTCGCCATCCTGAGCGCGGCGGCCACCTCGGCCGGCGACGGAGCGCGCGGCGGCTCGAAGCAGCGCGCCACGTAGTCCAGCCGCCCGATGCCGGCCGCCGACTCGAGGTCCAGCGGCGCCCCGCGCTCCACCACGTGCGCCGCCGCCTCGGGGCAGCCGTTCATGAGACAGTACCACGCGACGCGGGCGTGCATGCGCGCACCGCGGTCGAGCAGCAGGTCGGCCAGCGCGTTCTGCACGCCCGCCGCGCGGGGATGCGCGCTGGTGACCACCAGGCCGAGCGTCGTGGCCCCGCCGCCGTACACGTCGGCTTCGGCGTCCACCACGGCGCCCGCGTCGAGCAGCAGGCGCGCGACGTCCACGGCGTTCGGGGGAGTCTTCTGCCGCCAGCTCTCGACGCCGTTGGCCGACACGTAGTGGAGAAGGGTGGCGCGGTGTTCTCGGCTCGACCGTTCGCGCACGAGGGCGGGATGCTGGGCCAGCAGCCGCTCGAGCGCGGGCAGGTCGCCGCTCACGATCGCGTCGGCCGCGCGCTCGAACGCGGAGCCCGCTGATTCGCGGTCCACGAGCTGTTCTACGTGCCCGATCAGCGCCGGCCAGCTCGCGAACCCGAGCGCGCGGGCAATCACGAGCTGCGCCTGCGACAGCGCGCAGCCCGCGGGGGCGAGCCGTTCGCGCGCGAAGTCGGCAATCTGGCGGGCGCGGCGCTCGGTGTCGCGCCGCTGGTGGTCGGGGATGCCGGGGTGCGATTCCACCGCCTGGCGGACCCAGCGGGCGGCCCAGCCAT
>JAGWRI010000282.1 GCA_028876525.1 Gemmatimonadota bacterium | reverse complement strand
CGCGCGGCGCGCAGGGACGCCGGGCGGCGCAGGGGCGCCCGGTGCGTTGGCCGCGCGGCGTCGGCGGTCCGCGCACGCGGTCCATCTCCGGCGGTTGGCGCGGCGGGCGCGGCCAGCACGGTGAGCCGGAACTCGCCCACCATGGCGCGCATGCGATCGGCCTGTCCCGACAGCTCTTCGGACGACGACGCCGACTCCTCGGAGCTGGCGGCCACCTGCTGGGTGATGGCGTTCATCTGATCGACGGCGGCGTTGATCTGGACGATGCCCTGCGTCTGCTGCTCGCTGGCCGCGGCCACCTCGGCCATGACGTCCGCGACGCGCGCCACGCGCTGCTCGATGTCGGTCAGGCTGCGCTCCACTTCGGCGCTCACGACGACGCCCTGCTCGGCGTTGCGCACCGACTCCTCGATCAGGCCGGCGGTGTTGCGCGCCGCTTCGGCCGACCGCATGGCGAGGTTCCGGACCTCGTCGGCGACGACGGCAAATCCCTTGCCGGCATCGCCGGCGCGGGCGGCCTCGACGGCGGCGTTGAGGGCGAGAAGGTTGGTCTGGAAGGCGATCTCGTCGATCGTCTTCACGATCTTGGCCGTCGCGGCCGACGAGGCCTTGATCCGGTTCATGGCGTCGGAGAGCCGCTGCACGCTCTGCACGCCGGCCTGCGTGCCCGACCGGGCGCCGTCGGACAGGCCGCGGGCATCCTGCGCGTTGGAGGCGCTCTGGCGCGCCATCGACGCCACCTCCTGCAGACTGGACGACACCTCCTCGATGGCGCTGGCCTGCTCCGACGCGCCCTGGGCGAGGGACTGGCTGCCGGCGCTGATCTGATCGGACGCGGCAGCCACCTGCTCGCTGGCCATTGCCACGTCGGCCAGCGCGCCGTCGAGGTTCTCGATGGTCGCGTTGATCGTACGCTGCAGGCGGCCGAAGGCGCCCGAGAACTGCCCGGTCATGCGCGACGTGAGATCGCGGTTGGCGGCACGCTCCAGGACGCCGCCCGACGCGTCGATCGCGCCGTCCATCGTCTCGAGCAGGCGGTTGAGGCCGCGCACCATCTCGGCATAGCCGCCGCTGTACTTCTCGGCGTCGGCGCGGGCGTCGAGCCGGCCGGCGAGCGCCGCCTCGTTGAGGGCGGCGGCATCGGTCATGACGTCCTGCAACAAACGCCGGGCCTTCTCGAAGGCCGCCACGGTGGTGCGCGACTGGGCGATGATCTGGTTGCACGTCTCGGCCAGGTCACCCAGCTCGTCGTGCGAGGACACCTCGAGCGGCGGCGTGGTGATCGCCACGCTGACGTGGAATTCGCCGGCGGCAATGGCCTCGGCCGCCGTCCCGAGCTGGGCGATGGCTTCGGCGCGCAGATCCTCGGTGCGGGCCACGACGGCGAGCAGCGGCCGGGTGATGCCCCGCGTGATGAGGAAGCCGAGGGTGATGGCGAGGAACACGGCCAGGCCGATGCCGAGCGCGAGCTGGATGCGCCCGGTGCGATTGCTGATCGCGGCGGCCGCGGCGTTCTCCTGGGCGTCGGCGGCCTGCAACCCCTGCATCTTGGCGAGCACGCGCTTGACCGAGATGTAGAGAGCCAGGCCTTCCTGCACGGCGCCGTTCGCGGCACCGGCGTCGCCCGTGGCGAGCAGCGGAACGGCGGTGTCGAGATGCGCCTTGTAGGCGTTGTACTGCGCCGTGAAATCGGTCCAGAGGGAATCTTCCTGGGCCGTGCGCGGCAGCGGCTCGTAGAGCTTCCACCCGGCCTCGATCTCGTCGTGCAGCGTCGACTGGTAGGCATCGCGCAGGGCGTTGACCTCGACGGTCTGGCGGGCCTGGCGCGCCGCGAAGAGGCCCAGCTCGATCCGGCTGAGATCCGAGACGCCGACGTCGATGTGGCCCAGGCCGGTCATCGCCGGCACCTGCGTGTTGGCGATCTCGAGCGTGCGCGACCACATGCGGCTCATGGCCACCATGCCGACGCCGCCCACCAGCGCGCAAAGCGCGGCGATGGCGAGGAATCCCACGAGCAGCTTGCTCCCGATCTTCAGATTGCTGAACATCTCTCTCTCCGTTGAGGCGAGCGCGCCGGGACGGCGGCGTCAGTCGGTGGTCGTGGACGGCGAAGCCGGGTCGCCGACGTGCTCGCTGGCGAGCACGCGGTCGATGTCGAGCAGGAGGCGAACGCGGCCGCCGGCCTTGGCCAGGCCGAGCAGGTATCGCGTGTCGACGTCGGCGCCGAACTCGGGGGCCGCCTCGATGTCGGCGGCCGCGATCGCGACCACCTCCGACACCCGATCGACCACCACGCCCATCAGCGCCCCGCGGACCTGGACGACGATGATGCACGTCTCGTCCACGTCCTCGCCCGGCATCCGGAACCGCACCCGCAGGTCGACGATGGGAATGACCTTGCCGCGCAGGTTGATCACGCCCCGGACCGCATCGGGCGTGCGGGGCACGCGCGTGATGGGCAGCATGCCCATGATCTCATGGACCTTGAGGATCTCGAGCCCGTACTCCTCGTTGCCGAGGAAGAAGGTGAGAAACTTGCCGGCGAGAGAAGCCGCGGGCGTCGCGATCGCGGCGTCACCGGTGTGCATGGTCCGTTCTCCTGGTCGAAGTCGGCGGAACCGGCACCGACCGTGCCGCGTTCCACTGATGAGGGTCGGCCGGTGCGGCCACTTTCTTGAGTGGCCGCTACGCCACGCGCGAGCCCGGGCCGTCGTACGCGCCGGCGGCGCGGGACAGCGCGACCAGCGAATGGACGTCGAGTATCAGCCCCACGCGGCCGTCGCCGAGGATCGCGCCGCCCGACACGCCGGGCGCGACGCCCAGCCCCCGACCCAGCGACTTGGCCACCAACTGCTGCTGGCCAAGCAGCTCGTCCACGAGCAGCGCGACGGACTGCGCGCCGTCGCCCACCACCATGAGCAGCGCGCGCCGCGGGTCCTCCTCGGCGCCGACAATCCCGAACAGCCGGTGGAGCCGGACGAGCGGCCGGACCTCGCCGCGGAGCGTCACCATCTCCCCGCGCCCGGCAATCGTGGACAGCATCCCGGTCTCCGGCCGGAAACTCACCTGGATGTTCAGCGTGGGCACGATGTAGCGTTCGCCCCCGACACGGACGACCATGCCGTCGGTAATGGCCAGCGTGAGCGGAAGGCGGATCACGAACCGCGTCCCGCGGCCGGGGCGGGCGTCGATCTCGATGCGCCCCCGCATGGCCTCGACGTTCCGCCGCACCACGTCCATGCCCACGCCGCGACCCGAGATGTCGGTCACCGCCTCGGCGGTCGAGAAGCCGGGCGCGAATATCAGCTCGTAGACATCGCGGTCGGAGAGCGTCTGGGCGTCGCTGGCCAGCCCCATGGCGACCGCCTTGCGGAGGATCTTCGAGCGGTCGAGGCC
Source organism: Gemmatimonadota bacterium (assembly GCA_028876525.1). GTDB lineage: Bacteria > Gemmatimonadota > Gemmatimonadetes > Gemmatimonadales > Gemmatimonadaceae > JAGWRI01. Next base: position 524 of record JAGWRI010000282.1, on the reverse strand, counting down.
GCGGCCGTCGTCGGCGATCTCGACGACGACGTTCCCGCCGGCGTGATACGCGGCGATCGAGAGCCGGCCGGTCGCGGGCTTGCCCGCCGAGCGCCGCTCGGCGGGCGACTCGAGGCCGTGGTCGGTGGCGTTGCGCACCATGTGCACGATCGGATCGGAGAGCACTTCCACCAGGTTGCGGTCGATCTCCGTGTCCTCGCCGTCGATCACGACGTCCAGCTGCTTGCCCGAGCGGCGCGCCAGATCGCGCGCCAGCCGCGTCACCTTCTGGAACGCGCCGCGCAGCGGCACCATGCGCATCCCCATGCTCAGGTCCTGCAGGTCGCGCACGATCTTGTTCGCGTCGGACACCTTGCGCGCGAGCCCGTGCAACGTGGTGTTGCGGAGGACGTCGTCCTCCGTGATCATCGCCTGCGCGATGACCAGCTCGCCCACCATGTCGATGAGCTGGTCGAGCCGGTCGGTCCTGACCCGGACGCTGGCCTCGGCGCGGCTCGCGCGCTGGCTGGGCGGCGCGGCGGGCG
>JAGWRI010000281.1 GCA_028876525.1 Gemmatimonadota bacterium | reverse complement strand
GGGCGGGGGCGGGGGCGGCGCTCGGCGCGCCGAATCCACGGCGGTGATCTGGGCGTCCAGCGCGCGGCGAGCCGCGGGCGGAGGCGGAGGGACCTCGCGGGCGCGGACGACGCGAACGCCGGCGCCGAGGCAGATCACGGCGCCCAGGAACGCGAGGGCCCGGCGTTCGGAGCGGGTAGGCATGGGACGACGATAGGGCCGCGGGCGGCGGCGACCATCATCGTTCCATGGCGAGCCGTCTCTATTTGCCGGTCACCAGCTTCACGGCCACGTCCCCGACGATCTGCAGGCTCTGCGCCGAGACCTTGTCCGGCGTGTCCTGCATCGTGTGATGCCATCCTTCGGGGTACTGGGCCGTTTTCGGTCCGTAGTCGTAATCGATCACGTCGATCATGTGGAGCCCGTTGTCCAGAAACGGGACGTGGTCGTCGATCAGGGTCTCGCCGGTCTGGGGAATGAAGTACTTGCTGTAGCCCAGATCCTTGGCGGTCTTCCAGACCAGCGACACGACCTCGGGCGCGTCGGCCACCGAGTTCCCTTCCTGGTAGATGTCCAGGTCCTTGTCGCCGATCATGTCCCAGAGGACGCCGTACAGCGGCAGGCTGTCCTTGGACATGTGGCGCGCGTAGTAGGTCGAGCCGATGAGGACGTCGGGATTGCTCGTCGTGTCGGAGTAGTTCGTGAAGTCGCCGTAGTCCTCGCCGTCGACGAACAGGAGATCGACGCCCACCGTGGGCGGGGTCTTCCTGAGCGCGGCGGCGACCTGGAGCAGGAGCGCGACGCCGGACGCGCCGTCGTTGGCGCCCGGGATGGGCTTGGTGCGGTTGCCGATCACCGGATCGTTGTCGGCCGTGGGGCGCGTGTCCCAGTGCGTCACGTACAGCACGCGCTGCGCGTCGGCGGGCGCGATGTGCGCGATGATGTTGCGCATCGGCACGGTGTCGCCCTTCGGGGTGACGTGCATCCAGCGCTGCTCGGTCACGGAGTCGCCGAGCTGTTTGAGCGTGGCCACGATCCAGTCGCCGGTCTTCTGCCACCCCACGGAGCCGGGGACGCGGGGGCCGAAGCCGACCTGCGTGCCGACCATCGCGTACGCGGCGTTGCCGTCGAACGCCGTGCGCGGGCCGGCGAAGCGGCCGCACGACGACAGGGTGAGCGCGGCGAGGCACGCCACGAGAGACATTCGCACGAGCGGTTTTACGGTGTCGGGTGAAGGAGCGCGCGGGGGACAGGCCAGTATACACGGGCCGCGGCGAAATGCGCCATTCCGGGCATCAGGAACGGAGGGTGTGGACGGCAGATGAGTTGCAGTTGCAGTTGTGTTCGTAGTCCCCGCCTTGTCCGGCTCGTCCGGATCGTCTTGTCCAGAACCTCCGGTCTTGATGCCGGCCTGGCGCATCAGGTGAGCACGCCCAGGCGGGACGAGAGCTCGCGGCGGCCGAGCGCGGTGACTTCGAGCGCGCGGTCGTCGCGATGGCGCGCCACCCAGTGCCGGCGCAGGAGGAGGTCGAGGAACGCCGCGCCGAGCGCGCCGCCCAGGTGCGAGCGGCGCTCGCTCCAGTCCAGGCAGCCGAAGGCGAAGCGCCGGCGCGCGGCGCGGGCGTCGTCCAGCCGGACGCCGAGGGCGCCGAACCCCTCGACGCCCTTCGTGGTGATCTGGTAGCCGCTGTCGTCGGCCGCGGCGCGGAGCCAGCCCAGCGACCGGAAACGGTCATGGAGCATGACGCCGAGCGCGCCGGCGACGTGGTCGTAGCAGGTGCGCGCGCCGCGCAGGCGGTCGGGGGTGCTGGGCACGAACGCGTGGCGGGGGCGCCCGGCGAGCACGCTCAGCTCTTCCAGCGCCCGGGCCACGCGGGCGCCGTCCAGCCGGTAGTAGCGGTGCTTGCCCTGCGCGTCGACGCGCACGAGGCGCTGGTCGCGGAGCCGGGCCAGGTGGGCGCTGGCCGTGGACGGGGAGACGCCGGCGACGTGCGCCAGCTCGGTGCTGGTGCGCGCCCGGTCGTCGAGCAGGGTGAACAGCATCCGCGCGCGGGCCGGGTCGCCGATGGCGGCGGCGATGCGCGACACGGCCGCATCCACGTCGTGGGGAGCATCCATGCTTCGAATTCTATCGAAGCGTGAATGTTCGGCAAGGGCTAGGTTGGACGGACCGCCACGCCACCCGGGAGCGCTCCGTGCCCATCGCCTGCTGCATCCGCTATCAGATCGACCCGTTCCAGCTCGACGGCTTCCGCGCCTACGCCGAGGCGTGGGCGCCGATCATCCCGCGCTGCGGCGGGCGCCTGGTGGGCTACTTCCTGCCCGACGAGGGCACGAACGACGTGGCCTACGCGCTGATCGCGTTCGACGACCTGGCCTCGTACGAGCGCTACCGGGCGCGGCTGCGGGCCGACCCGGACGCCGGCGCCAACTTCGCGACGGCGCGGCGCGAGCGGTTCATCGTGCGCGAGGAGCGCAGCTTCCTGCGCATCGTGGACGCGACGTTCGGCGCGGCGGGCGGGCATCAAGAACGGAGGGTGTGAACGGCAGACGAGGCGGACGGTGCGCACACGACAACTGCTCGAAGAGGGGGATTGCGGGCGTTCGCCTCGCCGGGCGCGAAGGTGCAACGAATGGGCGCCCGCGCCCGTATGTTGTTCGTGCCGCACGGCACTTCCCCCCGGATACGGGCCAGCCCTCCGACCCTCGAGGAGCGATCTTGACCGCTTCAGTCCCCCGGTTCGTCCCGGCCGCCGCGCTCGCGCTGGCGGCGTTCGCGTTCGCCCCCCGCCCCGCCGCGGCGCAGACCGTCTCCGGCGCCGTGCGCGCCGGACGCCAGCCGATCGTGGGCGCGACGGTGCGCCTGCTGGAGCTGGACCGCGCCGAGCGCACCGACGCGCGCGGGCGGTTCAGCTTTCGCGACGTCGCGCCGGGCACGTACCGGATCTTCGTCGGGCTCACCGGCTACGAGGCCGCCACCGACACCGTGCAGGTCGCGGCCGGCACCGTGACGGCCGATTTCGCGCTCACGGCGACGGCGATCCCGCTCGAGCAGATCGTGGTGTCGGCGTCGCCCACGGCGCGGCCGGCCGACGAGCAGTATCAGTCGGCGGAGTCGATGTCGCGGGAGCAGTTCGACAACAGCCCGGGGACGAGCTTCGCGGAAAAGATCTCGGACCTGCCCGGGGTCTCGGTGCGCGGCAACGGCTCGGCGCCGTCGCGCCCGATCCTGCGCGGGCTGGGCGACAACGAGGTGCTGGTGCTCGAGAACGGGCTCCGCATGGGCGACATCGCGACGTACGATCCGGCGCACGCGACGCCGATCGACGCGATGAGCATCCAGCAGATCGACGTCGTGCGCGGCCCGGCCTCGATTCTCTACGGGCCCAACACCATCGGCGGCCTGGTGAACGTGATCACCAATCTCGTGCCCACGGCCTCGGACCATCCGCTCGCCGGCACCGTGGCGCTCGAGGGCAACTCGGTGAGCAACGAGTACTCCGGCTACTTCAACAACGTGTACACCACCGGCGGGTCGGCCTTCCGCGTCTCGGCCGGGGCGCTGCACGCGGGCGACGTCGGCATTCCCAAGGGGACGTACACCGACCCGGGCACGGGGGCCCAGTTCCTGCTGAGCCGCATTCCGCAGTCGGACAACCGCAGCAGCCAGGGGGGCGCCGGCTACTCGTACCAGGGCGACTTCGGCACGATCGGCGTGGGGGCCAACCACTACGAGATGAACTACGGCATTCCGGGGGTGCCGCCGAACGCGGACTGGCTGACCGTGCCGCCCACGACGTCGCGGATTTCGCAGCAGCGGAACACGGTGGAATTCCGCAGCCTGTTCAACACCGGCGGCTCGTCGTGGGTGGAGCGGATCACGGCCAACGCGAGCTACAACAACTACAACCACTCGGAGTTCCCGACGGCGCAGGATTCCACGGGCGTGTCGGATCCGCAGGCGAACCACTTTCACAAGACCTCGTTCAACGCCGTGGTGCAGTTCCAGCAGCGCCCGGTGGGCGGGCTGAGCGGCACGATCGGCCTGTGGTCCGACCTGCAGGCGTTGACGATCTCGGGCGACCAGCCGCTGGGGCCGAACTCGACGACGAGCGACCTGGCCGCGTACGTGTACGAGGAGTACCGGGCCGGCGCGAACACCCGCCTCCAGGGCGCGGTGCGCTACGACTTCAACGCGATCCAGACCGACCCGTATCCGCAGTCCACCGATTCGGTGTTCCGGACGCTGGACGAGTCGCGCCGCCACGGCGCGTTCACGGCGTCGGTGGGCGCGGTGCAGAAACTCACGCCGCACCTGATCGGGACGCTGAGCGTGGCGCGGTCGTTCCGGGCGCCCACCGTGCAGGAGCTGTTCGCCAACGGGCTCGACGCGCCGAGCGGCACGTATTCCATCGGGTCGGCCGGCCTCGAGCCCGAAACGGGGCTCGGCTTCGACGCGTCGCTCAAGGGCGACTACGGCAACGTGACGTTCGAGCTGTCGCCGTACGCCAACTTCCTGACCAACTACATCTACGCGTTCCTGCGCGGCGACACGATCCAGGACTTCCCGGTGCGGCAGTTCGCGTCCACGACGGCGCGCCTGTACGGGTACGAGGTGGCGGCCACGGTGCAGCTGGCGCCGCACTGGGCCCTGCGCGGAAGCTCCGACTACGTGAACGCGCAGGACACGCGGCTGGACCAGCCGCTGCCGTTCATTCCGCCGCTGCGCGGGCTGCTGCGCGCCACGTACCAGGACGACCGGTTCAACGGCATGGTGGAGGTGCGCGGCGCGGCGGCGCAGAACCGGCTGGGCGACGGCGACACGCCGACCGCCGGCTACGCGCTGCTCAACCTGGGCGTGGGCATGCGCCTGGTGCACGGCGGGCTGGTGTCGAACCTCGGCCTGCACCTGGACAACGCGCTGAACACGCTCTACCGCGACAACCTGTCGGTGATCAAGGACTTCGTGCCGCAGCCCGGGCGCGGGATCCGGCTGGACTACTCGCTCCTCTACTAGTCACGGGCGCCGGGCGGGCATCAAGAAGAGGAACGGCAGATGATCCGGACTGCCGGATGAGATCGGTACTACAACCGCACGAGGTGGGGGGCTTCAGGGAGAGACTCGGCACGCCTGGCGAACCGATCTCCCCTTGAAGCCCCCCCAGTCTTGCAGTTGCAGGTGCCGTTGCAGTACCCGGATCATCCGTTGAATCTGCAGTTCCCCGTTCTTGATGCCGGCTATCGCAGCGGGCCGCTGGCGAACTGGATCTGCAGGATGGTGGACAGCACGAACTGGTTGAGCCGGCGGTTGAGGTTGTTGTCGTAGGTGACGATGCGCGAGACCTGGAAGGTGAACTGCATCGTCTGCGACAGGTCGGTGTCGGCGTTGAGGTTGATCGCCGACCGGCCGAGGTCCACGAGACGGCTCTTCGCGCTCCCGTCGTCGGCGTAGACGTAGCTGAGCGTGCGGCTCTGCTGGAGTCCGAACCGCGCCCGCACGGCATTCTTGAGCCCCAGCCCCCACGAGTCCGGGATGCGGAACGAGCGGCCGATGTCGACGTTCACGTCCTCGCTGCGGCCGCGGGCGTAGCTGCCGGGCAGCGAGTCGATGCGCTGGGTGAGCGTGTACCCGCCGGCCGTGCTCAGGCCGCCGAAGTTCCAGTTGACGCTGGCGCTCACCGGGTACGAGTACACCCAGGCCCGGCGCAGGTCGGGGGCCGCGGTGTTGAGGTCGGAGAGGAGCGTGGCCGTGGCCACCGCGCGGGTGTAGCCCGCGTTGGCGCCGACGGCCGTGATCCAGGGCATCGGGTTGGCCGCCGTGGGGCGCCAGTTCCACCGCAGGTTGAAGTCGGGGAAGGTGGTCGTGCGCCCGGTGACCTGGCCCTGCGTGTCGTCCAGGCGGCGGATCCAGTTCTGGTTGTCCACCAGCCGGAACCGGTTGATGAACGCGACCCCGTAGGGCAGGGTGAGCGCCAGGTTCGCGGTCCACGTGCCGGTGAACCCGGCGGTGGAGGCGGGCACGCCGCCCACGTAGCGGTAGCCGCCCACGTTGCCGAGCCCGAGCTGGAGGGCCAGCGAGCCGTCGCCGGGCGCCCCGTCGAGCGCGGATAGAAGACTTCGTGAATAGTTCACGTCGATGGGCGAGAACAGCCGCGCCACCCGGCGGTCCAGCGCCGTGTCGCCCGAGTAGGCGCCGAACAGCCGGCCGGGATCGAGCGCGAAGCCGGCGCTCAGCGTCTGCGACGCGGTGATGCGCGCCGGCAGGACGTAGTGGCCGGCGCTGTCGGTGGGGAGCGTGACGAGCAGCAGCGACGGCGAGTTGGGATCGCGCAGCATGCCGTACTGCGTCCCGAAGTCGAGCCGCGGCCGGATCCACGCCGAGACCTGGGGCGCGAAGTGGACGTCGCCGTCCATGTTGCGCTGGCGCTCCATCCCGACGTCCATCCCGAACAGCCGCCGCCGCTGGGCGCCGGCCAGCAGCCCCGGGGCGTTGGTGTCGCCGTACTGGCGCAGGTCGCGGAGGCTGGTCAGGTCCCAGCGCGCGGTGAGCGCGTCGGTGGGGCGGAACTCGACCGCTCCGCCGTTGCGCCAGAAGCGATCCAGCGCCAGCGACCGCACGGCGGTGTCGGCGGCCAGCGTGGAGGGGGCGAAGTACGAGTACCGCCGGTCGTCGTTGTGGGTGATGCCGGTGGTGAGGCGGAACTCGGTGGGCTGCCAGCGGAAGCTCTCGCGCTGGAGCGCGGCCACGGGGCCGCCCTGCATCCAGCCCGGCAGCGCGCCGAGGGCGCCGCGCATCCACCCGGGCAGGGGCGCGCTCCGGTTGCCGCCGCTGACGTCGTAGGCGATGCCCACGTCGAGGTGGCGGCTCGTGCCGGTGGTGTACTCGTCGCGCGTGTCGCCGGTGGTGAGCGTGGTGGTGGCCGAGAGGTGGTTGAGCAGCGGGGCGAGGGGCGTGCCGGTGATGGGCCGGTCGGGGCGGATGGTGAGCGAGTAGGTGGTGATCGCGTCGCGTGGCGCGCGGAGCCCGGCGATGCCGGCGCCCGGCAGGTCGGTGCCGCCGAGGAAGGTGGGGGCGTCGGTCGAGACGACGCGGTCGACGGTGAGCGGCGCGGCGAGGTTGAGGCGCGACGGCAGGAGCTTCTCGAGGTGGACCGTGCCGCCGATCTCGAGGGTGCGCTGGTCCTGGAACGAGGGCTGGTCGCCGAGCTGGCGGAAGTTGGGGTCGCGGCGCACGAGGTTCACGCGCAGGTCGCCGACGTCGCCGGCCTGGAACCGGGCGCCGATCTGGCTGGCGTAGCCGGTGCTGTTGACGACGTGGGCGAGGCGGATGTCGTCGACCCACAGCTCGAGGGTGTCGCCGGGGACGACGGCGGTGGGCCCGGTGCCCTGCCCCACGCGCACGATGCCGACGGCCATTTCCTGCACGGCGGCGAGGTTGGGCGGGGTGACGCCGGGCTCGACGGTGTACACCATGTACCCGTCGCTGCAGGCGGCGTAGCGGTGGGTGGCGCTGCCCACGGGGAGCCCCGAGGCGACGATCATCGCCGAGTCCGCGCCGGTGCAGGCCAGCGAGTCGGCGCCGGCGGCGCCGCCGTGGAGATACGCGTTCTGCAATTGCCGGCGGAGGGCGAAGAAGCGGTTGAAGTCCACCGTGATCTCGGGGAGCCAGGCGCTCTGGCCCTGGCCGGCGTTCACCGGGGTGCGGTAGAGATAGAAGTTGTTCGCGTCGCGCCCCATCTTGACGTACATCTGCAGCTCGCCGGCGGCGCCCCACCCGTGGCCGCGCCCCCGGCCCCAGAGGCGGAGCTGCTCGTATCCCATGAAGTTCTGCTGGCCGGCCGGGAACCGGTAATACGCCTCGGCGCGTCCGTAGAGGGGGAGCCCGCCGGCCTGGATGCGCAGCGACTGCTCGTTGATCTGGACCGACGTCGGCGCGTACGCCGCGGCGCGCGTGTCGGCCTGGTTGGTGACGCCGGGGGGCGACTCGTAGAACAGGCCGCTCGTCGAGTCCTGGTCGGAGGTGCCGACGAGGGACGTGATGACGTAGCCGCCGGCGTCGTCCTCGCCGGCGATGCCGGCGATGGCCTGCCCGGTGCGGGCCAGCCAGGGGGCGCCGACGAGCTGCAGCCGGTCGATGGGCAGCTGGACGAACCGGTCGTCGGCCGTGCCGGCGCCGGAGACGAGGGTGATGCGGAGGGCCTTCATGCGCCGCCGCTGGACGTCGCCGTTGGAGTCGGCGGGGGCGTTGAACGGGACGCGGACCAGGACCCACTCCCTGCGCACGTGGGTGACCACGCCGCCGGCGGTGTCGGCCACCAGCGCCGTGCCGCCGACGCGGGTGTAGGTGGACGGATCGGCGAGGTCCACGACGTAGCGGAGGATGCCCTCGCTCTCGCGGTGGGCGCTGTCGAAGTTGAGGACGCCGTTCTGGTCGATGTCCTCCTCGTCGAGGCGGTTGTTGCCCACGGTGCAGTTGGCGTTGGTGTCGCCCAGGGGGAGGATGGCGCGGAAGACGGCGTGGCAGACGGCGAACGCGCGCTCGACGTGGGCGGCGCCGTCGGGGTCCACGACCACGAGCGAGTCGGCGACGTCGCCGGGGAGGCCGGTGTCGTTGACGTCGACGTTGAAGGCGCGGGTGAACGGATCGCGCTCGCTGTCGAGGCGGTCGAGGCCCTGGACCCGCTTGCCGGCGTAGACGCTGTCGACGCCGCCCCCGGCCCGCGGGCGCAGGTAGAGCGTTTCCGGCGAGAAGGTATATGAATTCTCAGATACGTCGCCGACGTCGAAGATCAGCGTGGGGTTCCGGGAGCGGTTCACGACGCTGGTGTCGACCAGCGTCCAGAACTGCAGGTATTCGGTGTTCGTGAGGTCGAGCCCGGTGGGGCTGAGCACGGTGCGGATGGACCGGAACCGGCGGCCCGCCGGCGCGCCCGCCACCTGCCACTGGTACCGGCCGGTGGCGCGGTTGAAGTCCCCGCCCACGTCCAGCGGGTAGAGCGTCATCCAGAGCATGGTCTCGGGCGCCGTGAACCCGGTGCCCGAGAGCGCGACGCGCGGATCGATCTGGCTGATCGTGTACGCCACCTGCTGGCCGTCGGCCCCCGTGCCGTTGCTCTGCCACGCCATGGTGGCCATGCGCGACGGGTCGAGCACGCCGGCCAGCCCGGCCGGCAGGGTGTGCCCCAGCGCGGGCAGGCTGGAGTAGTACCAGAGCGCGTCGGTGAGGTTGACGTTGATGCCCCCGGTGCCCTCGAACGACTCGACGTACGCCTGCTGGTCGGCGTTCTGCAGCGGGTGGCTGGCGGCCAGCTCGCCGGTGAGGGTGAGCCGCGCCGGCCGCCGGTCGTCGGCCCCGCCGATGGCCCGCAGGGCGCCGGTCAGCGCCGGGAGCTGCCACGAGAACTGGCCGTTGACGCCGGCCACGAGCGACGCCGCCGGCTCGAAGCCCAGCTGCGGGCGCGTGAACGCCGACTGCTGCGACTGCGAGATGGCCGTGAAGTGGAGCGCCCCGTTGGGCAGCGGCAGCGCCGTGGTGAGGCCGAAGATGTTGGTCGGCGTGGGCGCGAACAGCGGGTTCTCCTCGTACCGGACGCTCACCGTGCGCCGCCGGTTGAACAGCGTGTCGGGGCGGAAGAAGGTGACGCGGCCCAGGTCGTAGTCGATGCGGTAGTCCACGTCGCGCGTGAGCGGCACGCCGTCGAGCAGGATGCGCTCGGAGTTGCGGCGGATCTGGACCGACCCGAGGGCGATGGTGCCCCGCTCGGCGTTGTCGCGCGTTTCGTACTGCACGCGCAGGCGGTACACCGAGGCGGGGTGGCGGTTGGACGAGACGAGGTAGTCGTCGGGGGTGGTGTAGATCGCGTCGTTGTTCGGGTTGCCGGGCACGACGAGCCCCGAGTCGCGCTCGGCGAACGGGCGCAGCGACGGCATCACGAGGTAGTAGTCGTGGAGGATCCTGGTGCTGCCGGCCAGCCGCGGGTCGCCGGCGCCGGCGTTCAGGTTGATATTGGGGTCGCTGGGGCGCGGCCAGATGCGGTTCTCGACGTCGAACCGCTCGTCGTTGTTGGCCTGGGCGAGGCCGAACATCTGGAGGTACGTCTGGGCCGGGCCGGCGATGGGGCGCTCCTGCTCGCCCGTGCCGGCGAACACGCGCAGCGCGACCGACGACCGCACCATGTCCTCGCCGCCGATGCGGTACACCGAGCGGATCTCGCGGTAGAAGGCCGGCGAGCCGGGGCCGACGCCGGGGTCCGAGACGAGGTTGGCCCACTGGTCGGCGGCGGTGGCCTGCACGTCGGGGGTGCCGCCGGTGGTGGTCCACACGGTGTCGCGCCCGTCGATGCGCACGTAGTAGGCCACGACCAGCCGCTCGTTGGTGGGGTTGAGCGGGCGGACGAGCGCGAACCAGAGCTCGGACGGGTCCATGTAGTAGTCCACACCCTCGCGCAGCAGGTCGTAGGTCTGGCGCGCCGGCGACGGGTCGCCGAGGATGCGGAAGCGCGGGCCGTTGGGGTTCTGCGGCTGGGTGCCGTACTGCAGGCGGTAGACGAGGACCTTGACGGGGCGCAGGGTGTCGGGCAGCGCCGAGGCGATGCGCGCCATCTGGGCGCGGTCGAGGAGGTCGACGTTCGGGTACTCGCCCCTGAACAGGCGCGGGTCGACGGTGAAGAAGAACCGGCGGGCCTCGACCTGCCAGTCGGCGACGTCGAGCCGGCCGCTGGAGTAGGCGCTGTCGCCGATCTCGAAGTCACGGTCCTGGACGACGTTGCCCGTCTGCTGGGCGGCGATGGCGCGGATGTCGAGGGGCCCGATGCGGCCGATGGCCTGGAGGCCGTAGTTGCCGCTGGGAATGCCGGCGGTGATGAACCGCGACGCGGGGGCGTCGAAGGAGACGTTGCCGACCTGGAGCTGCTGCAGCGCCTGGCCGGGCGTGCCCTGGTAGACGAGCGAGATGTTGTTCGAGGCGTCGAACTCGCGCTGCGAGTCGTAGTCCACGTTCACGTGGACGTGGTTGGCCACGGTGCCGGTGCTGCGGACCGAGAACTGGAAGTCGAAATTGGGGGCGAAGGTGCCGTTGCAGGCGCGGCCCGGGTTGTAGAATTGGCTGAACTGGCAGCTCTCGTTGCGGTCCTGCTCGGCGCGGGCCTCGATGCGGGCGCCGAGCTGGAAGTTGAGGTCGCTGCCGGGGCCGAAGATCGAGGTGGCCGCGGTGTCGGTGTCGGCGGCGGGGACCCAGACGGGGCGGGTGCCGCGCATGACGAGGCGGCGGGGGCCGAACGCGTCGGGCGCCACGGCGCTCGGCACGGCGCGCTGCGCGGACGCGAGCGCCGGGACGAGGAACGAGAGGGCGGCGAGGAGGCGAGAAACGCGCACCAAACGCGTGACGTGGGGTATGACGCCGCCGGCGGATTGAAGGCGCGTCGGCCGTCCTTCGGCGAGTCGGTCCGGGGGACCTTGAAATCGAGGGGTCGGCGGGTGGAATATACAAGCCGGACGACGGCCCACAACCCTGTGGGAGACTTGGAGTTCCACGCCGACGAGGGGCAGACGGCCCGATCGTGAAGAAACTGACCAGATACGTCCTTAAGGAACACGTCGGGCCGTTCATCTTCGCGGTGACCGCGCTCACGTCCATGATGCTGCTGCAGTACGTGGGCAAGCGGCTGGGCGATCTGGTGGGCAAGGGGCTGCCCTGGCACGTGCTGGTGGAGTTCTTCCTGCTCTCGGTGCCGCTCACGGTGGCGATGACGCTGCCGATGGCGGTGCTCGTGGCCGTGCTGTACGCGTACAGCCGGCTGGCGACGGAGAACGAGATCACGGCGCTGCGGGCCAACGGGATCAGCATGCGGACGCTGATGATCCCGACGCTCATCGCGGGCACGGCGGTGGCGTTCGTGATGCTGATCTTCAACGACCAGGTGCTGTCGCGGGCGAACCACCAGCTGGCGGTGCTGCAGAACGACATCGCGCGCACGAAGCCGAGCTTCGTGCTCAAGGAGCAGGTGATCAACACGGTCGTGGACCAGAAGTTCTATCTGCGCGCGGCGCGGATCGACCGGGCGTCGCAGCGGATGAAGAACGTGGTGATCTACGACGTGAGCAACCCGTCGCACCGGCGCACGATCTACGCCGACAGCGGGACGCTGGGCCTGGCGTCGAACAAGGTGGACCTGCTGATGCACCTCTATCACGGGGTGATGATCGAGGTGCCGACGGCGCAGCCGGAGCAGTTCACGCGGCTGTTCTACGACCGCGACCTGCTGCGCATGCGCAACGTGACCAACTTCTTCCAGGCCACGGACGCCGACTCGGCGCAGAAGAGCGACCGCGAGATGTCGGTGTGCGAGATGCAGGCCAAGTTCGCCGAGTACGACTACCAGCTGCAGCAGGCGACGTACGACCGGCTGCAGGCGCAGGCGCATCTGCTGCAGCTGAGCGGGGCGCAGAAGGTGCCGTGGCCGGCGAAGCCGGTGCGGCGCGATCCGTTCGGGCTGGGCAAGGTGTACTGCGAGCTGGCGGCGCACCTGTTCCGGGTGAAGTCGGCCGAGGCGGCGATCGTGCGGCCGCGGCGGGGTCCGCCGTCGAGCGGCTTCCCGGGCGGCGTCCCGTACGTCGCGGCCGCGCCGCCGCCGGCGCAGCAGCCGGTGCCGCCGCAGGGGAAGCCG